>NZ_AP018448.1:3429642-3741428 GCF_030294945.1 Streptomyces graminofaciens | reverse complement strand
CGTGACGTTCCGGCCCGCCAGTACGTCGGCGGTCACGTCCCGGGTTCCGGCGGCGTGGGCTGTGGGGGAGCCGAGCATGACGGCGACCGCCGTCAGGGCTCCGGCGGCCGCTGCTGTCTTGTGGGTATGGCTGCGCACGTCGTCGGAGACGGTTCGGGGCTCTCCTCGATAACAAAAACTTCGCGTCGTTCCTGTGAGCTTGTGTTCGTCTCGCCCGACCCGTTGACCTCGACGTAACACACCCTTACCTTTCAGCCGTTCGGAATGACTGATCTTGTGCGAAATGTCGAACGATTCTGTTTTCTTTTGTGTCCCCCCACATGCAGCAACCTGCAGAGAGGCAGACCGCATGAGCCGCGAGTACGACCTCCCCGACGCCCCCGATCGACGGCTGCTCCTGAAGGGCGCCCTGGCCGCGGGCGCCCTCACCGCGCTGCCCGCCACCACCGCCCACGCGGCGGCGCGCCCGCCGGCCGTCCCGTACGTCAACCCGCTGGTCCGCAACCGTGCCGACCCGCACATCCACCGCCACCACGACGGCTTCTACTACTTCACGGCGACCGCGCCCGAGTACGACCGGATCATCCTGCGCAGGTCCCGCACCCTGCGCGGGCTCTCGACGGCCGCCGAGTCCGTGCTCTGGCGCAAGCACGAGACCGGTGTCATGGGCGCGCACATCTGGGCGCCGGAGATCCACCACATCGACGGCAAGTGGTACATCTACTTCGCCTCCGCGCCCGCCGAGGACATCTGGGCGATCCGCATCTGGGTCCTGGAGAACTCCCACCCCAACCCGTTCAAGGGCACCTGGGTCGAGCGCGGACAGCTCAAGACCGCCTGGGAGACCTTCTCCCTGGACGCCACCACCTTCACCCACCGCGGCAGCCGCTACCTCGCCTGGGCGCAGCACGAGCCCGGCATGGACAACAACACGGCCGTCTGGCTGTCGAGGATGGCCGATCCGGTGACCCTGACCGGTCCTCAGATCAGGCTCACCACACCGGATCTGGACTGGGAGCGCATCGGCTTCCGGGTCAACGAGGGCCCGTCCGTCATCAAGCGCAACGGCCGGCTCTTCATGTCGTACTCCGCGAGCGCGACCGACTTCAACTACTGCATGGGCCTGCTCACCATCGACGCGGACGCCGACCTGATGGACGCCGCGAACTGGTCGAAGTCCCCGACGCCGGTGTTCACCAGCAACGACACCACCAAGCAGTACGGCCCGGGCCACAACAGCTTCACCGTCGCCGAGGACGGTCGCACCGACGTCCTCGTCTACCACGCCCGGCAGTACAAGGACATCGTCGGCGACCCGCTGAACGACCCCAACAGGCACACCCGTATCCAGCGCCTCGGCTGGAAGCCCGACGGCACCCCCGACTTCGGCATCCCCGTCGCCGACACACTGAAGGAGAGCTGAGATGAGACGTGCGTACGCGATCCTCGTAGCGCTCTGTCTGGCGCTGACCGGGGCCCTCGTGACCGCGGGCCCGGCACAGGCGGCCGCGCAGACGATCACCAACGGCACCCAGTTCACGGACAGTTCGGGCAACGCCCTGCACGCCCACGGCGGCGGGGTGATCAAGGTCGGCTCGTACTACTACTGGTTCGGCGAGAACCGGAACTCCGACAACACCTTCAAGTACGTGTCGGCCTACCGCTCCACGGACCTGAAGAACTGGGAGTTCCGCAACAACGTCCTGACCCAGGCCACCGACCCCGAGCTGGCGTCCGCCAACATCGAGCGGCCGAAGGTCATGTACAACGCCTCCACCGGCAAGTTCGTCATGTGGATGCACAAGGAGAACGGCAGCGACTACAGCGAGGCCCGCGCCGCCGTCGCCGTCTCCGACACCGTCGACGGCAACTACACCTGGAAGGGCAGCTTCCGTCCGCTCGGCACCCACATGTCCCGTGACATCACGGTCTTCGTGGACACCGACGGCACCGGCTACATGATCTCGGCGGCGCGCGAGAACTACGACCTCCAGATCTACCGGCTCACCGCCGACTACACCGGCATCGACAGCCTCGTCGCCGACCCCTGGCACGGCGGCCACCGCGAGGCCCCGGCCCTGTTCAAGCGGGGCGGCGTCTACTTCATGCTGACCTCGGGCGCGACCGGCTGGAACCCCAACCAGCAGCAGTACGCCACCGCCACCAGCATCGCTGGCCCCTGGACGGCGATGACCAACGTCGGCGACTCGACGACGTACGGCTCGCAGACCGCGTACGTCCTGCCCGTGCAGGGCACGTCGACCACCTCGTACCTCTACATGGGCGACCGCTGGGGCAACGCCTTCGGCGGCAAGGTCAACGACTCCCGTTACGTCTGGCTGCCGCTGACCTTCCCGACCTCGACCACGATGTCCATGTCCTGGTCCCCGGAGGTCACCGTCGACACCGCGACCGGCACGATCGGCGGCACCAGCGCCACGTACAACACGCTGATAGCCCGGCACTCCTCCAAGTGCGCCGATGTCACGAGTCAGTCGCTGTGGGCGGGTGCCCAGATCAAGCAGTACACCTGCAACAGCGGCAACAACCAGAAGTACTGGTTCAAGTCCGTCGGCAGCGGCTACTACCAGCTGATGACCCGTCACAGCTCCCTGTGCGTCCAGGAGAACGCCAACACGGTGACCCAGGAGAACTGCTCCTCCTCGGCGACCAACCAGCAGTGGTCCCTCACCACCACCGGCTCCTACGTCAACGTCAAGTCCCGCGCGACCGGCGAGTGCCTGGACGTGAACGGCGCGTCCACCGCCGACGGTGCCGCGATCATCACGTACACGTGCAACAGCGGTACGAACCAGCAGTGGACGCGCGGAACCTGACGACAGCTCAGCTGAGGAGGTCGATCGCGTCGATCGACGTCCCCGCGCTGAGATAGGAGGTCGACCCCGACCCGCTCACCACGTTGATCTTCAGCACGTTGTACTGACTCGTGTCCGTCTGCCAGGCGGACGCCGGGACGCTGTAGGTGAACGTGTGGTTGTTGCCCCGGTAGGACCCGTTCGTCAGTGAGCGCGTGTCCGGCTGGGTGGGCGGGGAGGGGATGGCCGAGGTCCAGGTGTCGTTGACGACGACCTGGGGCCGGCCGTTGGCGTAGGCCGTCGTCACACCGATCCGCAGGGTGTGCGCGGCGGCGGCCTGGGCCGCGGTCAGCTTGAAGTAGACGAGGAGACCACTGTTCACGTCCTTCCAGATGTAGCAGGGGAAGGCCGAGGTCTCGGTGCCGCTGCCGATGACCACATTGCCGGTCCAGGCGGCGGCCCGGGAGTCCGACGGATGCGCGTACGTCATCAGATCGGCGTTCTTGAAGCCGCTCGGTGTGCCGTTCCAGTCGTTGATCCGCCAGATCACGCCCGCGTTGGACGGATCGTTCGTCGACGGGATCGCGAACGAGTTCAGAGTGGTCGTCCCACCCGCCGTGACCGTCACCGAGGTCGTGTACACGGCCAGCTCGGACTTGTAGACCGTGAGCGTGTACGTCCCCGGCAGGATGCCGGCGATGGAGAAGTAGCCGTCGGAGGAACGGGCCGAACCCCAGTACTGCGCAGCCGAGTTGGCGAGCCCGACCGTGTACGCGTACGACGTGTTCCGCCCGGTGATGCCGACGCCCGCCACCCGGCCCCGGCCGCTCGCGGCCGTGTACCCGGAGAGGCCGAGCGAGTCCGCCCACGAGGTGGTCAGCGTGCCCGGGAACAGCGACGAGGAGGGCGCGCCGCCGTCGGTGAAGGCGATGACGTACGGGCCCTGGAGGCCGAAGCGCTGGGCCTCGGTCTGGTTCTGGCCGTAGTACAGGATCTCGTACAGACCGCCGCCGTCCGCGCTCTGGTGGCGCAGCAGCGAGCGGTAGAAGGGGCCGCCGGAGGCCTTCTCGTGGTTGGAGCGCACGACGTACAGGCCGACGCTGCCGGTCGTCCAGCCGACGTAGTTGTAGTCGATCACCCGGAGCTTGGAGTAGTGCTTCGAGCGGGTCTGGCCGTCGGACTTCGCGAAGACGTCCGAGGCCTCGATCGTGGTCGGCGCGTAGGTGTACGAGTCGGGCTCGTCGTTGAGGAACAGGCCCTTCTTGACGCGCACGATGTAACGGGTCGCGCTGACCGAGGTGTCGGCCTTGTTGGTCCACAGGTAGACGTTGTTCTCGCCGCTGCGGGCCGCGTAGTAGTGCTTCAGCGTGCCGTAGGTGACGGAGACCAGGATCGTCGAACCGGACTGCGCGATGGTGACGGTCGAGCTGCCGAGGCCGGACTCGATGTGCGAGTTCTTGCCGTCGTAGCCCTGGTACTCCGTGCCCCGGTAGACCAGCGAGGTCAGGTCGCCGTTGGACTTGCTGATCTTGAAGACCAGGCTGGCGCCGGTGTCGATCACGTAGTTCGAGCCGTCGTCCGTGTAGCCGAAGGACGCGGCCCGCGCGGTTCCGGCCAGCGGTCCGGCGAGGGCGGCTCCGGCGGCGCTCGCGGTCGCGCCGATGACGAAGCCGCGGCGGCCGAGCGGTCTGTCGGTGGATGAGGACATGTGGGGGTTCCTCCTTGGGAGATGCCATGAGGTGTGGGGGATGGCGGTGATTCGGAAGAGTGACAGTTGAATCGATTTCGCGAAAGGGCTTTCGGTGCGGGGAAGTTGGCAACTTTGTGAAATCGGTCCGACATCTAGAAAGCGCTTGCCGGAAGGGGTACGGTCCAGCCGCCGGGTCTTGTCATCCCTCGGAGGAACCTCAATGAGACGTTTCACTCTCGCCGCGCTGGCGGCGGCGACCCTGGGCACCGTCCTGACGGCCGTACCGGCCCAGGCGGCCGGGGCGCACCATGGCCGTCCCGCCCCGCTGGGCCTGGAGAACTGCGCGGCGAACGCCTGCCACTTCGACGTCCCGCCCGGCACGTACGACGTGAGGGTCCGCCTCGGCGGCGAGGCGGCGGCGAGTACTCGTGTCACCGGCGAGACCCGGCGCACCCTCCTCCCCGAGACGGCCACGGCGGCCGGTGAACCGGTCTCCCGCAGCTTCACCGTCGACGTCCGCACCCCCGAGGGCGAGCCGACCGGCGCCGACGGCACCCCCGGCCTCGACCTCGTCATCGGCGGCTCGGCACCCGCGTTGGCCGACATCAGCGTGACCCCGGCCCGACGCGCCCGGCAGATCTTCCTCGTCGGCGACTCCACGGTCTGCGACCAGCCCGGCGACCCGTACTCCGGCTGGGGCCAGCAGCTCCCGCAGTACCTCCGCAAGGGCGTGTCCGTCGCCAACTACGCCGACTCCGGCGAGAGCACGGTCTCGTACCTCGCCGACTCCCGCCTCTGGGCCACCGTCCAGCCGAAGATCCGCCGGGGCGACCTGGTCCTGATCCAGCTGGCCCACAACGACAAGCAGACCGACGAGGCCACCTACCGGGCGAACCTGGAGACGCTGGTCGCGGGGGTCCGGGAGAAGGGCGGGCGGCCGGTGCTGGTGACCCCGATCGTGCGCCGCTGGTTCAACGCGGACGGCACGCTGAACAACGGCACCGCGCTGCTGGTCAACGGCCTCGGCGTCGACCACCCTGCGGTGACCCGCTCGGTCGCCGCCGCGCACGACGTGCCCCTGATCGATCTCACCGCCAGGACCAAGGCGCTGGTCGAGTCACTGGGCACCGAGGGTTCCAAGGCGCTGTACCTCTACAACGAGAAGCGCGACAACACCCATACGTCGGTGCACGGGGCGACCGTCTACGCCGGTCTGGTTCGCGACGAACTCGTCGCGCAGGGTCTGGTGCGGGAGGGGAAGGTAAGGGTGGGATGAGCTCCTGGGGCGCCTTGTCCGGAACCAGGGCGTCCCAGGGTTGTGCGCGGGAGGGGGGCGTTGGCGGGTGCGGGTTCGTCGTGGCTGCTCGCGCAGTTCCCCGCGCCCCTGAAAAGCCGGGGCTGCGTCCTGTGCTTTTCAGGCCCGCGGGGCCTGTGCTTCCAAGGGGCGCGGGGAACTGCGCGACCAGCCCCCACCCACCCGCAGCCGACAAGCCCACCCAGCCACCCCGGACAACCAACCCACCCGCACACACCCCACGTCAGAAAGCGCACCGCATGCCCTCCCAGCCCCACGAGGACCGCACCCTCAGCCCGTACACCGGCTACACCCGCGCCCACTGGGAGGCGGCGGCCGACGCGCTGCTGACCGCCGTGGAGCCGTACGCCACCGCCGACGGCGCCCTGTACCACCTGCCAGGCGACCGCACGAGCTGGTCCGGCGGGCTCTCCGACGGCCTGGAGGGCTACGCCCGTACGCTCCTGCTGGCGGCCTTCCGCAAGGACGAGAAGGCACTCGGCCGTTACGCCGACGGACTCGCGGCCGGCGTCGCGGGCGTCTGGCCCCGTATCGAGGACCGCAGCCAGCCCCTCGTGGAGGCCGCGTCCATCGCCTTCGCCCTCCGCCTGACCCGCCCGCTGCTCTGGGACCGCCTCGACGACGCCGTACGCCGGCGCGCGGCGGCCTGGCTCGGCGACGCGCTCACCGCCGAACCCTGGCCCTGCAACTGGGAGCTGTTCCCGGTCACGGTCGGCGGCTTCCTCGAAGAGATCGGTCACGAGCCCGAGCTGGCCCGCCGCGTCATCGACCAGCGGCTCGACCGCATCGAGCAGTGGTACGTCGGCGACGGCTGGTACACCGACGGCGACGGCCGCAAGTTCGACTACTACAACGGCTGGGCGATGCACCTCTACCCGGTGCTGCACGCCTGGCTCGCGAACGACGAACGCCTGCTGGACCTCTACGGCGGCCGCCTGGAGACCCACCTCACCGACTACGCCCGCCTCTTCGGCGGCGACGGCGCCCCCCTGCACCAGGGCCGCTCCCTCACGTACCGTTTCGCGACGACGGTCCCGCTGTGGCTGGGCGCGTTGACGGGCCGTACCCCGCTCTCCCCGGGTGAGACCCGACGCCTGGCCTCCGGCGCCCTGAAGTACTTCCTCGACCGGGGCGCGGTCGACGACCGGGGCCTGCTGTCGCTGGGCTGGCACGGCCCCGACCCAGCCGTCCTGCAAGGCTATTCGGGCCCGGCCTCGCCCTACTGGGCCAGCAAGGGCTTCCTCGGCCTGCTGCTGCCGCCGGACCACGAGGTGTGGACCGCGACGGAGGAAGCGGGACCGGCGGAGCGCGAGGACGAGGTCCACCCGGTCGGACCGCCCAACTGGCTGCTGCAGTCGACGAGTTCGGACGGCGTGGTCCGTCTCCACAACCACGGCAGCGAGGACGTCCGCTACGACCCCTTCTACACCCGGCTGGCGTACTCCACGGTGACGGCACCCTTGCCCCTGGCCGAGCCTTCGCAGGCGTACGACAACAGCGTGAGCGTCGGGGGAGACGCGAGCCGTACGGGCATCGAGCCGCTGGGCGTCGGGGACGGCTGGGTCGCGTCCCGGCACGCGGTCGGCGAGGGCGGTGTCCAGGTCACCAGTCTGGTGGTGGCCCGGGGAGCGGCGGAGGTCCGGGCGAATCTGGTGGCGGGCGCGGCGCCCGGGACGCCGGTGCGGGTCACGGGCTGGCCGGAGACGGAGGGCCTGAACGCCGAACTCCTCCCCGTACACGGCCTGTTGGGCGACGACGACGCAGCCGGGCCCGGTCTCGCGGGTGAGACGGACCCGAAGACGACCGGAACCCTCTTCGTGGCCCTCGCCCGTCTCACCGCAGCGCAGAACCCCCCGCCCCTCCCGGAGCTGGTGTCCGTGGAGTTGCGGGGGGCGTACGAGCTGTCCGTGACCTGGGCCGACGGCGAGCGGGCTCAGTTCACCTTCACGGCGTCAGACGAGCGATCTTCAACGTCTTCGTGGTCGGTGACGCGCTGTTGAGGGCGCTCGAGTAGGACGGGGTCACCGGGGCGTACGCCCAGGTCAGGGTCCCGTCCTTGAGGACCGCGATGTCACCGGAGATACGGGCCTTGACGACCTTGTCGGCGCCCTGGAGCTTGCCGTTCCAGTCGACCAGGCGGAAGTGGGTGCCCGTGAAGGTGCCGGTGCACGTGCCGCTCGCGCACTTGGCGTTCTTCAGGGACTCCCAGGAGACGAGGAGCCGGTCCTTGCCGTACGGGGCGACGCGTACGTTGACGTGCTCGGTGCCCTTGGCGGAGGTGAGGTAGACCGGCTTGCCGGAGGGCGTCTTGCGGTTCTTGAGGAACGCGAGGGCGACCTGGTGGGTGCTGGTCTTCGGCTTGACCGTCCAGCCGCGACCGCTGGAGTCCTCCGGGTTCTTCTTCGCGGAGGCGGCGCCGCGCGAGGCGAAGGCGGTGGCGTAGCGGCCGGTCGAGGACTTCACGATGTCGCCGGTGCGGCCGGCGAAGGTGCCGCCGCAGTAGCCGGCCCAGCACTGCTCGCGCTGGACGACGGGAGCGTTGTCCGGGGCGGCGATGCCGGTGGAGACGAACAGGCCCGAGCGCCAGTCGTCGAAGCAGAGGGAGGTGAAGTCGCCGGTCTTCTCGGCGCGCAGGGCTATGCCCTCGTTGTGGGAGCAGCCCCAGCCCCAGCCGCCGCTGAGCTTCTTGCCCTTGGGGTTGACGTAGGCCAGCTTGTCGCCGAAGTGGCCGTCGGCGAAGCCGCCCGCGCCATGCACGACGAAGTAGGCGCCGTACTTCTTGCCGTTCCAGGCGAGCTGCCCGTCGAGCGTCGGGGAGGTGTCGTTCGAGGAGGTGCCGGTGAGCTTGGTCCGCCAGGACTGCTTGCCGTTCTGGTAGCGGATCAGCGCGGCGGCGGTGTCCTTCCACTTGTTGCTGTCGGCGACCCGGGTCAGCAGCGCGAACCCGTCGTTGTGCGCGACGAGACCACCGACCTCCTTCGTTCCCTTGACGACCGTGTCGGCGCCCGAGCGCTTCCCGGCCGAGGTCAGCGGGGTGACGTGGATGCCGTCCGAGGCGGGCCAGGCGACCCGCAGGGTGCCGTCCGGCGCCACGGCCGTCGCCGTCCGCGTCCATTCCCGGCTGTTGTTGTAGCCCGCCGAGAGATAGCCGAACTTGGCGGGCAGGCTGACGGTCGTGTTGGTGACGGTGAGATCACCGGCCGAGCCGCTTGTGGGGGCGGCCCCGGCAGTCGCGTACCAGGCGCCCGCCAGCACGGAGGCCGCCACGAGCGAGCCCACGACGGGCTTGCGCAGGACACGGCGGCGGCGGTGCGCGGGCGAGGTGGAGGGGGTGGGTGTTGCGGATGTCATGCGCTGTGGTTGCCGCCGCCGGGCGGAAGGTTGCCGCCGGGCCGAAAAAATGTTCGCGGCCTGCGTCTGCCCCCTGACCTGCTACGGCTCCCCGAGAACCGACACCAGCCGTCCGGCGAACTCGACGGGATGCTGAACCGTGCCGAGGTGCCCGCCGGGAAACTCGACGAATCGGCCGTCCAGCCGATCCGCGGCGGCCCGGGCCGTACGGTGCAACAGCTGCCCGCGTGACTCGGCACCGGCGGCGACGGTGAGACCGGTGGACGCGCGACCTCCGGACAGCGGACCAGGCTTCGGCTCGTACGCCGTGAACGGCAGGAGAACACGAGAGAGAAAGAGAGCCATGGGAGTGGTCAGTTCCTCGGTGGGTGTGAGCGCTTGCCCCACCTCGCGGCCATCCGCTTCGCGTTCCTCCAGTACGGCGGCCAGCCGGGCCCCCGCCGCCTGGATCCCCGCACGGCGATAGGCGTCGTACACCTCCCGGAACCGGGCCTGCTGCCGGGCCCCGTCGGCCAGTACGGCCACGCACGGCGGCTCGTGCGCCACCACGTGCCGCAGTCGTGCCGGGTGCCGGGCGGCCAGGTCGAGGGCGGCGACGGCGCCGGAGCTGGTGCCGAAGACATGGGCGGCCTCACCGTCACCGAGCACCCGCTCCAGCACCCGGGCCGCGCCATCGCTCCAGGCCTCGACCCGCTGCTCCTCGACGGGCGTTCCGAGGCGTCCGTGAGCGAGGCCGAGCGGGTCGTAGGTGACGACGGTGAAGCGCCCGGCGAGGGCTTCCGTCATCGGTCCGAGCCCCATCGGGTGCCCGGCACCGCCGGGCATGATCAGCAGCACCGGCCCCTCGCCGCACACGTCGTAGCCGAACGCGGGCGTCATGCGTCGTCGCCGTCCTTGTCGTCGCGAGGCCAGTGGGTGAGTGCCATGTGGAGCGCGTCGACGGACTTGTCCCACGACCGCCGCACCTCGCGGGGCGCGCCGAAGCCGCCCGCGGCCTCCAGGACGCAGTAGCCGTGGAAGGTGCTGCGCAGCAGGCGTACGGCGTCGGTGAGGTCGGGTTCGTCGAGGCCGTACGCGCGGAGCATGCCGTAGGTGATCTCGGCGGTGCGGCGCAGGGCGGGGGAGTCGACCACGAGGGCCTGGTCGATACGGATCTGGGTGGCCGCGTACCGCCCCGGATGCCGCAGCGCGTACTCCCGGTAGGCACCGGCGAAGGCGGTCAGCGCGTCCTTGCCGGCCCGCCCGGCGACGGCCGCCGCGATGGCGTCGATCATCTCGCCGCCGGCCAGGAACGCGAGCCTCGTCCGCAGGTCCTGGAGGCTTTTGACGTGTGAGTACAGGCTCGCGTCCTTCACCCCGAAGTGCCGCGCCAACGCGGACAGGGTGACGTTCTCGAACCCGACCTCGTCCGCGAGCACGGCCGCCGCCTCGACGACCCGCTCGGCCGTGAGCCCGGCTCTGGGCATGGGCCATCACCCGCTTCCCCTCGACACTGAACCTAGGATACCTAGGTTAGAGCCTAGGGTGGGAAGGTACCGGAGTCGGGTGCGGGTGAGTGGGGAAGCGCGCGAACAACCGCACACCACCCGCACCCGTCGAATCACGTGCCGCTGCCGACCGGTTCAGCTGATCGGCGCGTACAGAACCCCCAGCTTGTCGATCTCGCCGCCCGCGCGGCCCGTGAAGCCGGCGATCTGCCAGCCGGAGGGGGCCGTGAACGTCTTCGTGTCGGAGGTGGCAGTGCCGGAGGTGAGGGTGCGGCCCTTGTCCGTGGTGAAGGCGGCGGAGAAGACGCGGGTGCGGCCGTCCTTCTGGCCCTGCGTCAGCCTCACCGAGGTCAGGTGCTCGCCGGCGGCGAGGGTGAGGGACGTGGCCGTGCCGCCCGTGCCGCCGTGGGTCAGGGCCCTGCCGCCGTCGTGCGTGAGCGACACCGCGTCCAGGCGTGAGCCGCCGCGCAGCGTGAGGGTGCGGGGCGACACCGTGGACGGCAGGTTGTCCGCGTCGTTGAACGCCGTGCCGTGCGGGCCGCCGAAGAAGTCACTGGCCCGCAGCTTGGAGTTGAGCGTCCAGGAGAAGTCGACCGTGTGCGGGAAGTGGTCGGAGAGGTTGCCGCTCGCGGAGTCCAGGAACTTCGCCCACTCGTTGTTGTAGCGGGTGGCGGAGAGTCTCACCAGGTCGCTGCCCCGGTAGAGGACCTTGTCCACGACCTCGCAGGTGTTCGGCGGCGCCGACGTGGGGCAGACCAGCGCGTCCGCGCCCTGTGTGGGGGCGCTGCCACCGCGGATCAGCTGGACCCAGGCGTCGGTCAGGCCGTTCTCGTCGGCCAGCGTGCGGATGTTGTCGCCGGAGCGGGTGTAGCGGGTGTTGGTGTCGCCCATGACGATCACCGCGTTGCCCGCCGAGTTCGCCTGGACGAAGTCCGAGAGCTGCTCGACGTTGGCGCGCCGCGCGGCCAGCGCGTCGTCCGAGTCGTCGGCGTTGGTGTGCACGTTGTAGAGGTCCACGAAGACGCCCTCGGCGAGCCGCACCCGCGCCAGCGAGAAGCCCTTCGGGGTCAGGCAGTTGGTGCCGGTGCAGCGGTTCCACTTCACCCGCTCGAAGTCCTCGAAGGCGTAGTCCGAGAGGGTGTTGAGACCGTCACCGAACGGCACACCACCACTGGTCGCCGTGCGGTACGCGTGGTTGTCGCCCGCGTACAGCGCCGCGTGGTAGTTGAAGTCCTCCTGCACATTGACGATGTCGTACGCCCCGAGACGCGGCGAGATCAGCGGCGTGTTGGTCGCCGGATGGCCGGAGCTGAGCCCTTCCGGGAGGCCCGCGACGTTGTACGTCAGCACGTTGAAGGTGCCCGAGGCGGCCGCCGCCGCAGGGGTCGAGCCGGTGGTGACGAGGCCGGTGAGGGCCAGTGCGCCTGCGGCCAGGGCGCCGAGAAGTCTTCTCATGATGAGGGCGTCTCCGGTTGGGGGAAGGGAGAAGAGGGAGCAGAACTTGAATATTGCTCAAGTTCGGTGGCGAACAGTGTGACGTGAATGGTCAGCCGGGGAAACAGTGGGAACAGAGGGAGTTGGTGGCTGTGGGCGGTGCCCGGCTGTCGCGGGTGGGCGGAGACGCGAAGCGGCGCCCCGGTGAGGACACCGGGACGCCGCACAGAGGGGTCCGGAGGGTCAGCCCCCGGGCCCGCTCACCGCGCTCAGCGAGTCGCCGAGAACACGAACGAGAACTCCGCAGGACGAGCGAGCAGGTGGTACTGGGGCAGCGCGCCCGGTCCGCACGACTGCGAACCGATCCCCATCTGCCCGTGGTCGAGGTTGACCCACACCGTGTCCCCGGCCTCAAGGTCCGTCAGATGCTCGGCGGCGTCCAGCTGTTCGCTTGTCCAGCGCCGGGCGGTGAACCAGAACTCCGGGTCGCCGTCGATCCGCAGCCCACCCAGCTCCGCCCAGCGGACGTCGGGCCGGGCGCCGTTCTCCTGCGGCCGGACGTACGGGGTCTGCAGCTCGTCCACGGAGGCGTGCCAACGGCCCAGCATCGAGGCCGACTTGGTGTCCGGGTAGCCCTCGCCGGGGCCGCCGCCGTACCACTGCACGGCGTCGGCGGAGGAGAGCCCGAAGCGGATGCCGAGCCGGGGGAGCGGCACGGTCCAGTCGCCGTCCGGCGTCACTGACACGGTCAGCTTCAGTCGCGTCCCGTCCGAGGTCCACCGGTACACGGTGTTCAGGCCGATCTCCCAGGCGGCCGGCGCCACCCGGGTCCGCACCGTCAGCGCGTCCTCGCCCGCCTCGACGGCGTCCAGCCGGTGCCGCATGCGGTGGAGGCCGTACTTGCGCCACAGCAGGCCGTAGCGCAGATCGGGCTGCCAGGCGGCCCCCGCGTCGTTGTCGGTCGGCGCCCGCCACACGTCCAGACGCAGCCCGGTCACATCGACACCGCCGATGGTCTTCAGCGCGCCCGTGCGGACATCGAAGGAGGCCGGACCGAGGGTGATCAGCTTCTCGCTCGCCGTCGGCCGGTCGCTCGGCGCGACGGACGGCAACGGGCGCTCCAGGACCGGAAGTTGGGCCCACGCCACCTGGTGGCCCTTCCGGCCCCACCCCGTGTCCTCGGCCAGCAGCGCCCGTACGGTCCACTGGGCCTCGCCGCCCGAACCGCCCGCCGGCGGCTGCGGCAGCTTCACCTCGGCCGACTCGCCGGCTGCCAGCGCGGGCACCGCCAGCGGACCGGACTCGACCGTCTCACCGTCGACCTGGTACGACCACTCGAAGGCGAGGGAGGACAGATCGGCGAAGTCGTGGGCGTTGCGTACCCGTACCGTTCCCGCCACGCCGTCGCCCTCGATACGGACCGGCTCGATGACCTTCTTGAACTCGACCAGGCCGGGGGAGGGCCTGCGGTCCGGGAAGACCAGGCCGTCGCAGACGAAGTTCCCGTCGTGCAGCTCCTCACCGAAGTCGCCGCCGTACGCGAAGCCCAGCTCCGCGTGGGTGACGCCGTGGTCGATCCACTCCCAGATGAAGCCGCCCTGGATGCGGTCGTGCGCCTCGAAGAGCCGCTGGTAGTCGGCGAGTCCGCCCGGGCCGTTGCCCATGGCGTGCCCGTACTCGCACTGGATGAAGGGCAGACCCCGGCGCTTCTGCGTGCCGCCGTCCAGGCCCTGGCCGATGCGCTCGGTCTCGGCGTGGTCGGCGTACATCCGGGAGTAGACGTCCGTGTCCCGGCAGTCCCAGTCGCCCTCGTAGTGCACCAGGCGGGAGCCGTCGCGGCCGTGGATCCACTCGGCCATGGCGGTGAGGCCGCGGCCGGTGCCGCACTCGTTGCCCAGCGACCACATCACGACCGAGGGGTGGTTCTTGTCGCGCTCGACCATGCGGGCCGCGCGGTCCAGGAGGGCCGGGGTCCAGCGCTCGTCGTCGACGGGGTTGTCCCGCCAGTTCTGCTCGGTGAAGCCGTGCGTCTCCAGGTCGCACTCGTCGATGACCCACAGGCCGTACTCGTCGCACAGGTCGAGGAAGGCGGGGTGCGGCGGGTAGTGCGAGGTGCGCACGGCGTTGAGGTTGTGCCGCTTCATCAGCAGCACGTCCTCGCGCATGGTTTCCAGGTCGAGGGCGCGGCCCCGCTCCGGGTGCCATTCGTGCCGGTTGACGCCCTTGAAGAGGATCGCCCTGCCGTTGACCTTGATCAGGCCGTCCTCCAGCACGACCGTACGGAAGCCGATGCGCAGCGGGACGCGCTCGCCCTCCGTGACCAGCTCACCGTCGTACAACCGGGGGGTCTCGGCGGTCCACGGCTCCACGGCGACCGTCACCGGCTCGCCCGTCGCGACATCGATGTCCAGGGCGGGCACGGTGACCCGGCCGTCGACGTCGGAGTCGACGCGCAGGGTCCCGAGGCCGCCCACATGGTCGTAGGAGGCGTGCACGAAGAAGTCGAGGACGCTGCCCGCCGGGCGGTGCAGCAGGGTGACGTCCCGGAAGATGCCGGGCAGCCACCACTGGTCCTGGTCCTCCAGGTACGAGCCCGCCGACCACTGGTGCACCCGGACGGCCAGCACATTGCCGCTCGGCTTCAGCAGATGGCCGACCGCGAACTCGTGCGGCAGCCGGGAGCCCTTGAACTCACCGATGTCCGTGCCGTTCAACCACACCCGGGCGCAGGACTCCACACCGTCGAAACGCAGCACCGCCCCGCCCTCGGAGAGAGCGGGCCACCCCTCCGGGAGGTCGAAGAACCGCAGGTGGTCGCCGGTCGGGTTCTCCGTCGGCACCCTCGGCGGATCCACCGGGAAGGGGTACAGGTGGTTGGTGTAGATCGGCGCCCCGAAGGCCCCGTCGCCCTGCAGCACCCAGTGGCCCGGGACGGCCACCTCGGCCCAGCCGTCCGCGTCGAAGCCGGGCTCGGCGAACGAGTCGTCCTCGGCGTCCACGGTCGGCGACAGCCGGAACCGCCAACTGCCGTTCAGTGAGAGGGACCGGGCGTCGGAGGACGCGTACCAGGCGCGGGGCGGGAGAGCCCCGCTGCCCGGCGACACGTCCTCGACGTAGTCGACTGAGGTGGAGGTGGTGCGGAAAGACATCGGTCTCCTTGCTGTTTCCTAGCCCTTGATCCCAGTCTGCGCGATGCCCTGCACCAGCCAGCGCTGGAGGAAGAGGAACACGAACACCAGGGGCAGGATCGAGATGGCCGTGGCCATGAAGATCAGGTGGTAGGTGACGCTCTGGCCGGTCATGTAGTTCGAGAGCGCGACCTGGACGGTCCACGCGCTCGGGTCCTGACCGATGACCAGGGGCCACAGGAAGGAGTTCCACCCGCTGATGAACGTGATCGTCGCGATCGCGGCGAAGAAGTTCAGCGAGTTGGGTACGACGACCCGCCAGTACGCGCCCATGTAACCGAGCCCGTCCACCCGCGCCGCCTCCTCCAGCTCCTTGGGGAACCCCAGGAAGTACTGCCGGAACAGGAAGCAGGTGAAACCACTGAAGAGCCCCGGAATGATGAGACCCCGGTAGGTGTCCACCCAGCCGAGCGAGGAGACCAGGACGAAGCTGGGCACGAAGGTCACCGCGGTGGGGACCATCAGGGTCACGAGGACGGCGTAGAAGACCTTGTTGGCGTGCTTGAACGGGATGCGGGCCAGGCCGTATCCAGCCAGCGAGCAGACCAGCAGTGTGCCCGCGGTGTGCAGGACGCCGACGACCGCCGAGTTCCACAGCGAGCGCGCGAAGTCGACCGTCGGGTCGTCGAACGGCTTGCTGATGTTGCCCCACTGGATGTCGGTGGGGAACCACTGCCACTCCTCGCCCGTGATCTCGGGGTCGGTGGACAGCGCGTTGCGGACGATCAGATAGAAGGGGATGAGGAAGAGCAGGGCGGCGACGCCGGTGGCGATGTAGAGACCGGTCGAGCCGATCACGCCGCCGCGCCGGACGCGACGCGGCTTGGCCGACACGTCGACCTGGTCCGCCGGAGGTGTCGTGGTGGTGGTCACTTGGACTCCTCACCCCTTCCGAATCCCATGATCTTGCCCTGGAGCAGGGTGACGAGGCAGATCAGCACGGTGAGGATCAGCGCGCCCGCGCTGCCCGCGCCGTAGTCCTGGCTGTCGCCGAGCGCCTTGTAGTACAGCTCCATCAGCGGTGGCCGGCCCCAGGTGGTCTTCGACAGCAGGTTGAAGAACTCGTCGAACGCCTGATAGGCGGCCACGAGCAGCAGCAGGATCACGGCGGTGGAGGTCGCCCGCAGCTGGGGCAGGGTGATGTGCCAGAACGTCTGCCAGCCGGGCTTCGCGCCGTCGATCGCGGCGGCCTCGTACAGCTCCTGCGGGATGTTCTGCAGGGCCGCGATGAACAGGATCATGTAGAAGCCGGCCTGGAGCCACAGCCGGACGCTCACGATGACCAGCCAGTACCACGGCGGGTCGGGGCTGGCGAGCCACGGGGTGTTGTCGATGCCGAAGAGGCCCAGGAAGGTGTTCGCCATGCCGAAGCGGACACCGTTGAAGATGGACATCTTCCAGACCAGCGAGGCGGCGACATAGCTGACCGCCGTCGGCAGGAAGAAGACCGAGCGGAAGAACGCCCGCATGAACCGCAGCCGGTTCACCATCAGCGCGAGGCCCAGCGAGGCCGCCCAGGTGGTCGGCACGATGATCACGGCGAAGACGGTGAAGGTGACGAGGGACCCCATGAAGTCCTCGTCCGTCAGCATGTTCACGTAGTTGTCGAACCCGACGAACGTGCTGGGCGTGACCGTGAAGCGCGCTTCGAAGAACGAGAGCCACAGGCTCCAGAGGATCGGCACATAGACGAAGATCAGCAGGCCGATGAGGAACGGCCCGGTGAAGAGCCAGAAGTTGAAGGTGGGGGAGCCCCGCAGCCCCCGCCGCGGCTTGGCCGGAGTGGCCTTCGCCGGGGCGGGGCTGGAGACGCCGTCCTTGGTGATGGTCGACATGTCGTGATTACCTGTCCGGCCGGTCTAGCCGAAGAGCTTCTTCAGCTCGCGGTTGACCTTCTTGTCGGCCTTCGTGAGCTCCTTGTCCGGGTCGTTGCCCTTGCGGACGGAGTTGGCCATCACGTCCTCCAGGGCGGTGATGCTCGCCTGGGTCCAGCCGATGTTGTCGAAGTTGCCGTACTCGTTGAAGAGCTTGACGCCCTCAGCCGGCAGACCCGACTTCAGCTTGTCGGCGGTCTCGGCGATCGACTTGCGCGGCGGGATGTGGAAGCCGTAGGAGAGCGCCCAGTCCTCCTGGTCCTTCTTCTGGTCGATCCACAGCCACTTCACGTATTCCTTGGTCTCGTCGACGTTCTTGCCCTTGGCGTTGACGAACATCGACCAGCCGCCGTTGTAGACCGAGAGCTTGCCCGCGTCGCCGACCTTCGGGAACGGGAAGATGCCGAGGTCGTCACCGAGCGCCTCCTGCATCTGCGGCATCGCCCACATACCGCACCACTGCATGGCGGTCAGGCCCTGGTTGAGCGAGGCCGGGTCCCAGAAGTCGGTCGGGGCGTCGAGCAGCAGGTCACCGCTGGTGAACAGCTTGCGGAGCTGCTTGAGGCCGTCGGCGACCGCGTCCGTGTGGTAGGCGATCTGGTTCTTGTCGTCGAGGTGCTGGGCACCGGCCGACCAGATCAGCGGGCTGATGATCGCGTGCAGGGTGTTGCCGAGGTAGGCGCCCTTGACCTTGTCCGTGGTCAGCTTGGCGGCGGCCTCGATCAGCTCCTCGAGGGTCTGCGGGACCTCGACGCCGGCCTTCTCGAACAGCGACTTGCGGTAGAAGAAGAACTGCGGGTCGTCGATCATCCGGATGCCGTATATCTTCCCGTCGACCGTGTGCGACTGGATGTCGGCCGGGTTGAAGTCGTCCTTGACCGGGTTGATCAGGTCGCTCAGGTCGGCGACCTGACCGCTCTCGATCATCTGCAGCTGCGGGTGGAACTCGAAGCAGTCGGGGGCCTTGTCCGTGAGCAGCGAGGCGAACAGCTTGCTCTCGAAGTTGGAGCCGGTGATCCACTGCGTGGTCACGTTGGCTTCCTTGTAGCCCTTCGCGTACCGCTTGATGGCCTGCTCGGTGCCGGCCTCGCCGTACGCGTGGAAGTACTGCGTGAGGCTCTTGCCCGAACCGGACGAGCCGCCTCTGCCGTTGTTGCCGCCGCACGCGGCCAGACCGCCGGCGGCGGCCAGGCCCATGGCGGCCCGCAGTACGTTGCGGCGGTCCCAGTTGCTGTTGCTCATTGCCGACATGCTGACGTCCTTGTCTCGAGTACGGCTCTCGGCGCTGCGCCTCGTGATGGCTCTGCGGCTCAGTGCCCGTTGGCTCAAATGGGCTTGCGGTGCGGGACGTTAACCTTCGGCTAAGGCTTCGGCAAGGGGTTGGACGAAGTCTGTTCGAAGCGTTGTATTCGGTTCGGGGTCCCGAACGTCCTTGCGGTGCAAAGGGGTTGACGTGGGGGGAGAGGGCCGCCGGGGTCAGGGTCCGGCGGCCCTCGGCTCATGGGGTGGTCACCGCGACCCGCTGGTACGGGTCGGCGCGCGTCCCTTCCGAGGTCATGAAGGGGGTGCGCTGCGGCTCCTCACGGGGGTGCTCCTTGCCGGTGTGGTGCGTTTCGCCGACCCGCTCCGCTGCCCGACCGACTGGAGCGCGCCTTCGAGCGCGAACGTCGCCGCGCCCAGGCACGCCGGGTCGGTGGGGATCAGGGAGAGGACGATCTCGGTGGCGGCCATCGGCCGTGGCAGCGCGTGCCGGGCGACGGCCTCGCGCACCTCGGCGACCAGGGGTTCGCCGAGGGCGGCCGCGACCCAGCTGCTGAGCACGACCACCTCGGGGTTGAACAGATTGACCAGGTCGGCGATGCCCGCGCCCAGATAACGGGCCGTGTCCCGCACCACCTTGAGCGCCACCGGGTCCTGCCGGGCCACCGCCTGGGCGAGCGCCGCGATGGTGGCCGTCTGGTCCTCGGGGTGCAGCAGCGTGCTGCGCGGGCTCAGCTCCCGGAGATTCAGCATGATCCCGGGAGCGCCCACATACGTCTCCACGCACCCGTGGTTGCCGCAGTGGCACAGCCGGCCGTCCAGGACGATCGTCGTATGGCCCCACTCGCCGGCGCTGTTGCTCACGCCCCGGTGCAGGCCACCGCCCAGCACCAGCCCGGCGCCCACGCCGGTCCCGAGGTTGACCACCACGGCGTCCCCGCGCCCGCGCGCGGCACCGAACCACAACTCGGCCACCGCGACCGCGCGCAGCGGGTTGTCCAGGTACAGCGGGTAGGCGATGTGCTCGGTGAGCAGGTCGAGCAGCGGCACGTCGTGCCAGTCCCAGTTGGGCGCGTACTCCGAGATGCCGGTCGCGCGGTCCACCTGTCCCGGCACGCTCACCCCGACGCCGAGCACGCGCGCGCCCTCGATACCGGCCTGGGCCACCACCGAGCCGACGGCGGCGGCGACATGCCCGACCATCTGCTCCGGAAGGCTCTCGCCGGGCCGTACGTCCTCCTCGGCGCGGGCCAGCACGTTCAGCGCGAGGTCGAACAGCTCGACATGGACGTACGTCTCCGCGATGTCGACGCCGATCAACGCGCCCCCCGACGCGTTGACGGCCACGAGCCCCCGGGGGCGCCCCCCCGCCGAATCCTCGAACCCGACCTCGGTGATCATGCGGAGGTCGAGCAGCTCACCGACGAGCGTGGCGACCGTGGCCAGGCTGAGCCCGGTGGCCGCCGCCAACTCCTGCCGGGAGGTGGGAGATTTGGCGATGATCTGGCGCAGCACCTCGTAACGGTTCGCTGTGCGAATGTCGCGAGACGTGCGCTTCACCGACGACATGATCCCCTCGATCCCTCCAGGCCATGGCGAGGCCTAGTTGCCCCGGCGCGGCGCAAGGCTATGACCCGCGAGGACTTTCGACAAGGGGTTAGGAAAGGGGGTTTACGAAGTCTCCCGGTGCGCGACACCCCATGGCTGGAGATCGCCGGAACGACGCGAGCCAGGTGAGAGCCTCGCACACCGGTCGCCGTCAGACGTCGAGGACATTCCGCACGAACGCGTTGCGGAACTTCCCCACCGGATCCAGCTCGTCCGCCAGCGCCCGGAAATCACCCAGCCGGGGGTACAGCCCCCGCAGCTCGGCCGCCGGAACCGTGAACACCTTCCCCCAGTGCGGCCGCGCCCCGAACGGCGCGAGCGCCGCCTCGACCCGCCCCACCACCGGCAGCACGGCCGCCGTGTCCGCGACCCAGGTGAAGTGCAGCGCGACGGTGTCCCGCCCATGGGAAGGGCTCAGCCACTGCTCATCGGCGGCCACCGTACGCACCTCGCAGATCTGCAGCACGGGCGCGACCGCCTCCCGGATGCCGGCCAGCGCGTGCAGCGACTCGGCCGCGTACGACCTCGGCAGCAGATACTCCGACTGCAACTCGTCCCCGCTGCTCGGCGTGAACTCGGCCCGGAAGTGCGGCAGCCGCTCGTGCCAGGGCCCCGGCTCCCCGAACTGCCGGGTGCAGTTCTCCGCGGGCATCCCCGGCACCGGATGCATCGCCTCGGTCGCGGGCGCCGCCCACGGGAAGTCGGTGGCCGCCCGGTCGGTACGCCGCTTCACCCAGGCCTGGTCGAAGCCGGAGTCGAGCCAGCGGGTGAAGAGGCTCACGCTGTACGCGGAGGCCGACACGGCGGCGAAGTCCAGCCCGGCGAGCGGGAGCCGGCCGAAGACCTGCTGGCTCACCTCGAAGGCCGGCTCCAGGTCGAGGGTGAGAGCCGTGACCACCCCGAGGGCGCCCAGCGAGGTCACCGCTCCGCCGAAGCGGGCGTCGCCGCGGGCCAGGGTGAGCGTGGAGCCGTCGGCCGTGATCAGCTCGACCTCGCGCACGGCTGCCGCGAGCGAGCCGTTGCCGTCGCCCGAGCCGTGGGTGCCGGTGGCGACCGAGCCCGCCACGGAGATGTGCGGCAGCGAGGCCATGTTGTGCAGGGCGAGACCGTGGGCGTGCACCGCGCGGGCCAGCTCCGCGTACCGGACACCGCCCCCCACCCGGACCGTACGGGCCGCCGGGTCCACCTCGATCGTCGGCGGCAGCGCGGTCAGGGAGAGGAGCACGCCCTCGGGGCCCGGCTCGGCGATCTCGTTGAACGAGTGCCCGCTGCCCAGCACGCGCACCCGCTCGCTGCCCGCGACCAGGGCCCGCAGCGCATCCACCGAGTGCGGCCGGTGCAGCTCCTTGGCGGTGTACGTGATGTTCCGGGCCCAGTTGGTCAGGGTCTCGGTCGTCATGCCTGATGTCCCTCCGCGATGAGCGAGTAGTCCGTGTGCGAGCCCCCATCCTCCCTGCCGCCGCCCCGTCCATTGACCCCCTCGGACGCGCCCACCTACCGTAGAGACCGGTTGCTATATCTGACTCGACGAGCCGGAAGGCCCCTTCCTTGCCCGAGCGTCCCGTGGCCCTGTTCGCGATGACCGCCGAGAACATCCCCCAGGTCTTTCCGCCGGAAGTGCTGACGCGACTGCGGGACGCCGTAGAAATCGATCCCAGCACGGTGGCCGAGGACTTCTCCGATCCCGGGGTCAGGGAGGCGCTCGCCGAGGCCGAGATCCTGGTCACCGGCTGGGGCTGCCCGCGGATCGACGCGGCGGTTCTCGACGCCGCGCCCAAGCTGCGCGCGATCCTGCACGCGGCGGGCTCGGTCAAGGGCTTCACGACCCCCGCGATCTGGGAGCGCGGCATAGCCGTCTCCTCGGCGGCGACGGCCAACGCCGTGCCGGTCGCCGAGTACACGCTCGCGATGATCCTCCTGGCGGGCAAGGACGTCCTCGCCCACCGGGACCGCATGCGCGCCGCACGCACCTCGCCCGGCTGGGGGATCGTCCCCGGCATCGGCAACCACGGCCGCCGCGTCGGTGTCGTCGGCGCATCCCGCATCGGCCGCAAACTCATCGAACTCCTGCGCCCCTTCGACCTGCGGGTCAGCCTCACCGACCCGTATGTCGACGAGACGGGCGCCGCCGCCCTCGGCGTCCCGCTGCTGCCGCTCGACGACCTCCTGGCGACCTCCGAGATCGTCACCGTGCACGCCCCGGACACCCCCGAGACCCACCATCTGATCGGCCGCCGCGAACTCGCCCGGATGCCCGACGGGGCCGTCCTCGTCAACACCGCGCGCGGTGCCCTCGTCGACCACGACGCCCTCATCGCCGAACTGAGCACCGGCCGGCTGACCGCGATCCTCGACGTCACCGACCCCGAGCCGCTCCCCGCCGACTCCCCGCTCTGGGACCTGCCGAACGCCTATGTCACCCCGCACCTGGCGGGCTCCCAGGGCAACGAGATGGCCCGCCTCGGTCTCGCGGTCACGGAGGAGGCCGAACGGCTGGCCGCCGGAGGCCGGTTGGAGCACGGCATCCCTCTCTCGGCCCTGGAACACACGGCATGACCACCGCCTTCCGCGCGGAGGCGGTGGACCCCGGAGCCCCCACGCCTGACTTCTGGTCCGTGCGCGCCTCGGCACGGGCCGCCGGGGTTCGCCCCCCTCGCCGAACTCGGCCTCGGCTTCGGCGAGTCGGCCCGTTTCCCGGACGCCGCGACGCGCCCTGCTCCGGGGGTGCCGCTGCGTCAGACCGGGAGCGGAGTGAGAGGGCGTCCCGGGATCCCGGGATCTCGTAAGGTGACCCGCACGAACCTGGGGGAGGGGGACCGGACAGTGCCGAAGAGGACAGGCCCCGGGGCGGGTGGAGACGCCTCGACCGTACGGGACGTCGCCGCACGGGCCGGGGTCTCCGCGTCGACCGTCTCCCGCGTGCTCGGCGGCACCTATCCGGTCGCCGCCGCCACCCGAGCCAGGGTGCTCAGGGCCATGCGCGAGCTGGACTACGTGGTCAACGCGCACGCCCGCGCCCTCGGCGGTGCCACCAACAAGACCGTCGCGTTCGTCGTCGACGACGTCACCGGCCCGTTCTACGCGCACATCGCCCGCGGGGTCGAGGAGCAGGCCGCCGCCGAGGGCCGGCTGTGCATGCTGTGCACCACGCACGGCGACCCGCAGCGGGTGCTGGCCGTCGTGGAGACCATGCGCGAGCAGCGCGCCGACGCGGTGATCGTGGTCGGCGGCGCCTGGGACGACAAGGCCTACCACCAGCGCATGACCCACTTCGCGCACGCCCTGGACCGGGCGGGCTCCCGGCTCGTGCTTGTCGGCAGGCCACCGCTCGGCCCCGGCGTCCCGGCCACCGTCGTCGACTACGACAACGAGGGCGGCGCCTTCGCCATGACCACCCACCTGCTCTCCGGCGGCCACCGCCGCATCGCCTACCTGGGCCGCATCTCAGGCCTGTCCACCAGCTCCCAGCGGATCCGCGGCTTCACCCGCGCCCATGAACTCCTCGGTCTCGCCCCGGACCCCGAGCTGATCATGGACGGCGCGTTCACCCGCTCGTACGGTTACCGGGCGGCCCATGCGCTCCTCGCGTCCGGGCGGGAGTTCACGGCGGTGTTCGCCGCCACCGACATGATCGCGGCGGGTGTGGTCCAGGCGCTGCGCGAGGCCGGTCGCCGGATCCCCGACGACATCGCCGTCGCGGGCTACGACGACATCCCGCTCGCCAAGGACGTCCACCCGGCGCTCACCACGGTCAACGTGCCACAGGAGGAACTGGGCCGCTCCGCCGTCCGCCTCGCCCTGCACCGCACGGAACTCGCCGACAGCCAGCATCTGGTGCTGGGCACACACGTGGTGCTACGGGACTCGACGCGACGTCCGGGCGACTGACGATCCCTTCCGGCTGCGGCCCGGTGGGTGAGCGGCCGCCAACCACCGCACCGACCCGCACCCACCCTCTCTCCCGGGCGAAAACGCCGCTCAGGGGACCCGCCCCCGTCCCCGCCCCGTCGGAGGCATACCGTGAGGAGTCGTACACACACGGACCTGAGTGACGTCGGGAGCGAGGAGAACGGGATGGGCAGCCGCACCGAGCTGGTCGAGGATCTGATGGAGCGGTTCCCGCACGTACCGCGGGAAGCCGTCTTCAAGGAGGACCTGCTCAGAGGCGGTGTGGCCTTCGACGCCTCCGCCCTGAGCGACAACGAGAAGGGCGAGGTCAAGCCCAAGTCGTACTTCATCTTCTCCTTCGACCACGGCACCCTCCCGGAACTCGGCGAGGCCGCCCTCCGCCGCCCGCCGGAGGAGATCATCCTCACCGGCGGGCCGTACGACCTGCGGCGGACCGTCGTGTCCGTACGCGTCAATCCGTCCTCGCCGTATCGCGTGGCGGCCGACGCCGACGGGCTGCTCGGGCTCTATCTCGACGGCAGGCGCATCGCCGATGTCGGGGTGCCGCCCATGCCGGAGTACTACCGGCACACGCTCTCCAACGGGAAGTCCGTGATGGAGGTGGCCCCCACCATTCAGTGGGGTTACCTCATCTACCTCACCGTTTTCCGGGTCTGCCAGTATTTCGGCGCCAAGGAGGAGTGCCAGTACTGCGACATCAACCACAACTGGCGCCAGCACAAGGCGGCCGGCAGGCCCTACACGGGCGTGAAGGACGTCGAGGAGGTCCTCGAGGCGCTGGAGATCATCGACCGGTACGACACCGCGAAGACGTCGACCGCGTACACCCTCACCGGCGGCGCCATCACCAAGACGGTCGCCGGGCGGGACGAGGCCGACTTCTACGGGCACTACGCCAAGGCCATCGAGGAGAAGTTCCCCGACCGGTGGATCGGGAAGGTCGTCGCGCAGGCGCTGCCGAAGGACGACGTACAGCGCTTCCACGACTACGGCGTGAAGATCTACCACCCGAACTACGAGGTCTGGGACCGGCGGCTCTTCGAGCTGTACTGCCCGGGCAAGGAGCGCTACGTCGGCCGCGACGAGTGGCACAAGCGCATCCTGGACTCGGCGGAGATCTTCGGCGCGCGGAACGTGATTCCCAACTTCGTGGCCGGCGTGGAGATGGCCGAGCCCTTCGGGTTCACCACGGTCGACGAGGCCATCGCCTCCACCACCGAGGGTCTGCGCTTCTTCATGTCGCACGGCATCACGCCCCGCTTCACCACCTGGTGCCCGGAGCCCACCACCCCGCTCGGCAAGGCCAACCCGCAGGGCGCGCCGCTGGAGTACCACATCCGGTTGCTGGAGGCGTACCGCGCGACGATGGACGACTTCGGGCTCTCCTCGCCCCCCGGCTACGGCCCGCCCGGACCCGGCCGCGCGGTCTTCTCCGTCAGCTCCTTCATGGACAGCCTTCCGGCCGTCGAGGAGGCCACGGAGGGGGTCGCCGTCAAGTAACTCCTGTGACGGTTGAGAAGATTGGGCTCGGCCTCCGTACAACTCAACAGCGTGACCGGTGGTAACCGCATTTGAAGACGCAGCTTGTCAGTTGTGTGGGAACCGTGAAATCCTCGGGGCAACCGCAAGGTGGTCCCCCCAACTTCCTTGTTTTAGACGGCAGTTGGCCTTTCTTGTGGACTTCCCCCCTCGCTCTTGGATGCAGGAGACCCATGCCCGACCTGCCGAAGCCCCAGGACGCCACCGAGGCCGCGCTGTTCTCGGAGTGCTGGGACGCGGTCCTCTCGTACGCCGATCTGTGCACGGCGGGTTCCATCGCGGCCACCCAGCTGGCCACCGAGGCGTTCACGCACGGTATCCACGAGGCGCGCACCCTGGACGACGGGACGGGCTATGAGCGCGGCGCCGGGCGCCGCGCCCAGCGGCTGCCCCGGATCCCCTTCCTGCTGACCTGGGTGCGGACCAGCGCCGCGGCCTGGGAGACCGGTGGCCAGGGCCACCGGCTCGACCCCGACCTGCGGCTCTGGCTCAACTCCGACAGGGCCGCGCGCTACGTCGGACCGCCGCTGCACCGTCCGCTCGCCCTGCGCGCCCTGAAGGACCTGCAGGAACCCGACGCGGCGCTGCTGTGGCTCTCCGAGGTCGAGTCGTTGCCGCTCACCTCGGTGGCCCGCCGCCTCGGACTCGACCCGGCGTCCGCCCGTGCCGAACTCGACCAGGTGCGGGTCCTGTTCCGGGACCGCTGCCTGCGCAGCCAGGCCGACACGCCCATGGACGCCGACTGCCGCAGCTACGCACGACTGCTCGACGCGGTCACGCGCTCGCCCGGCACCGACACCCCCGAGGACCTCTCGCGACACCTCGCCACCTGCGTGGAGTGCGCCGAGGCCGCGTCCTGCCTCGGGCTGCACGGCGGCGGACTGCCCGCCGCGCTCGCCGGCGGCGTCATCGGCTGGGGCGGCCTCGCCTATCTGGAGCGTCGCCGCCGGGCCGCCGACGCGGGCCTGAGCCCCGGGCGCGCGGACGCCACGGGCACCGACCGCGGCCTCTCGCCGGGCCGTGAGCCGGGGCCGCGCTTCGGCCGCACCGGGCTGCTGGCCGGCGTCGGCCTCGTCTCGGTGCTGGCGCTCGCCGTCTCCCTCATGCCGTTCGGCGGCGACAGCGACGACGCCGTCGCCGGGGACAACGCCGACCGCTCGTCGGCCGTGACCCAGCGGGACTCGTCGTTCCCGCAGACGCAGCCCTCCTCCGGCGTCTCGTCCGACCTGCAGAGCACCTCACGGCCCCAGGTGGACGGCGGCGGCACCGAGGAGGAGGCCAACCAGGAACCCCAGGGCGACTCCTCGACGCGCGCCCAGTCGCACGAGCCCGTCGACACCACGGGGCCCTCCTCGGCCACCTGCCACGTCCGCTACGACCTCGTCAACGAATGGCCCGGCGGCTTCCAGGCCACCGTCACGGTCACCACCACCAAGGCCCTCGACAGCTGGCGCATCGGCTGGACCTTCGCGGACGGCCAGCGCGTGACACAGATGTGGGACGGCTCCTTCGACCAGGACGGCTCCCGGGTCACGGCCACCGCCGCCGACTACAACAAGCTCGTCTCCGTCGGCGGCACCTTCGGCATCGGATTCCTCGGCGCGTGGGACGGCGGCGACAACCCGTCCCCGACCGACTTCACGGTCAACGGGCGGGACTGCAAGAAGGCGAGCTGAGCGGGGGGTATTTAATCGGTTGAGGAAGGCGGACCCCCGCCCTAAGCTGGGACGAGTTGATGCGACGGCCGCTGTGGCCGTCGCCGACGACGAGTGAGACAGGAGGTGTTGACCGATGGCTGTCATTGCGATGGGCGCTGCCCTCATCCAGGAATCCATCCAGTCCACCTCCGTGGCCACCGGCTGACACCCGAACCCATCGCCGCGCTCGTACGCGGAAACACGCCGTGCCCGCACGGCGCGCCGGGGCCACCCCTGTGAAGGGTCTCCCTTGACTTCCTCCGCTTCATCCCTGCCGTCCTCCTCCCTGCCGTCTTCCTCCCTCTCCTCCGCGCTCGCTCCCTACGGCTGGGACGACGCCTGGGCGGACGCCTTCGCCCCGTACGACTCCGAAGGGCTGATCGCGGGGAGGGTCGTCCGGGTCGACCGCGGGCAGTGCGACGTCGTCACCGCCGACGGCCTCCTGCGTGCCGACACCGCGTTCGTCACCCCCCACGACCCGATGCGGGTCGTATGCACCGGCGACTGGGTCGCCGTCGAACCCGCGGGCGACCCCCGCTACGTCCGTACGTATCTGCCGCGCCGCAGCGCCTTCGTGCGCTCCACCTCCTCCAAGCGGGCCGAGGGGCAGATCCTCGCCGCGAACGTCGACCACGCCGTGGTCGCCGTCTCCCTTGCCGTGGAACTCGACCTCGGCCGGGTCGAACGGTTCCTGGCGCTGGCCTGGGAGTCCGGGGCACAGCCGGTGGTCGTGCTCACCAAGGCCGACCTCGTGCCGGACGCCGTCACGCTCGCGTACCTCGTGCAGGACGTGGAGACGGTCGCGCCCGGGGTGCCGGTCCTGACCGTCAGCTCCACGCTCGGCGAGGGCGTCGACGTCCTCGCCGCCGTGCTGGCCGGGAGCACCTCCGTACTGCTCGGACAGTCCGGCGCCGGCAAGTCGACCCTCGCCAACGCGCTGCTCGGCGAGGACGTCATGACCGTCCAGGCCACGCGTGACGCGGACGGCAAGGGCCGGCACACCACGACCACGCGCAATCTGCTGGCCCTCCCCGGCGGCGGTGTCCTGATCGACACACCAGGGCTGCGGGGCGTCGGCCTCTGGGACGCCGAGAGCGGGGTCGGGCAGGTCTTCTCCGAGATCGAGGCGCTCGCGCAGAACTGCCGGTTCCAGGACTGCGCCCATGTGGCCGAGCCGGGGTGCGCGGTGCTCGAAGCGGTGGAGTCCGGGGAACTGCCCGAGCGGCGCCTGGAGAGCTATCGGAAGCTGCTGCGCGAGAACCAGCGGATCGTCGCGAAGAGCGACGCACGGCTGCGGGCCGAGATCCGCCGGGAGTGGAAGCGGAAGGGGGCGGAGGGGAAGGCGGCGATGGAGGCGAAGCGGGGGCGTTGGGCGTAGTCGTTCGACTGCGGGCCGGTGGGGGCAGCGGCGGACTCCATGTCCGAAACCCGCCAGCCCCCACCCCCTCCCATCCCCGAGACTGGAACCCATGGAGGACGGAGACACCAGGTACGAGGCGGTGCGGAGCAGGGACGGCCGGTTCGACGGGGAGTTCTTCTTCGCCGTCCGGACGACCGGGATCTACTGCCGGCCCAGCTGCCCGGCGGTGACGCCGAAGCGACACAACGTCCGCTTCTACGCGAGCGCCGCCGCCGCACAGCACGCCGGCTTCCGCGCCTGCCGCCGCTGCCGCCCCGACGCCGTACCCGGCTCGGCCGAGTGGAACGTCCGCGCGGACGTCGTCGGCCGGGCCATGCGGCTCATCGGCGACGGCGTCGTCGACCGGGAGGGCGTCGCGGGCCTCGCCCTACGGCTGGGCTACAGCGCCCGCCAGGTCCAGCGGCAGCTCACCGCCGAGGTCGGCGCCGGCCCCGTCGCGCTCGCCAGGGCGCAGCGGGCGCACACCGCGCGTGTCCTGCTCCAGACCACGCGGCTGCCCGTCACGGAGATCGCGTTCGCGGCCGGGTTCGCCAGCGTGCGCCAGTTCAACGACACGATCCGGACCGTGTACGACGCCTCCCCCACCGGTCTGCGGGCCGCCGCACCCCGCCGGGACACCCCGGGCACCCCCGCCACGGGCATCCCCCTGCGGCTCGCGTACCGGGGGCCGTACCAGTCCACCGCCCTCTTCGAGACCCTCGCCGCCGAGACGGTCACCGGGATCGAGGAGATGACCGGCCCACCCGGGCGCCGCGTCTACCGGCGCACCCTGCGGCTGCCGTACGGCACCGGGATCGCCGCCGTCGACGAACGCCCTGGGGGCCAAGGGGGCGGCGGTTGGCTCGACGCCCGGCTCCGGCTCACCGATCCCCGTGACCTCACCACCGCCGTACAGCGGCTGCGCCGGCTCCTCGACCTCGACGCCGACCCGTACGCCGTGGACGAGCGTCTCGGCGCCGATCCCCGGCTCGCCCCGCTCGTCGCCGCCCGCCCCGGCCTGCGCTCGCCCGGCGCGGCCGACCCCGAGGAGTTCGCCGTACGCGCCCTCGTGGGACGGGGAGAGGCCGAGCGGCTCGTACAGGCTCACGGGAAGAGGCTGGACGCGCCCTGCGGGACGCTCACGCATCTCTTCCCCGAGCCGTCCGCCCTCGCGGACGCCGACGGGTCCCTCGGCGCGCTCGCCACCGCCCTCGCCGACGGCAGCCCCCGCCTCGACGTGGGTGCCGACCGCGACGAGGCGGAGCGGGCACTGCTCGGACTGCCGGGCATGGACGCCCGTACCGCCGCCGTGATCCGCGCCCGAGCGCTCGGCGACCCGGACGTGGCACCTCCGGGCGAGGACGTCCCGGACACCTGGCGGCCCTGGCGCTCCTACGCCCTTCAACACCTCAGGACCACACATAGGGAGCGGTACAGCCGTGAGCGGTGAACAGCGTACGTACGTCCGGTACACGACCGTCGACAGTCCCGTCGGCAGGCTCCTCCTCACCGCCGACGAGTTCGGCGTCCTCACCTCCGTCTCCGTGCCGGAGCAGAAGGGCGGTCGGGTGCCGCTGCCCGAATGGCGGCGTGATCAGGGCCCCTTCCGGGCGGCCGAGGAACAGCTCGCCGCTTACTTCGCCGGTGAACTGACGGAATTCAGGCTGGAGTTGAGGGGAGAGGGGAGTGAGTTCCGGGAGCGGGTGTGGGACGCGCTCGACGACGTGCCGTACGGCGCGACGACCACGTACGGGGCCATCGCGGCCCGTATCGGGGCTTCCCGGGCCGCCGTCCGGGCGGTCGGCGGCGCGATCGGCGCCAACCCGCTGCTCATCGTCCGCCCCTGCCACCGGGTGATCGGCGCGGACGGCTCCCTGACCGGTTACGCGGGCGGCCTGGACCGCAAGCGCCGGTTGCTCACGCTGGAGGGCGTGCTGGAGGGCGTGCTGGAGGGGACGGGCACGGGCGGGATCGTACGACCGTTCGGGTGACGGGGGGTGCGTGGGGCGGACAGGGTTTCATCAACAGGCCCTAGTCCCAGATCACCGCCCCCACCCACGCGCCCGCTATCAGCATGCACGCCAACAGCTCCGCCAGGACGCTGGAGCCGCCGGAGCGCATCGCCGTGCGGACCGAAGCCATGGCCTCGCCGTGGCGGCCGAGGCGGAGGCGCTCGGAGAGATAGATGCCGCCGATGTAGCCGGGTATCGCGCCGATCACCGGGACGACGACGAAGCCGAGCAGGGCGCCGAGGCCGGCGTACACCGCTGTTCGGGGGGTGGTGCCGCTCTGCTGGAGCCGTCGGGGAGGCAGGCCCCAGCGGATCGCCGTGGACAGGAGCAGGACCGCGGTGGCGCCGACGAGCACCCACCAGGCCACCGGCTTCGGCTCCTCCAGTGCCCACCACATGACCCCGGCCCACACGAGCCAGGACCCCGGTACCCCGGGCACCAGCACTCCGCACAGGCCGAGCAGAATCACCACGCCGACCAGCAGGAGTTCCCACGCTCCCATCTGCCCAGAGTGCCGGAGCCAACGAGAACGCGCAGGTCAGGGTTGCGGCCGAGGGAGGTCGAAACGCTGCCTGTTGCGGCACTAGTCGCGGGTGATCCAGTTCAGCCCGTACGCGTGCCAGCCCAGCTGGAGCCGGGTGGTCACCCCGGCCAGCTCCATCAGCCGCCGCACCCGGCGCTGCACGGTCCGCAGGCCCAGGTCGAGCTGTTTGGCGACGCTCGCGTCCGTCATGCCGGCCAGCAGGAGGGAGAGGATCTCCAGGTCGACGGCGTCGGGGCCGTCCGGTACGTCCTCGGTGACCCGGTCGGCGCCGAGCCGCAACGGCAGGGCCTGCCGCCACGCCGTCTCGAACAGATCGGACAGCAGCTCCAGCAGCCCGCTCGCGTGGACGACTAGCGCGGCCGGTTCCGCGGTGTGCACGCTGAGCGGGACCATGGCCAGCGACCGGTCGGCGATCACCAGCTTCGTCGGCACCTTGTCCACCACCCGCACCTGCTCGCCCCGGCCCAGCGCGGACGCCAGCTCGGCTATCGCCGTGGGCTCGTCCAGGACACCCCGCTCGACGACGACCCGGTAGCCGACGCCCCGGCCGGTGGCCTGCTCCTCGGCGTGGTTGTTCTCCGTGCCGGAGACCGCGATCGGGTCCCCCGCGACCAGCGCCCGCACCTCCTCGGCGGCGCCGAGCTGGAGCTGCAGAAACCGCTGGGCGATCGCGGCCGCGCCGATCACCACCTCGACCAGGTCGTGCGCGGCGGGCCCGGCGACGGACGTCCGGTACTCCTCGGCGAGGATCGCCGCCGCCAGCTCGGCCTTCTCCAGCTCGTGCCGCTGCTGGGTGAGCAGCGCGCCGAGCGCCACCCCCGGCGGCGCGGCCACCCAGCGGCCCGGCCGCGCGGAGGACTGGGCCGCCAGACCCTGCCGCTCCAGCCGACGCAGGGCCAGCTCGGTGTCGTACTCGCCGAGGGAGAGACGCCGGGCCAGATCCGGTACGTCGGCCACGCCCACGGACACCAGGGCCCGGTACGCCGACTCGTGGGTCTCGTCCAGACCGATCGCTCCCAGCATGCGGTGACGCCCTTCCCCTGGTGCCATCCGGTGGTGGGCACATCATCGCCGTACCACCCGCACCATGACGAAGCCGGGGTCACAGCTCAATCCCAGGAACATGGCTCACACTCGCCTCGAACGGCCGACGCGCACCGCGCCGAGGCCACCGGGTGCCGTCGGGCGGTTCTCCTGTGGGGGGTGGGCCGCCCGACGGTTCTCCTCGCATCCGCCTGGCGGTTCTCCTCGCACGGGAGGACCCGCCCGCCCCCTGGCACCCCTCCTCCTCTGAACCCCCATGTCTCGCACCGGAGTTCGAGATGTAGTCCGACACGCCGTCGGACCGTCGATCCGCCGACCGGATTTTCCGGATGCCCCGTTTTCATACGGCCTCTGAGGTGGACAATTAGGGGCATGAGCCAGCAGGGGGAGAGGCCGACCGGTCAAGAGGACGACTGGTGGCGGCAGTTGTACGACGACACCAAGGGGGACACGGGCCCCGCGGTCGCGGCCGATTCCCTCGACGACCGCTTCGCCTCGGCAGCGGGCACGGTGGGGAAGCGCGCGGTTCCGACGGAGCCGGTCGAGGACCGGGTGCCCCCGCAGGCCACCCCGCCCGACCCCGGCGACCAGGTGCCCCGACAGGACTCACCCGGCGACCCACGTCATCCCGCCCCCTCCGACTCCCCGCCCGACGGCGCCCTCCGCCGCAGCGGCCTGACGCCTCAGCCGGCGCCCTGGGAGCCCAGGGCCGGGGCACCGGGGGCCGGCGTACCCACGCCGAGGTCTGCGGCGGACCCGGCCCGACCGGACATGCGACCACCGGCGGGGGCGCCCCCTGCGGCAGGGCCCTCCGGGCCGGCTGGGCCGACCGGGCCACAGCCACCGTCGGGCCCCTGGCCACGGTTCTCGCCAGCACCCTCGCCCGCCTCATCGGACGGCGCTGCCGCACCGTCGCCGAGGGCGTCGTCGGGGGCGCCTTCGACGTCCGAGCCGCCGCGTGACGCGGACCGGCCGAGGAGACCGGAGCCGCGTCAACCCCTGTCCTCCGGCCCTTCCGCTTCACCGTCCTCGCCGTCGTCATCGTCCTCGCGGTCGTCGGCGGGCTCGCCGTCGTCAGCGGGCTCGGAGGGCTCGGCGGGCTCGGTCCCGTCGTCCTCGGTCCCGCACTCCTCCGGCCGGTCGTCGGAGGAGCCGTCGGCCCCCGAGTCCCCGCGCGGTGAGGGCCGGTCGGAGCGGTCGCAGTCGAGCCCGCCTCCGTCCTCGGCGCCCGCCTCGTCACCGTCGGCCCCCAGGTCCCCGCGTGACGAGGCTTGGCCGAAGCGGCCGCAGTCGAGCCCGCCCTTGCCGTCCCGGCCTTCCGTACCGCCTTCCACAGACCCGACCAGCTCGCCGTCCGACGCACCCCCGGCATCCACACCCCCGGCATCAGCACCACCCCGCGCCACGAACCGTCCCTCCGCCGCCGAACCCCCTTCGGCCACGCCTCGGCCGTCCATCCCTTGGGCGCGTCAGGCTGATGCCGTGCCACCGCCGGCCAGTCGCTCCGCGGCGCCGGGTGAGCCCGTGTCCACGAGCGCCGACGGTGCCGAGCCGTCCGACGCCCGTCCGCCCACCCAGCTCGACCTCCCCACCCTCCAGGCGCAGGAGGTCACCCTCGTCACGGGTACGCAGCCGGTGCACGTCGACTACGTCGGGTCCGGGCCGCCCACCTACGCGGCCGAGCCCACCGCGCTGCCGGTCGCGGATCCGGACGATCTCGGGGATCTGGTGGCGGACACCGTGCTGGACGGAGCGCGCTACGGGGCCGGCACACTGCGGGCCGCCTCGGTGCGCGGCGACTCGGCGCGCTACCGGGGCGAGCCGCGCCGGGACTCCCTGCTCACCGCCCGGTTCGGCGTGGGCGAGCAGGCCGTCGTGCTCGTCGCCATGGCGACCGGCGCCCGTGCCACCCCGGGCGCGCACCGCGCGGCGGCCGAGGCGTGCCGGTGGATCGGGCGGGCCGTCGGACGCAGCCACTCCCGGTTGGTGGAGGACATCAGGGCCGCCCGGCGCGGCGACCTCAAGTCGGGCCTGCACCGGCTCACCGACCGCAGTCTCGGCAAACTGCGGGCCAGCGCCGTCGAGCAGGGCCTCGACCCGGAGGAGTACACGGCGAGCCTGCGCTGTCTGCTGCTCCCGGCCGACCCCGGGTGCCGTACGCGCGTCTTCTTCGGAGTGGGCGCCGGTGGTCTGTTCCGGCTGCGGGACGGGGAGTGGCAGGACATCGAGCCCCGGGTCGCCGAGACCAGGGGCGCCCCGGTGGTCGGCTTCGGCTCGCTGCCGCACGAGACCCCCGACGGCGACCGCCTCACGATGGACCTCGGCATCACCACACCCCCGAGCCCGTACGAACCGGCCCCGGCGCCGCCCCGCGAACCCTTCCGGTTCCGGGCCTCCGTGGCCCGCCCCGAGGACGTCCTCCTGCTGTGCACCGGCGGTCTCGCCGAGCCACTGCGTGGTGAACCCGCGCTCGCCGAGCATCTGGCGGAGCGCTGGGCGGACGCCGAGCCACCCGGCCTCGCCGCTTTCCTCGCCGACACCCAGGTCCGGGTCAAGGGGTACGCGGACGACCGTACGGCCGCCGCCGTGTGGGAGGCGTGACGCGGCGCGCCCCGCGGCCGACCCGTCGCGTCTGTCCACATGTTGGCCTGTACCAGCGCTGGGTTCCGGCCAATGAACATCATCGGCTGCGGCGGCCGGAATCGGGCCGGGACCGCTCGTGTCCCGCGCGGTCGAGGCACGGTGGCGTAGGGCCGTATCGGCAGGCGTACATGGGCAGTTGGGGCCAGCAGGCACGGTCCGCGGGCAATCCACGGGTGGGGCGGTGTGGCGTCGGTTCGTCGGCGTGTGTGGTGGTTTCGCGGGGTGGCAAGCGCTCTCGGAAGGTGCCGACAGCTGGCTTGACCCGGTGCGTTTGAAAGCGTACGGAGGGTCGTTGACGATTCGACATGAGTGCCGCGTTCCGGACGGGGCATGGTTCCTCGTGTACGTGTTCGATCAGGAGGGGAATCGTCATCGGCACGCGGGCGGGGGTCATGAAGAGGCATGCACGAGGAGGCGGTCCCACGGCGATCGGGGCCTTCTCGGCGGAAGCGGCGGAGGAAACGACGGGTAAACCGACGGAAGAGGCCGATGCCGGAGAGCTCAGGCGCAAACTGGGGCGGGCGGATCTGCGGGCGGTGCCCGAGGCCCGTAGGGCCCTGCGGGAGCTGTTACGGCAGTGGGGGCGGCCGGGGAGATCGGAGATAGCGGAACTGCTCACGAGCGAGCTGGTCACCAACGCGCTCATCCACACCGACCACGACGCCGTACTGACGGCGACCGTCTCACCGCGCGGACTCCATGTGGAGGTCCGGGACTTCGTGGGACGCAGGCCCAGGCCGAGGGTGTCGAACGCTGACGACGCCACCCACGGGCGGGGCCTTCTGCTTGTGCAGTCCCTGGCCGACGCCTGGGGCGTACGGGCCCACGGGGTGGGCAAGTCGGTGTGGTTCGACCTGGACGGCGGGCTGACGTAGCCGACCGAAGAGCGGTCGCCGCGGTCGACGACCACAGGTGAACCCGTAGGTGGACACGCACATGGACACGCACATGGACAGGGGCGCGGCTCCATTGCCGCGCCCCTGTCCAATGAGGTGCTCCCGATCAGGTGCTCCGGAGGTCCGGGCGCCGTGGCCGGTGCTCCAGGATCAGCCGAACAGCTGCTACGAGATCAGCCGAAACAGCTGCTCCGAGGTCAGCCGAACTGCTGCTCCAGGTCCTTGAGCTTGCGCTCGAGGGAGTCGAGTCGCGGCAGGGCCATGGTGTCGTCCTCCGCGGTCAGGTCGACGGTGAGCGACTTGTCAGCGCCGTTGCGCACGGGCTGCAGTGAGGGACGGGTACGCACGGGCAGTTCCGGCGACGATATGGCAGGCTCCGAGACGGCCTGGGCGGGGACGCGCTCCACGGTCGTGTCCATCTGACGGCTGCCGCCGCCACCGCCGCCACCGCCGGGCAGACCGCGGCCGTGGCCACGGCTGATCGCCTTGAGGTGGGCGCGCTCCAGGCGCTCCTGCTCGCGCTTGCGCGAGCGGTTCTCCTGCTTGATGCGCTTGTCCTCACGTACCTCGTCCACGGCCTCGTCCAGGCTGCGCACACCCTCGAGGAGCATCAGCGACCAGGCCTTGTACGTCTCACGCGGGGCCCGCAGCCAGCGGACGACACGAATCTGCGGCAGCGGGCGCGGAACCAGGCCCTGCTCACGCAGCGCGGCACGGCGGGTCTGCTTCAGCGCGCGGTCGAAGAGTACTGCGGCGGACATGGACATGCCCGCGAAGAACTGCGGGGCGCCGTCGTGGCCGAGGCCCCTGGGCGCGTGCACCCAGTTGAACCAGGCGGCCGCACCGGCGAACGTCCACACGAGTATGCGGGAGCCGAGGGCCGCGTCACCGTGGCTGGCCTCGCGCACCGCGAGCACGGAGCAGAACATGGCGGCGCCGTCCAGGCCGAACGGAACCAGGTACTGCCACCCGTTGGTGAGTCCCAGGTTCTGTTCGCCGAAGCCGACCAGGCCGCGGAAGGAGAGCGCGGCCGCGACCGCGGCACAGCAGAAGAGGAGAATGTAGGAGGCCGTGCCGTAGAGGGCTTCCTTGCGCCGTCGGCGCTCCTCACTGCGTTCCCACGAATCCTCGGTCTTGGCGTGCTCCCCGGAGCGCTTGCCGCGCGCGAGCACCGCAATCGCCGCCAGCATCCCCAGGAGCAGTACGGCGCCCGGAAGCAGCCAGTTCAGCGATATGTCGGTCAGTCTCATCAGGGGTCCCTTGCATTGGGATAGGGCGTAACGCCCGCCATAGTGGCCCAATCCTCACGGCCCTCAGGGGGTTTCGGGGCAAGAGACCGCCAAGGAAGTGCAAGAACTGGCGCAAGGCGGCATTCTGCTCGAACTGCCGCGCGAGGGACGGGAGTTGAGTGCGAGTGAGATTACCCGTTCGAGTGGTTCAACGGAAAGTTCCTGCGGCAAGTGAGGAAGTTGTGAACCACCTGTAATCAACTGACGATCTCAATCGGAGTCGATCTTACGGCACATGCCGCGGGCCAACTCAGGGGGGTGCCCGAGAGGGGCCGTCAAGCCGCGGCGGTGGCCGTCAACTTGGCGATCCGGTCCGCGTCGCAGGTCCGAGGGCAGGTGATGCAGGTGTCTTCCGGGGCCAGTGTGTAGAACATGCAGCAACTCGCCCGGTCCCGGGTGGGAAGCGACCGCCCTCCCGGCCCGGCCAGTTCACGGAAGCCGGCCGCGCCGACGTACGGCCGCGTCGAGCCCGGCAGCAGCAGCTCCAGCTCGCGTCGGCACCGCTCCTGCTCGCCCGGGTCGAGGAGTTCGGCGATGTACCAGATGCCCTCGACGACCTCGTCGGTCGCCATCCCCCACAGAGCGCGCCCGCGCCGCCGCATCCGCGGACCGAAACCGCCGAGCACGGGCTCTATGTGCTCGGCGAACGCCGCCCGCACCTCGGCCCGCAGTGCCTCCTCGTCCGGGACCACCCGGGCGCCGGGCTCTCCGGCCGCCGGATCGCCCGGCAGACAGCTGAACGTTCCCGCACGCACGGCCAGACGGCTCTGCTCACGCTGGAACGCCACGTGCTCCGCCGGGAACCGGGGCACCCGGCGCTGCAGGAACCAGGGCACGGTGAACAGCAGACAGGCGTACCAGGAATAGCGGTGCAGTCCGAAGGCCGCGACGACGTCCGGGCGCCCCTTCTGTCCGTGGTCCCGCTCAATCTGTGCCTCGTCCCAGGCGAGGAACGCGTCCAGCTCGGCGCCGCCGGCCGCGAGCCCGGCCGCCGAGACCCAGCCGTCGCCCTCCGGCAGGGGGTCGGTGGGGGAGAATTCCGTCACGCTCATCACCGGCAGGGCCTCGGTCAGCCGTGCGTACGCGGCCGTGACGGGTGACGTGCGCGAACTGGGTGCCGGTGCCGGTGCTGAGAGGGGCATGCGGAGACCGCCGTTTCACCATCGCTGCCAGGTAAGGCTTACCTTACCCGAGGTGGTCGAGGTTTGAACTGAGGTCATGTGCGCCTATGGTGCTTTACGACCGGTAACAACCCCAGTAGTGATTTAGCGCCCCCATGTACCACTCAGCTCGGAGGAGGACCCGTGCCCGACCAGGCCGGACCGCGTACGCGCCCCGCCTTCGCCGCGAGCACTCCGGACCCCCGCCGGGCCACCCGCACGGATCCCCTGCGAGTGCCCGCGCAGCCCGGGGTGGCGGACGTGGACCGGGAACGGGGCATCGCGGCGGACGGCGGTACCAGGTCGCGGGACGACGCGGCCCGGGGTGAGCACACCCACAGCGAGACCCCCATTCCCCTTCCTCCGCCCCGGATCGAGGAGCCGCCCGTTCCGGCCCGAGGGCCCGGCCGCCCGGTCGTGCAGCGGGCCTCCGTGCGCGGGCAGATCCTCGACGCGCTGCGCGCCGCCCTCGCCGCCGGGGAGCTGACGCCCGGCGAGGTGTACTCGGCGCCCGCGCTCGGCGAACAGTTCGGGGTCTCGGCGACCCCGGTGCGCGAGGCGATGCAGCAACTCGCCATAGAGGGCGCCGTCGAGGTCGTGCCCAACCGCGGCTTCCGCGTCGTCCGGCGTGGCGCCCGCGAGCTGGCCGAACTGGCGGAGGTGCGGGCGCTGCTCCAGGTGCCGGTGATCCTGCGGCTGGCCCGTACGCTGCCGGCCGACAGCTGGGCCGAACTGCGGCCGCTCGCCGAGGAGACGGCCCGCGCGGCCTCCTCCGGCTGCCGGGCGACGTACGCCGGGGCTGACCGCGCCTTCCACCGGGGGCTGCTCGGACTCGCCGGCAACGAACAGCTCGTCCAGCTCTCGGACGACCTGCACCGGCGTACGCAACTGCCGTTGCCCACCGCCCCGATGACCGGCCCGCGCACCGAACTGCTGGCCGACGCCGCCGAACACATCGCCCTGCTGGACGCGTTGGTGGCGGGCGACCTGGACGCGGTGGAGTGCCTGGTGGAGCGGCACTTCGGGGCGACGGCGGTCTAGGGCCCTTCGTGAAAGTCCCGTCGTCCGGGTGGACGACGGGAATCGGACGACTGGGCCTGGCCCGTGGGAATGCCGACGCCTGCTCAGGCCGTGGCCGCCGGTGGGGTCAACTGCCGTGCCAGCCAGGTCGGTACGCCGCCCAGTAGGCGGAACAGACGCCTGGCCTCCTCGCGGAGGCGGGATGCCTCCGGTTCCGTCTCGGTGTCGGCGAGGGACACCAGGGCGGGGGCCGTGCCGACCAGGTAGCCCAGCTCCTCGCGGATGCGCAGGGACTCGGCGAAGCCGTGCCGGGCCTCGGCCAACTCGCCGTCGCGCAGGGCGAGTCCGGCCAGATGCCGCCAGGTGAACGAGAGCAGCAGCTGATCGCCGTGGGCGGTGGCGCCCGCGTGGGCACGGCGGTACGCGGCACGCGCGGCCTGCGGCGAGCGGGCGAGGTTCTCCGCGAGGACACCCCGGCGGAAGTCGAGCAGGGCCCGGCCCCGGGCGCCCGGCGGGATGAGCGCCGCCGCCCGGCCGAGCGCGGCCCGCGCCTCGTCGGAGCGGTCCCGTACGCCGAGCAGCGTGGCCGCGTACGCCAGTTGCCCGCGCTCGCAGGCCGCCGCGCCCCGCTCCTCGTCGCTCTGGGCCTGCGCCTCGGCGGTACGCAGCGCGTCCTCCGCCTCCGCCCAGCCCTGCTCGGTGTACAGGCAGCGCTCGACGAGCAGCGCGGTCCGTTGCAGCGAGGCCTGTGGAGTGGTGGGCTGGATCAGCGCGGCCGCGTCGACCCAGCAGGCCCGCGAGCGCAGCCGCCATACCGCGGTCTGGAGTGGATCGTCGCCGGCGGTCGTTCCGTAACCAGACATGGCGGTATGCGCCACGTTGTCCTCCCCGAGCACACCGTTGAGCTTTGAGTGGTGGCGGCATCTCAGCACGAATCCCGGGGCCCGGCCAGGGGGTGGGTGAAAGTATTCACAAAGTCATGGGGTGCGGGCGGCGCTCAGGGAGGGCCGCCCACCACCCCGTGAACTCAACTCATGCGCAACGCCAGGAAGAAGTCCAGCTTGTCCTCCAGGCGGGAGAGGTCACGGCTTGTCAACTGTTCGATCCGGCCGACCCGGTAGCGCAGTGTGTTGACGTGCAGGTGGAGCCGGGCGGCGCAGCGCGTCCAGGAGCCGTCGCACTCCAGGAACGCCTCCAGGGTCGGGATCAGCTCGGCGCGGTGGCGGCGGTCGTAGTCCCTCAGGGGGTCGAGGAGGCGGGCCGTGAAGGCGCGGCGCACGTCGTCGGGGACGAAGGGCAGGAGCAGGACGTGCGAGGCCAGTTCCTGGTGGCCGGCCGCGCACACCCGGCCCGGACGCGCCGCCGCCACCCGGCGTGCGTGCCGGGCCTCCTCCAGCGCCCCGTGCAGACCCTCCGCCGAGTGCACGGCCGCGCTGACGCCCAGCGTGAGCCGTCCGTCGCCGTCCAGGCCCGCCGTCAGCGGGTCCCGTACGGTCGTGAGGAGCGTGTCGGCGTGGATGCCGGCCTCGGAGCCGTCGTGCTCGGTGGAGACCGCCGGGAGCGGGACGAGCGCGATGGCCTCCTCACCCGTGTGAGCCACGGCGATCCGGTCCGAGTGCTCGGGGCCGGTGGAGTGGGGGTCCACCAGGATCTCCTCCAGGAGCGCCTGGGCGACCGGGCCGCCGTCCAGGTCGTCGCCGTCCCATTCCACCCGGGCCACGACCACCTGCCAGTGCGGGGCCGCCCCGAGGCCGGGCAGCAGCACCGGCGCGGCGACCCGCAGCCGGGCCGCGATCTCGGCGGGGGCCGCGCCCGCCTGCACCAGCTCCAGAACCTCCTGGGCGAGTCGGCGCCGTACCGTACGGGCCGCGTCGCGGCGGTCCCGCTCGACGGCGATCAGCTGGGTGACGCCGTACAGCAGGTCGAGGCGCTCGGCGGGCCAGTCCCCGGCGTCGGCCTCGACCGCGAGCAGCCAGTCGGACAGCAGCGTCTCGCGTACGTCATGGGTGGCGCCGACGGGCGCGCGGCCCGCGCCGCTGATGGGGAAGAGGGAGTACGTGGTGGTGCCGACGAGCACGCGGTGCGGTCCGCGGCGGCCCGTGCGCGTCGCCGCCAGGTGGTCGCCCGCCAGGCGTGCGCACAGCTCGGGCGGCAGGTCGGGCCCGGCGACCTTGGGGCCCGCGATCAGGCGGCCGGTGGGGGAGAGCACCCAGGCCCTGATGTCCAGATCGGTGCCGAGGAGGTCCAGGACCACGTCCGGGCCGCCGCCCGCCGGGCCGGAGATCATCATCCGGCGGTGGCGGTCCACCACGGCCGCCAGGTCTCCGGCGCGCTCGCCGGAGACCTGCCGAACGACGTGCTCGGTGATCGTCGCGAAGGCCACCGACTCGTTGACGGCGAACAGCGGCAGCCGGTGCCGGGCGCAGGCGACGACCAGGTCCTGAGGGATGTCGCCCAGCTCGGCCTCGCCGGCGGCGAGCGCCGCGACCCCGGCGCCCACCAGGATCCGTACGAAGGGTTCGGAGTCGGCGGCGTCCCGGCGCCAGGCCAGGCCCGTGAGCACCAGCTCGCCCCCGGAGAGGTAGCGGCTCGGGTCCCGGAGGTCGGTGGTCATCACACCACGTACGGTGCGGTCCAGCTCGTCCTCGCCGCCGAGCAGCCGCAGACCCAGCGCGTCGGTGTCCAGCAGTGCGCGCAGGCGCATTCTCGTCGCCGCCGTTCTTGTGTCGTCGTGTCTCGAAAACAACGTTCGGTTCGCCCAGGAAGCGTGCACGTGACTTCCGGAGGAGGGTGGTCGGGGAAGCCGGGGCCCCGCGTGTGTGCTGGATGTTTCCAGCCGAAAACGAAGAGGTTGCTGATGGCCTCCGTTCATACGAATCTACAAGATGCGCCCCTTGGCCAGCCAACTCCTTCATGTTTTCCGTGACTGACCCGGGCGGAGGAGGGCGCTGTGTACTGAAGCTCGAGCCACCTGAACAGCCCTTGAACCGAGCCGGGCCCGCCGCACACGATCTGGCTCAAACAGAACGACCACAAGACGAAGAAGAGAGCCGGTCTCATGGACTTCCTTCGCCCCGCCAGCTGGGAGGAGGCGCTCGCCGCGAAGGCCGAGCACCCCACCGCTGTGCCGATCGCCGGCGGCACCGATGTGATGGTCGAGATCAACTTCGACCACCGTCGGCCCGAGTATCTGCTCGACCTCACCCGCATCGGCGATCTCTACGAGTGGGAGGTCGGCGAGGACACGGTTCGACTGGGCGCGTCCGTCCCCTACACCCGGATCATGGAGAGCCTCCGTCCCGAGCTGCCCGGCCTCGCCCTGGCCTCGCACACGGTCGCCTCCCCGCAGATCCGCAACCGCGGCGGCGTCGGCGGAAACCTCGGCACCGCCTCCCCGGCCGGCGACGCCCACCCGGCCCTCCTCGCGGCGGGCGCCCAGGTCGAGGCCGAGTCCGTACGGGGCTCCCGGCTCATCCCCATCGACGACTTCTACACCGGCGTCAAGCGCAACGCCCTCGCCCCGGACGAGCTGATCCGCGCCGTGCACATCGACAAGGCCGACGGACCGCAGCAGTTCTCGAAGGTCGGCACGCGCAACGCCATGGTCATCGCCGTGTGCGCCTTCGGGCTCGCCCTGCACCCGTCGTCGCGGACCGTCCGTACCGGCATCGGCTCGGCCGCGCCGACCCCCGTCCGGGCCAAGGCCGCCGAGGAGTTCCTGAACGCGGCGCTCGACGAGGGCGGCTTCTGGGACAACGGCAGGATCATCACCCCGTCGGTCGCCAAGCAGTTCGCCGAGCTGTGCTCCGCCGCCTGCAACCCGATCGACGACGTCCGGGGCACCGCGAGCTACCGCCGCCACGCCGTCGGCGTCATGGCCCGCCGCACGCTGATGTGGACCTGGGAGTCGTACCGCGGCACCGCCGCCGCCACGGAGGGAGTCGCGTAATGCGCGTCAATTTCACGGTCAACGGCCGTCCGCAGGAAGCCGACGACGTGTGGGAGGGCGAGTCCCTGCTGTACGTGCTGAGGGAGCGGCTCGGACTCCCCGGTTCCAAGAACGCGTGCGAGCAGGGCGAGTGCGGCTCGTGCACCGTCCGCCTGGACGGCGTACCGGTGTGTTCGTGTCTGGTCGCGGCCGGGCAGGCGGAGGGGCGCGAGGTCGTCACGGTCGAGGGGCTGGCGGACTTCGCCAAGCAGCGGGCCGAGGGATGCGGGACGGGCGCCTGCGGGGCGTCGGGGACTTCGCTCGACGATGCCAAGCACTGGCAGGCCAAGGGCACCGACTCGCAGACCGGCGAAGGCGGGGAACTCTCCCCGATCCAGCAGGCGTTCATCGACGCCGGTGCCGTGCAGTGCGGCTTCTGCACGCCCGGGCTGCTGGTCGCCGCCGACGAGATGCTGGAGCGCACCCCGAACCCGAGCGACGCGGACATCCGCGAGGCGCTCTCGGGCAACCTGTGCCGCTGCACCGGCTACGAGAAGATCATGGACGCGGTCCGCCTCGCGGCCGCCCGGCAGTCCGAAGGGGTCTGATCATGGGAACCACCGGCCTGCCCACCAACATCACCCAGGGCTCGCGCACCAAGGGCGGCGTCGGCGAGTCCACGCTCCGCCCGGACGGCACCCTCAAGGTCACCGGCGAGTTCGCGTACTCGTCCGACATGTGGCACGAGGACATGCTCTGGGGCCAGATCCTCCGCTCGACGGTCGCCCACGCCGAAATCGTCTCCATCGACACGGCCGAGGCCCTCGCCACGCCCGGTGTCTACGCCGTCATGACGTACGACGACCTGCCGACCGACGTGAGGCACTACGGCCTGGAGATCCAGGACACCCCGGTCCTCGCCCACGGCAAGGTCCGCCACCACGGCGAGCCCGTCGCGATCGTCGCCGCCGACCACCCGGAGACCGCGCGCCGAGCCGCCGCCAAGATCAAGGTGGAGTACCGGGAGCTGCCGGTCATCACCGACGAGGCCGCCGCGACCGCGCCGGACGCGGTCCTCGTGCACGAGGACCGCACCGACCACCACTTCGGCCATGTCCCGCACCCGAACATCGTCCACCGCCAGCCGATCCTCCGCGGCGACGTGGCGGCGGCCCGGGAGCGCGCGGACTTCGTCGTCGAGGGCGAGTACGTCTTCGGCATGCAGGACCAGGCGTTCCTCGGCCCCGAGTCCGGGCTCGCGGTTCCGGCGGAGGACGGCGGCGTCGACCTCTACATCGCCACGCAGTGGCTGCACGCCGACCTGCGCCAGATCGCACCCGTCCTCGGCCTGGCGGAGGACAAGGTCCGGATGACGCTGTCGGGCGTGGGCGGCGCCTTCGGCGGGCGCGAGGACCTCTCGATGCAGATCCACGCCTGTCTGCTCGCGCTGCGCACGGGCAAGCCGGTCAAGATCGTCTACAACCGTTTCGAGTCCTTCTTCGGACACGTCCACCGCCACCCGGCGAAGCTGTACTACGAGCACGGGGCGACGAAGGACGGCAAGCTCACCCACGTGAAGTGCCGGATCGTCCTCGACGGCGGCGCCTACGCCTCCTCCTCACCTGCCGTCGTGGGCAACGCGGCCTCCCTCGGCGCGGGCCCGTACGTCATCGACAACGTCGACATCGAGGCCATCGCCCTCTACACCAACAACCCGCCCTGCGGCGCCATGCGCGGCTTCGGCGCGGTCCAGGCGTGCTTCGCCTACGAGGCCCAGATGGACAAGCTGGCCGACGCGGTGGGTATGGACCGGGTCGAGTTCCGCCAGGCCAACGCCATGTCGCAGGGCGCGATCATGCCGACCGGGCAGGTCGTCGACTCCCCGGCGCCGGTCGCCGAACTCCTGCGCCGAGTCAAGGCGATGCCGCTGCCGCCGGAGCAGCAGTGGCTCGCGGCGGGTGAGGAGGCGGACGTACGGCAACTGCCGGGCGGTCTGTCCAACACCACGCACGGCGAGGGCGTCGTACGCGGCGTCGGCTACGCGGTCGGCATCAAGAACGTCGGCTTCTCCGAGGGCTTCGACGACTACTCGACCGCCCGTGTCCGCATGGAGGTCGTGGGCGGCGAGCCCGTCGCCACCGTCCACACGGCCATGGCGGAGGTCGGCCAGGGCGGTGTCACCGTCCACGCGCAGATCGCCCGCACCGAACTGGGCGTCACCCAGGTGACGATCGTCCCGGCGGACACCCAGGTGGGCTCGGCCGGTTCGACGTCGGCCTCCCGGCAGACGTACGTCACCGGCGGCGCCGTCAAGAACTCCTGCGAGCTGGTCCGCGAGAAGGTCCTGGAGATGGGCCGGCGCCGGTTCGGCTCGTACCACCCCGCGTGGGCCACGGCCGAACTGCTCCTGGAGGGCGGCAAGGTCGTCACCGACGCCGGGGAGGTCCTCGCCGACCTGGTGGACGTGCTGGGCGACGAGTCGGTCGAGATCGAGGCGGAGTGGCGGCACCGGCCGACGGAGCCCTTCGACCTCCGTACCGGGCAGGGCTTCGGGCACGTCCAGTACAGCTTCGCCGCACACCGGGCGGTCGTCGAGGTCGACACCGAGCTGGGCCTGGTCAAGGTCATCGAACTGGCCTGCGCCCAGGACGTCGGCAAGGCCCTCAACCCGCTGTCCGTGGTGGGCCAGATCCAGGGCGGCACGACCCAGGGCCTCGGCATCGCGGTCATGGAGGAGATCGTCGTCGACCCGAAGACCGCGAAGGTCCGCAACCCCTCCTTCACCGACTACCTCATCCCCACGATCCTCGACACGCCGACCATCCCCGTCGACGTGCTCGAACTGGCCGACGACCACGCGCCGTACGGGCTGCGCGGCGTCGGCGAGGCCCCGACCCTGTCATCGACTCCGGCCGTCCTGGCGGCGATCCGGAACGCGACGGGGTTGGAGCTGAACAGGACGCCGGTACGCCCGGAACACCTGACGGGTACGGCGTAGTCGGTCGGGCCGCTCAAGAGCTCTGGGGGTTCGGTTCGTCGGTGGGTGCGGGTGGGTGGGGTTTCTGGCGCAGTCCCATCCCCCGCGCCCCTGAAAAGCACGGGGCGCGGCCCCTGCTCTTCAGGGGCGCGGGGAACTGCGCGACCAGCCCCCACCCACCCGCACACGCCGACGAACCTTCAAAACACCCCCTGGACCCCAGCTGCCGAGTACCGTCCGCACAACCGCGATTGAGGAGACCGAGACATGCTGGACATCGCCGAAGAGCTGCACCGGTGGGTCGAGCAGGGACGCGACTTCGCCGTGGCCACCGTGGTGGCCGTCGGCGGCAGCGCACCCCGCCAGCCCGGCGCCGCCCTCGCGGTGGACGCCGACGGCACGGCGATCGGCTCGGTCTCCGGCGGTTGCGTGGAGGGGGCGGTCTACGACCTGTGCCGGCAGGCGTTGGAGGACGGGGAGCCGGTCCTCGAACGCTTCGGGTACAGCGACGAGGACGCCTTCGCCGTGGGCCTGACCTGCGGCGGGATCATCGACATCGTCGTGACGCCGGTGCGGGTCGGCGACCCCGTCCGTCCGCTCGTGGCGGCCGCGCTCGCCGCCGCCGCGAGCGGGGAGGCGGCGGCCGTCGCCCGGATAGTCTCCGGCCCGGCGGAACTGCGGGGCCGGGCCCTGCTGGTCCGCCCCGCCGGCCAGTACGACGGCGGCTTCGGCGCCCACCCCGAACTGGACCGCACGGTCGCCGCCGAGGCCCGGGCCTTCCTGGACGCCGGACGCACCGGCACCCTGGAGATCGGAGAGCAGGGCTCTCGTTGCGGAGCACCGCTCACGGTTCTGGTCGAGTCCTCGGTCCCCCCGCCCCGGATGATCGTGTTCGGCGCGATCGACTTCGCCTCCGCGCTCGTCCGCGTAGGCAAGTTCCTCGGCTACCACGTGACCGTCTGCGACGCCCGCCCCGTCTTCGCGACCCGCACGCGCTTCCCGGACGCGGACGAGATCGTCGTCGAGTGGCCGCACACATACCTGGAGCGGACGGACGTGGACGCCCGGACCGTCCTGTGCGTCCTCACCCACGACGCCAAGTTCGACGTACCGCTGCTCCGGCTCGCCCTGCGGCTCCCGGTCGCCTACGTCGGCGCCATGGGCTCACGCCGCACCCACCTCGACCGCAACGACAGGCTGCGCGAGGTCGGCGTCACCGAGCTGGAGCTGGCCCGGCTGCGCTCACCCATCGGCCTCGACCTCGGGGCTCGCACGCCGGAGGAGACGGCCCTGTCCATCGCCGCCGAGATCGTCGCCAACCGACGCGGTGGCAGCGGGGTCTCGCTGACCGGGGCGCACACGCCGATCCACCACGACGGCACCCCGTCCGTGACGGAGCTGCCGAGCCTCAAGGTCTCCTGACCCGCGAGCGCCGACGGCCCGTCGGTACGCCCGCCCCGGCCGCCTCGCCCGCCGCGAGCAGCGGGACCAGCGGGGCGTGGGCCCACGGCAGGACCTTGTCGACGGCTGCCGGTACGGCGTTCCGGGCGCTCAAAGCGCCGTGCGGTGAGCGGGCTCCCTCACATAGGTCAGACCTCCGATCACCGGTCAGTGACCGTGCTCTCATGGCACGTCGGCCACAATGCCGGGACCATGGTGCTCCTCACCAGGCAGGCCGAAGGGATCGGGAATGCTCCAAAAGGTACTGGTCGCCAACCGTGGCGAGATCGCGATCCGCGCGTTCCGCGCCGGCTATGAAGTGGGCGCGCGGACCGTCGCCGTCTTCCCCCACGAGGACCGCAACTCGCTGCACCGGCTCAAGGCCGACGAGGCCTACGAGATCGGCGAACCGGGGCACCCCGTGCGGGCCTATCTCTCCGTCGAGGAGATCATGCGCGCCGCCCGGCTGGCGGGCGCCGACGCCGTCTATCCGGGCTACGGGTTCCTCTCCGAGAACCCCGAGCTGGCCCGGGCCTGTGAGGAGGCGGGCATCACGTTCGTCGGGCCCAGCGCCCACATCCTCGAACTGACCGGCAACAAGGCGCGCGCGGTGGCCGCCGCCCGCGCCGCCGGCGTACCGGTCCTCGGCTCCTCCGAGCCCTCCACCGAAGTCGACGAACTGGTCCGCGCCGCCGACGACATCGGCTTCCCCGTGTTCGTCAAGGCGGTCGCCGGCGGCGGCGGACGCGGTATGCGCCGCGTCGAGGACCCCGCCGCGCTGCGCGAGTCCATCGAGGCGGCGTCCCGCGAGGCCGCCTCCGCCTTCGGCGACCCCACCGTCTTCCTGGAGAAGGCCGTCGTCGAGCCCCGCCACATCGAGGTGCAGATCCTCGCCGACGGCCACGGCAACGTCATCCACCTCTTCGAACGCGACTGTTCGGTGCAGCGCCGCCACCAGAAGGTCATCGAACTGGCCCCGGCACCGAACCTCGACCCGGCCCTGCGCGACCGGATCTGCGCGGACGCCGTACGGTTCGCCCGGGAGATCGGCTACCGCAACGCGGGCACCGTCGAGTTCCTCCTCGACCGCGACGGCAACCACGTCTTCATCGAGATGAACCCCCGTATCCAGGTCGAGCACACGGTCACCGAGGAGGTCACCGACGTCGACCTCGTGCAGTCCCAGCTCCGCATCGCCGCCGGGGCCACCCTCGCCGACCTCGGGCTCTCCCAGGAGACCGTGACGCTGCGCGGCGCCGCGCTCCAGTGCCGTATCACCACCGAGGACCCCGCCAACGGCTTCCGCCCGGACACCGGCCGCATCAGCGCCTACCGCTCACCCGGCGGCTCCGGCATCCGTCTCGACGGCGGCACCACCCACGCCGGTACGGAGATCAGCGCCCACTTCGACTCCATGCTGGTCAAACTGACCTGCCGGGGCCGGGACTTCACCACCGCCGTCAACCGGGCCCGGCGTGCGGTCGCCGAGTTCCGCATCCGGGGCGTCGCCACGAACATCCCGTTTTTGCAGGCCGTCCTCGACGACCCGGACTTCCAGGCCGGCAACGTCACCACGTCGTTCATCGAGCAGCGCCCGCACCTGCTCACCTCCCGCCACTCCGCCGACCGGGGCACCAAGCTGCTCACCTATCTGGCCGACGTGACGGTCAACAAGCCGAACGGCCCGCGCCCCGACCTGATCGACCCGTCCACCAAGCTGCCTAGGCCCACCGCCGCCGAACCCCCGGCCGGCTCGAAGCAGAAGCTCGTCGAACTCGGCCCGGACGGCTTCGCCCGCTGGCTGCGCGAGTCGCCGACCATCGGCGTCACCGACACCACCTTCCGGGACGCCCACCAGTCGCTGCTCGCCACCCGGGTCCGTACGAAGGACATGCTCGCCGTCGCCCCCGTGGTCGCCCGGACCCTGCCGCAGCTGCTCTCCCTGGAGTGCTGGGGCGGCGCCACCTACGACGTCGCCCTCCGCTTCCTCGCCGAGGACCCCTGGGAGCGACTGGCCGCCTTCCGGGCCGCCGCGCCCAACATCTGCCTCCAGATGCTGCTGCGCGGCCGCAACACCGTCGGGTACACGCCGTACCCGACCGAGGTGACCGACGCCTTCGTCCAGGAGGCCACCGAGACCGGCATCGACATCTTCCGGATCTTCGACGCGCTCAACGACGTGGGCCAGATGCGGCCCGCCATCGACGCCGTACGAGCCACCGGAACGGCCGTCGCCGAGGTCGCCCTCTGCTACACCTCCGATCTCTCCAACCCCGCCGAGCAGCTCTACACGCTCGACTACTACCTCCGGCTGGCCGAGCAGATCGTCGAGGCGGGCGCCCACGTGCTGGCCGTCAAGGACATGGCGGGACTGCTGCGCGCCCCGGCCGCCACGAAACTCGTCTCCGCCCTGCGCCGCGAGTTCGACCTGCCGGTGCACATCCACACCCACGACACGGCGGGCGGCCAGCTCGCCACCTACCTCGCCGCGGTCCAGGCCGGCGCCGACGCCGTCGACGGTGCCGTGGCGTCCATGGCGGGCACCACCTCGCAGCCGTCGCTGTCGGCCATCGTGGCCGCGACCGACTACTCCGACCGGCCCACCGGCCTCGACCTGCGGGCCGTCGGCGACCTGGAGCCCTACTGGGAGAGCGTCCGCCGGATCTACGCGCCCTTCGAGGCGGGCCTCGCCTCACCCACCGGCCGCGTCTACGACCACGAGATCCCCGGCGGCCAGCTCTCCAACCTCCGCACCCAGGCCGTCGCGCTCGGCCTCGGCGACCGCTTCGAGGACATCGAGGCCATGTACACCGCCGCCGACCGCATCCTCGGCCACCTGGTGAAGGTCACCCCCTCCTCCAAGGTGGTCGGCGACCTCGCCCTGCACCTCGTCGGCGCCGGAGTGACACCTGCCGACTTCGAGGCCACGCCCGACCGGTTCGACATCCCCGACTCCGTCATCGGGTTCCTGCGCGGTGAGCTGGGCACCCCGCCCGGCGGCTGGCCCGAGCCGTTCCGCAGCAAGGCCCTCCAGGGCCGCGCCGACGCCAAGCCCGTCCAGGACCTCACCGCCGAGGACCGCACGGGCCTGGAGAAGGACCGGCGCACCACCCTCAACCGGCTGCTGTTCCCCGGCCCGACCCGCGAGTTCGAGACCCACCGCCAGACCTACGGCGACACCAGCGTCCTCGACAGCAAGGACTTCTTCTACGGCCTCGGCCCGGGCAAGGAGTACGCCGTCGACCTGGAGCCCGGCGTGCGGCTCCTCATCGGCCTGGAGGCCGTCGGCGAGGCGGACGAACGCGGTATGCGCACCGTGATGTCCACCCTGAACGGCCAGCTCCGCCCCATCCAGATCCGCGACAAGGCCGCCTCCTCCGACCTCCCCGTCACCGAGAAGGCCGACCGCTCCAACCCCGGCCATGTCGCCGCCCCGTTCGCCGGCGTGGTCACCCTCGCGGTCGCCGAGGGCGACGAGGTCGCGGCCGGCGCCACGGTCGCCACCATCGAGGCCATGAAGATGGAGGCCACGATCACCGTCCCGAAGGCCGGACGGGTGTCCCGCCTGGCCATCAACAAGATCCAGCAGGTGGAGGGCGGCGACCTGCTCGTCGAGATCGTCTGACCTTCCTGCGGGCGGCACGCCACATCCGGTGGACCGCAACCCGGTCCACCGGAACGGTGCCGCCCGCATCTTCCGCACGGCCCCCGCCGACGCGGCCTGTCCCCACCCGGCTGGTCCGGAGGCCGGGACGCAGGTGCCGGGCGGCGAGGCGGACGGGTCAAGTCGATGCTCACCAGGGACAGGTCCGCCTCGCCCCGCTTCGCGGCTTCCGCGATCAGGCCCTCCACTAGGGCGTGTTTCGAACGTCCCGTCTGCCCCGCGGCGCCTGGCACGGCACCTCGCCGCGTTGTCGGGGTCGTCCGCGTACACCCAGTACGCGGACAACCCTCCGCCTTGCGACGCACCGCACCAGACGCCGCGGGCCCCGCCCTCCGGGCGGACGACACCACTTCGAAACACGCCCTAGTCGTCACCCCCGACGGCCCAGCCGATGCCGGAACTTGTACGGTGTTCGAAGGCGCGGCACAGACGAACGACCGAACGCCAAAGGCACATCGGGAGCGGGCAGTTGAGCGGGACGACAACCGAAGAGGGCACGGCCCCGGGAACCGACAACGGCGCCGGCGGTTCGGGTACGGCCACGGACGTCGGCCGCGCCAAGGGCAAGCGGCACCCCCTCCCCGTCTGGGCCACCACCGCGCTGGGCCTTTTGCTCCTCGCCCAGGTGGTGTTCGTCTGCGGAGCCCTGGTGAGCCTGTGGCCGGTGGTCCTCGCCACCGTCGAGCCCGGCACCGAACTCACCGCCACGGCGGTGTGGTCGCCCTTCGGGCTCGGGGACTGGGCGCTGACCGCCGACACGGCCATGCTGCTCGCGGTGATCGTGTGCAGCGCGCTCGGCAGCTTCGTCCACGCGGCCACGTCGTTCGCGACATACGTCGGCAACCGGCGGCTGTACGCGAGCTGGCTGTGGTGGTACCTGCTGCGCGCCGGCATCGGGGTGGCCCTGGCCCTGCTCGTCCATCTGCTGCTGCGCGGCGGCCTGTTCGCCGGGAGCTCCGGCGCGGGCGCGACCAACCCGTACGGCTTCTCCGGCATCGCCGGGCTGTGCGGACTGTTCTCCAAGCAGGCCACCGACAAGCTCCGCGAGATCTGCGACACCCTGCTCAGCACCACGGGCGACGGCGACAGCGAACGCCGCGACAAGCTGGCCGCCGCCCAGAACGGGGACCCGGGCACGGTCTGACCGGGCCCCGGGGCTCACTCGGGCTTGCGCACCAGCAGATAGCCCTGCGGCGTCTTCTCGTAGGGCCCTTCCGCCTGCCGCACCAGCCGGGCCACCTCGACGAACCCGCTCTCCGTCAGCAGCGCGGCGACCCGGTCCGGCGGGAAGCGGTGGACGTCGAGGTCCAGGTCGTGGCCGTACGCGTGGGACAGACGGTAGGACTCGTCACCGGCCTTGAACGCCATGGCCAGCTGCCCGCCGGGAGCGAGCACCCGGTGGAACTCCCGGAAGAACACGGGCAGTTCGGTGAGTGGTGTGTGCACCGTGGAGTACCAGGAGACGGCACCGGCGAGCGACCCGTCCGGCAGGTCGAGCCCCGTCATCGTGCCGACCTCGAACCGCAGGTGCGGATGGACCCGACGGGCCACCGCCACCATCTCCGGCGACAGATCGATCCCGAAGACGTCCAGACCGAGCGCCGCCAGATGTACGGTGATCCGCCCCGGCCCGCACCCCAGATCCGCGACCGCGCCGCCTCCGCCGTCCCGCACCTGCTCGGCGAACACCCCGAGCACCGCCCGGTCGAAGGGGCTCTTCGCCAACTCGTCCTTCAGCAGTGTGTGGTAGTCGGCGGCGACCGTGTCGTAGGACGCCCGTGTCGTGTGCGGTCGATAGGTCGTGGTCATGGTCGGAGACGATAGGCGGGGGGTCCGACAACCCGGTCCGGAACGCGTCAGCGGACGGCCAGCAGGCCGTCCATCGCCCGGCCGAACATCCGCCGGGCCAGCCACCCCAGCGGGCGGTCGCAGATGGCCGGCAGCCGGCGCACCCGCAGGTCCTCGCGCCACACCACACAGGAGGTGCCGCCGTCGGCCCCGTACGGACGCACCTCGATCTCGGCCCAGCCGGTGACGAACGCGCCGCGCTTGGCCAGACGGCACAGGCCCGGTGCCGTGTCCGTCGGTGGCCGCCAGTCGACCACCTCCATCGGGTCGTCGAAGGAGAGGGAGCCGAGGCCGCTGCGGGCCACGAAGAGTGTGCCCTCGTGGTTCGGGGGAGGGGTGCGCACGGTGATCCGGGTCAGGGGGACCACGTCGGCGTGGCGGGGCCAGTCGGTCAGGCGGTGCCAGGCCAGGCCGACGGGGAGCGGGACGACGCGCTCCAGAGAGAAGAGAACCATGTGCTCATTCTTCGCAAGATGCGAGATAAGGGGCGAAGGGTAAAATCTTGAAGAGTCAGGTGGTAATGGGGCCTGCCCCGCTACCATTCCTCTCAGAGGGGGCGAGCAACGCTGCCGCCCCACGGGGGAGTTGGTCATCGTGCCACTGCAGAGCTATGGCGTGCTCGTCGCACGCGCCGTCGACACCCGTCGCGAACCCCGCGACGACACACCTCACTACCAGATTCATCTGACGGACGACCAGGGGACGCACTACCGCGCCTCGGTGAACGTGAAATCGCAGGAGCGGCCCTCCGAGCTGCTCTACCTCGTCGACGAGGACTTCGGGCACCCCGTCGTCACCCGTCTGGACGGCCTCGGCAGCGGCTGGAACGCGCTGCCCCCGGGCCCCGGCGGCCCCAACCTCGACTTCGTGCGGGGCAACCTCTTCGACCCGGCGAAGATGCGCACCCTCCCGCCCCACAAGGAGGGCGCGGACAACGACCTCGCGGACATCTTCGACCACTATGTGAACCGCGCGGTCGCCGACCCCACGGCCAGGCTGTACCTCTTCGGCGAGCGCTTCGGCCCCGAACCGGGCATCAAGGACAAGGTCTTCGGCTTCCTGCCGGGCAACGGCGTGCACGACATCCATATGAACCAGGGCAACGTCGGCAGGTTCAAGAAGGACGACGGTGTCTGGCAGGACGGCGGACTGCTGATCCACTTCCCTGACACGGACCGCTGGGTCGGCGTCTTCCTCGCCTTCCAGAGCCAGGCATGGCACACCGACGACACCACCGGCCACACCCTGCCGGGCGGCGAGCCCCGCCCCGAGCAGCCGGGCGAGCAGCCCGTGCGGATCGTGGCGGCCCTGGTCAACCCCAGGGGCCCGGCCCCCGAGCGGGAGACGGTCACCCTCGTCAACGCCTCGCCCGACCCGGTCGATCTCACCGGCTGGCGCATCCTCGACACCCTCGGCAACGCCGCCCCCGTGACCCAGGGCCCGCTCGCCGCCGGGGCCAGCCTCCTCGTCCCGCTGTCCAACGGCGCCCAACTCGGCAACAGCGGCGGCCGCATCACCCTCGTGGACGCGGGCGGGCTGAAGGTCGACGGCGTCTCGTACACCGCGCAGCAGGCGGCCCGCGAAGCCTGGACGGTCGTCTTCTGACCAGCCGATGACCGCCGGTCCGAGCGGCCGACGAGCGGCGCCGGTGGGTCCCCCCGGAAAAACGGGGCGGCATCCACCGGCGCCGAAAACGGTCTACCGCCACCACACCGCCGTACGGCACCATGAGCGCGACCCTCCGCAGCCCATGGCCGAAAGGTGTCCGCGTGGACCGTCAACTGCACGGCAGGCTCGACGAGTTGCAGCGGAACCCGTATCCGCACTACACCCGCGCCCGCACCGCGGAGGGCCTCACCTTCGTCCCCGAGCTGGACTCCTGGCTCGTGGCACGGGACGCCGACGTACGGGAGGTGCTCAGGCGCCCGGAGGACTTCTCCTCGGCCAACGCACTACGGCCGGACGTCATGCCCGCGCCCGCCGCGCTGGCCGTCCTCGGCGGCGGCTTCGGCGGCCACCCCGTCGTCGTCACCGCCGACGGCGCCCACCACCAGGAGCTGCGCGCCCCCATCGTGCGGGGCCTGTCGCCCGCCCGGGTCGCCGCCGTCCTGCCGTACGCCGCCGAACGGGCCGCCGAACTGGTCGACACCTTCGCCGACGACGGCCGTGTCGACCTGATGTCCGCCTACGCGGCCCGGCTCCCCGGAGACGTCATCGGGCGGATCGTAGGGCTCGACCCGGAAGACGTACCTGCCCTCGTGCACGGCGGCCACCGCGCCGAGGAGCTGCTGTTCCGGCCCCTGGAGGAGAGCGAACAGATCGCCGCCGCCGAGGAGGTGGTCGCCATGCAGCGCCTCCTCGACGCGTTCGTCCGCACCCGCCACGCCGACCCGCGCGAGGACCTCGGCACCGAACTCATCTCCGCCGTCGCCGTACCCGAGACCGAGCTGACCCTCGACCAGCGCCACCAACTCGTCGGCCATCTGCAGAACCTGCTCATCGCGGGTCATCTGACGACGACCGCCCTCATCGGCACCACCGTCCTGCACCTCCTGCGCCACCCATGGCAGTGGGAGCTGCTGTGCGCCGAGCCCGAGCGCATCCCGGCCGCCATCGAGGAGGCCGCCCGCCATGACACCGCACTGCAAGGCTTCCGCCGGGTCACCACCCGCCCGGTCACCCTCGCCGGCACCGAACTCCCGGCCGGCGCGGCCCTGTTGATAGCCTTCGGCGCCGCGAACCGCGACCCGGCCCGGCATGCCCGCCCCGACGAGTTCGACATCACCCGCACCCCGGTCCGCCATCTCGCCTTCGGCTTCGGCGTCCACACCTGCCCCGGCTCCCAGCTCGCCCGCGAACAACTCCGCATCACCCTGGAGCAGTTGACCAGCCGCCTGCCGGGCCTGCGCCTCGCCGAGGGGACGAAGGTGACGATGCGTCCGACCCTGATCCACCGCTCACCGGAACGCCTGGAACTGACCTGGTGATGCGCCGAACGCGGGATGCCGTACGGGATGTGGAGGGCCACGGCCCCGCCGCGCGGGCGGCTTGAAGCATCAAGTCATGTCGCGATCGATCGTCTGGTCGGCCCCGTAGAGTGGGCGGCATGGAGACACCGCAGCGGTCGCGGCTGACCGACGACGAGATGGAGACCTGGCACGCGCTGGCCGGCGTGATGATCAGGCTCCCGAGCGCGCTCGACGCGCAGCTGCAGCGGGACTCGGGCGTCAGTCATGTGGAGTACCTGGTGATGGCCATGCTGTCCCAGACGGAAGGCCGCACCCTGCGCATGAGCGAGTTGGCCGGCTACACGGGGTCGTCGCTGTCACGCCTGTCCCACCTGGTCAAACGGCTGGAGAAGAGCGACTGGGTGCGTCGTACGCCGGACCCGGAGGACGGGCGCTACACCCTCGCCATCCTCACCGACGCCGGTTACGCCAAGGTCGTCGAGAGCGCCCCGGGGCACGCCGACGCCGTACGGCGCTATGTGTTCGACGTGCTCACCAAGACCCAGCAGCGGCAGCTGAGGGACATCGGGCGGCGCATCTGGCAGTCCGTCGCCCCGGAGGACAACTGCCTGCCGCCGCCGAACTGATCCCGGCCGCCCTGCCGCTGCGGGGGCGTCAGTTGCGGACGAGCAACTGGAAGTCGAAGGAGTAGCGCGAGGCCCGGTAGATGTGGCTGCCGTACTCGACCGGGCGGCCGGTGTCGTCGTACGCCGTGCGCTGCATCGTGAGTACGGCGGCGCCCTCCGGCTCTTCGAGGCGCTCGGCCTCCTCGGCCGTGGCGACCCGGGCGCCGACCGTCTGACGGGCGCTGTGCAGGGTGATCCCGGCGCTGCGCAGCAGGCGGTACAGGCCGGTCGCCTCCAGCCGCTCGGTGTCCAGGTCCAGCAGGCCCGTCGGGACGTAGTTGGCGAGGAACGCCACCGGCTGGCCGTGCGTGAGACGCAGCCGCTCGATGAGGTGCACCTCGGCGCCCTCCGCGACGCCCAGGGCGGCCGCCACCTCGGCGGAGGCGGACCGCACCTCGCTCAACAGCACCCGAGTCGTGGGGTGCTGCCCGGCCGCCTCCAGGTCGTCGTAGAGGCTGCTCAGCTCCAGGGGGCGCTTGACCTGACTGTGCACCACCTGCGTGCCCACGCCCCGGCGCCGTACGAGCAGGCCCTTGTCGACGAGCGACTGGATGGCCTGGCGGACGGTCGGGCGGGACAGGCCCAGGCGGCCCGCCAGCTCGATCTCGTTGCCCAGCAGGCTGCCCGGGCCGAGCGCGCCGTGCTCGATCGCGGCCTCCAGCTGCCGGGCAAGCTGGTAGTACAGCGGGACCGGGCTGCTCCGGTCGACGCTGAGGTCGAGACTCTCCGTACTCCCCGCGGTCGCGCTCGTCACGCTCTGAGGGTATCCGTCCGTCCGGATGACAGGAACCCCTGTCATTGCATTGTCCTTACAAGCGCCCCAGAGCCACCGTGGTGGTCAGAGGTGGCGGCGCTGCCCGGCCACCTCCCGCTCGTACGTCTCGCGGGCTTCGACGGCTGCCGGGCGGGAGGCGGTCTCGGCTACCGGCACGTCCCACCAGGCCTCGGCCGGGGGAGCCGTCGGCGTCGGGTCCGTCTCGATGTACACGCAGGTCGGGCGGTCCGAGGCGCGGGCCGCGGCCAGGGCGTCGCGCAGCTCCCGTACGGTCTTGGCGCGGATGACGTCCATGCCGAGGCTCGCGGCGTTCGCGGCGAGGTCCACCGGGAGCGGGGCACCGGTGAAGGTGCCGTCGGCGGCGCGGTAGCGGTAGGCGGTGCCGAAGCGCTCGGCGCCCACCGACTCGGACAGGCCGCCGATGGAGGCGTACCCGTGGTTCTGGATCAGGACCAGGTTGACGGGCAGGCCCTCCTGGACGGCCGTCACGATCTCCGTCGGCATCATCAGATACGTGCCGTCGCCGACCAGCGACCAGACCGCCGTGCCGGGCGCGGCCTGCTGGACGCCGATCGCGGCCGGGATCTCGTAGCCCATGCAGGAGTAGCCGTACTCCAGGTGGTACTGGCGGGGGCTGCGGGCCCGCCACAGCTTGTGCAGATCCCCGGGGAGCGAACCGGCCGCGTTGATGACCACGTCCTCGTCGCCCACGACCACGTCCAGCGCGCCCAGCACCTGGGTCTGCGTCGGTACGGCGTTCTCGTCGGCCGGGGTGTAGGCGGCGTCGACGATCCGCTCCCAGCGCTCCTTGCCGACGCGGTACTCGGCCTCGTACGACTCGCTCACGCGGTGATCGGTGAGTGCGTCCCTGAGCGCTTCCAGGCCCGCTCGCGCGTCGCACACCACCGTCCGGGCCGCCAGCTTGTGGGCGTCGAACGCGGCGATGTTGAGGTTGAGGAAGCGGACGTCGGGGGCCTGGAAGAGGGTGTTGGAGGCGGTGGTGAAGTCGGTGTAGCGGGTGCCGACGCCGATGATCAGGTCCGCGGTGCGGGCGAGGTCGTCGCAGACCGCGGTGCCGGTGTGGCCGATGCCGCCGAGGTCGGCCGGGTGGTCGTACCGCAGCGATCCCTTGCCCGCCTGGGTGGAGGCGACCGGGATGCCGGTGGCGTCGACCAGCGACTTCAGCGCCTCCTCGGCCTCGCTGTGGTGGACGCCACCGCCCGCGACGATCAGCGGCCTCCCGGCGCTGCGGACGGCTCGTACGGCCTCGGCCAGCTCGACCGGGTCGGGGGCGGGCCGGCGTACGTTCCACACGCGGTCGGCGAAGAACTCCTCCGGCCAGTCGTACGCCTCCGCCTGCACGTCCTGCGGCAGGGCGAGGGTGACGGCGCCGGTCTCGACCGGGTCGGCGAGGACCCGCATGGCGTTCAGGGCGGCCGGGATCAGCGCCTCCGGGCGGGTGATCCGGTCGAAGTAGCGGGAGACCGGGCGCAGGGTGTCATTGACCGACACATCCGCCTCGGTGGGGTGCTCCAGCTGCTGGAGCAGCGGGTCGGCGGTGCGGGTCGCGAAGTAGTCGCCCGGGAGGAGGAGTACGGGCAGGCGGTTGATCGTGGCCAGCGCGGCGCCCGTGACCAGGTTGGTGGCGCCGGGGCCGATGGAGGTGGTGACCGCCTGCGCGGAGAGGCGGTTCAGCTGCCGGGCGTGGCCGACGGCCGCGTGCACCATGGACTGCTCGTTGCGGCCCTGGTGGAACGGCATCGTCTCCTCGCCGGCCTCCAGCAGGGCCTGGCCGATGCCCGCCACGTTGCCGTGGCCGAAGATCCCCCAGGTCCCGGCGATCAGCCGATGGCGTACGCCGTCGCGCTCTGTGTACTGGGCTGACAGGAACCGCACCAGCGCCTGGGCAACGGTCAGGCGGTGGGTGGAGGGGCTCATCGGGACCTCGTGGGGTGGTGAGAAGGGGTTCGTTGTGTTTGGGGTTCGGGGAGTTCTGGAGGTTCTGGGGGATCGGGGGTCTGGGATTTCGTGGGGTGGGAGGGAAGAGGAGAGGCGGGTGCGGGAAAGGTGCTTTTCCGCCTTGTCAAGACATACCCCGGAACCTTGTCACGACATGCCCCGGATCACAGCAGGCCGACCGCCGTGTCCACCGCCGTCTCCACACTGCCGTCGGCCGGGTAGAGCAGGGAGCGGCCCACGACCAGGCCCTGGACGGTGGGCAGTCGCAGCGCCTTGCGCCACTTCTCGTAGGCGCCGTCCTGGTCCTTGCCGACCTCGCCACCGAGCAGGACGGCGGGCAGGGTCGAGGTCTCCATGACCTCGGCCATGGCGTCGGGGTCGTCGGTGACCGGCAGTTTCAGCCAGGTGTAGGCGGAGGTGCCGCCGAGGCCGGAGGCGATGGCGATGGAACGGGTGACGGCCTCGGGGCTCAGGTCGTTGCGGACCTTGCCGTCGACGCGGCTGGAGAGAAACGGCTCGACGAACAGCGGCAGCCGGCGTGCCGCCATGTCGTCGACGGCTCTGGCCGTGGAGTACAGGGTGGTCAGGGAGCCGGGGTCGGAGTAGTCGATGCGGACGAGCAGTTTTCCGGCGTCGAAGCGGAGGCGTTCGATGTCCTCGGGGCGGTGGCCGGTGAAGCGGTCGTCCATCTCGAAGGAGGCGCCGGCGAGGCCGCCGCGGTTGAGGGAGCCCATGACGACCTTGTTCTCCAGGACGCCGAGGAGCAGAAGGTCCTCGAGGATGTCGGCGGTGGCGAGGACGCCGTCGACACCGGGGCGGGAGAGGGCGATGCAGAGGCGTTCGAGGAGGTCGGCCCGGTTGGCCATCGCGAGGCGGTGGTCGCCGACGCCGAGGGCGCCGCGGGCGGGGTGGTCGGCGGCGACGATCATCAGGCGGCCGGTGTCGCCGATGAGGGTGCGGCGGGTGCGGCGGGCTGCCGCCTCGGGGATGGCCTCCGGGTGGTGGGCGCGGAGTGTGGGGAGCTCGGGGATGGTGGTGGGCATGTGGGGGCTCCTGTGGTCTTCGTCGCGGGCGCGTGTGGGTGGTGCGGTGTCGTTTTTCGCCCCCGCCGCCCCTACCCGTCCCATCCCCCAGGGGCGGCTGCCCCTTCGACCCCGTCTGCCGCGCGGGAGAGCTCGGGTGGCCTGGGTGGGTTGGCGGGTGTGGGTTCGTCGTGGTTGCTCGCGCGGGATGGTCAGCCGCTGTGGAGCAGGGAGTCGACCTCTGCCTCCGTCGGCATCGCCGAGGAGCAGGCCAGGCGGGAGGCGACTATGGCCCCGGCGGCGTTGGCGTACCGCATGGTCTGTTCCAGGGGCCAGTCGCGGAGCAGCCCGTGGCAGAGGGAGCCCCCGAACGCGTCACCCGCGCCGAGGCCGTTGACGACCTCCACCGGCACCGGCGGCACCTCGGCGACCGTGCCGTCCCGGTGGACGGCGAGCACACCCTTGGGACCCTGTTTGACCACGGCCAGTTCCACCCCGGCCGCCAGCAGCGCCTCGGCGCAGGCCATCGGTTCGCGTACGCCCGTGGCCACCTCGCACTCGTCCACGTTGCCGACCGCGACGGTGGCGTGCCGGAGGGCCTCGGCGTAGTACGGACGGGCGCTCTCGGGGTCCGCCCAGAACATCGGACGCCAGTCGAGGTCGAAGACGGTGATGCCGGACCTGTCGCGGGCCTTGAGCGCGGCGAGTGTGGCCGAGCGGCTCGGCTCCTCGCTCAGGCCGGTGCCGGTGATCCAGAAGATGCGGGCCGCGCGGATGGCGAAGAAGTCCAGCTCGTCGGTGTGGATCTCCAGGTCGGGGGCCTTGGGCCGCCGGTAGAAGTAGAGCGGGAAGTCGTCCGGCGGGAAGATCTCGCAGAAAGTGATCGGTGTGGGGTACGCGTCGACGGGGGTGACGAAGCGGTCGTCCACACCGAAGTCCTTCAGGGCCTCGTGGAGGTAGCTGCCGAAGGGGTCGGCGCCGGTCCGGGTGATCACGGCGGTGGAGTTGCCGAGCCGGGCGGCCGCCACCGCGACGTTCGCGGCCGAACCGCCGAGGAACTTTCCGAACGACTCGACCCGCGCCAGCGGTACGCCGGTCTGCAGGGGGTAGAGGTCGACGCCGATGCGTCCCATGGTGATGAGATCGAAGGCGCCGACAGGCTCGGGGCGCGCGGACTCGGGCTGGGGCATGCGCGTCGCTCCTCAGGGTGGGGATGCGGGTCGCCGGCCGCCGGGGCTGTGGGGATGCGGGCGCCCGGGTCCGGATGTATCCCAGGTGTATGGCCCATAGTGAGTCCATGTCAAGAGTTTGTACTGACATTCGGACCTGCTCGTGAAATGATGTCTTAACAAAGTATTGACAGGCGGGTGTGCCAGGGGTTTGTATCCCGTCCCAACGAAGCAGCCAAATAGCTCTACCGGCACAATGATCCGGACTTCACACGTCCGGGCCCGCGCGGGCTTTTCGCCCGACGCTGTCCCGTTCCCTTTCCCCCTGTCGCACAGTGAGGTGCAGGAAAGATGGACCGCACGTTCCACCCCCGCTCACGCAGAATCGCGCCCATGGTCGCCGTGGCCGCCGCATCCGCTCTGCTGATAGCCGGATGCTCCAGCAGCTCCGGAGGCAAGGAGTCCGAGGAGAGCGGGGCAGCCGCCTCTGCGGGCAAGGCGAACACCCCCCGGATGACCGTCGCCCTGGTCACCCACCAGGCGCCCGGCGACACCTTCTGGGACATCGTCCGCAAGGGCGCCCAGGCGGCGGCCGACAAGGACAACATCAAGCTCGTCTACTCGGCCGACCCGAACGCGGGCAACCAGGCCAACCTCGTGCAGAACGCGATCGACCAGAAGGTCGACGGCATCGCCATCACCCTCGCCAAGCCGGACGCCATGAAGGACGTAGTGGCCAAGGCGAAGGCCGCCGGCATCCCCGTGGTCGGCCTCAACTCCGGTCTGAGCGACTGGCAGTCCCTCGGTCTGATGTCCTTCTTCGGCCAGGACGAGAGCGTGGCGGGCGAGGCGTTCGGCAAGAGGCTGAACGAAGTCGGCGCCAAGAAGGCCGTCTGTGTCGTGCAGGAGCAGGGCAACGTCGGCCTCACCCAGCGCTGCGACGGTGTGAAGAAGACCTTCAAGGGCGACACCGAGGTCCTCAACGTCAACGGCACCGACATGCCGTCCGTGAAGGCGACGATCACCGCCAAGCTCAAGCAGGACACCGCGATCGACTACGTCGTCGCGCTCGGCGCCCCGTACGCCCTGACCGCGGTCCAGTCGGTCGGGGACGCGGGCAGCAAGGCGAAGGTCGCCACGTTCGACCTGAACAAGGAGCTGACCGACTCGATCAAGAAGGGTGACATCCAGTTCGCGGTGGACCAGCAGCCGTATCTGCAGGGCTACCTGGCCGTGGACTCGCTGTGGCTCTACAAGAACAACGGCAACTACAGCGGCGGCGGCGAGGAAGCGGTGCTCACCGGCCCCGCCTTCGTCGACAAGGACAACGTCGACGCCATCGCCAAGTTCGCCGCGAAGGGCACCCGGTGATCTGAGATGACCCAAGCAACGGCACCGGCGGCGAGCTCCTCGCCGCCGGCTCCGCCGGCCGCCGCGCAGAAGGACGGCCGGACCGTGCAGCGCTCCGTCTGGCGCCGTCTGCTGGCCCGCCCCGAGGTCGGCGCGCTCATCGCCGCGATCGGCGTGTACGTCTTCTTCTTCTCGGTGGCCCCCTCCTTCCGTGAGGCAGGCTCGCTGGCGACGGTCCTCTACCAGGCCTCCGTCATGGGCATCATGGCGATCCCGGTGGCCCTGCTGATGATCGGCGGGGAGTTCGACCTGTCCGCCGGTGTCGCGGTCACCACCTCCGCGCTCACCGCGGCGATCCTGAGCTTCCAGCTGACGGTGAACGTGTGGACCGGCGTGTTCGTCGCGCTGATCGTGTCGTTGGCGGTCGGCGCGTTCAACGGCTGGCTGCTGATCAAGACCGGCCTGCCGAGCTTCCTGGTCACCCTGGGCTCGTTCCTGATCCTCCAGGGCTCCAACCTGGCCGTCACGAAGATCTTCACCGGCAACGTGGCGAGCGACTCCATCAGCGACATGGACGGCTTCGACCAGGCCAAGAGCGTCTTCGCCTCCGAAGTGTCCATCGGCGGCGTCGACTTCAAGGTCACCGTCTTCTACTGGCTGGCGTTCGCCGCGATCGCGACCTGGCTGCTGCTGCGCACCAGGTTCGGCAACTGGATCTTCGCCGTCGGCGGGAACAAGGACTCCGCCCGCGCGGTCGGTGTCCCGGTGAACTTCACGAAGATCGCCTTGTTCATGGGCGTCGGGGCCGGTGCCTGGTTCGTGGGCATGCACCTGCTGTTCTCGTTCAACACCGTGCAGTCCGGCGAGGGTGTGGGCAACGAGTTCCTGTACATCATCGCGGCGGTGATCGGCGGGTGTCTGCTGACCGGCGGCTACGGCTCGGCGGTCGGCCCGGTGATCGGTGCCTTCATCTTCGGCATGGTCTCCCAGGGCATCGTCTACGCGAACTGGAACCCCGACTGGTTCAAGGCCTTCCTCGGCGTGATGCTCCTGATCGCCGCCCTCGTCAACTTGTGGGTCCGCCACCAGGCCACCCGGAGGTGAACCGCCCCATGACCGACAGCAACGCATCCTCACCCGAGACGGCCACCGGCAACGACACCGGCCCCGGCAACGACACCAACCCTGTGAACGACGCGGCGCCCGCTTCGGGCAAGCCGGTCGTCGAACTGCGGGGCGCGGGCAAGGCGTACGGCAACATTCGCGCCCTGCACGGCGTGGACCTGAGCGTCCGCCCCGGCGAGGTCACCTGCGTCCTGGGTGACAACGGCGCCGGCAAGTCCACCCTCATCAAGATCATCTCCGGCCTGCATCAGCACACCGAGGGCGAGTTCCTCGTCGACGGCACCCCGGTCCGCTTCAACACCCCTCGCGAGGCCCTCGACTCGGGTATCGCCACCGTCTACCAGGACCTGGCCACCGTCCCCCTGATGCCGGTGTGGCGCAACTTCTTCCTCGGCTCCGAACTCACCAAGGGCCCCTGGCCCGTCCGCCGCCTCGACATCGAGACGATGAAGAAGACCGCGGACACCGAACTGCGCAACATGGGCATCGTCCTGGACGACCTCGACCAGCCCATCGGCACCCTCTCCGGCGGCCAGCGCCAGTGCGTCGCCATCGCCCGCGCCGTCCACTTCGGCGCCCGCGTCCTCATCCTCGACGAACCCACCGCCGCCCTCGGCGTCAAACAGTCCGGTGTCGTGCTGAAGTACATCGCCGCTGCCCGCGACCGCGGCCTCGGCGTCATCTTCATCACCCACAACCCCCACCACGCCTACATGGTCGGCGACCACTTCAGCGTCCTGCGCCTGGGCACGATGGAGCTGAGCGCCGCCCGCGACCAGGTCAGCCTCGAAGAACTCACCAACCACATGGCCGGCGGCACCGAACTCGCCGCGCTCAAACACGAACTGGCCCAGGTACGCGGCGTGGACGTCGAAGAACTCCCCGAAGAGGAAGACCTCACCGCCCCCGTCGCAGCCACAACCGACAAAGCCTCCTGACACGGTGGACAGGCAGACGAGGTAGACGAAGCAGACGCAGGGTCGCGGCCGTCCGATCGCCGGACGGCCCCGACGACGATGACGGCCGCTTCATCCGGACCCCGGTCCGCGATGAGGACGGCCGTTCGTCGTGAACCGACGGCCGTTCGTCATGACCCGACGGCCGAACGGCGAGGAGCAATGGCCGACCGACCAGCAAGGACCGAAGGGGGAACAGCATGACGCAGCGCGGAACGCTCGGAGTCGCCGTCATCGGGACCGGCCGCATGGGCGCGGACCATGTACGCAGGCTCGACCAGGTCATCAGCGGGGCGCGGGTGGCCGCCGTCGTGGACATCGACACCGAGCGGGCCGAGCGGCTCGCCGACGGCATCGACGGCTGCACCGCTTACCCAGACCCGGCCGCAGCCATGGCCGCGGCCGACGTGGACGCCGTACTCATCGCCTCGCCCGGCCCCGCCCACGAGGCGGCCCTGCTCACCGCCTTCGCACACGACCTGCCCGTCCTGTGCGAGAAGCCGCTCACCCCCGACTCGGCCTCCGCCCTGCGGGTCCTCGCGGCGGAGCGGCAACTGGGCCGGCGCCGCGTCCAGGTCGGCTTCATGCGGCGCTACGACGCCGAGTACATGAAGCTCAAGGCCCTGCTGGACAGCGGGCAGTTGGGCCGCCCGCTGATGCTGCACAACCGGCACCGCAACGCCTCAAGCCCGCCCGGCTTCACCACCGCCAACCTCGTCAACGACTCCGTGGCGCACGAGATCGACGTGACCCGCTGGCTGCTCGGCCAGGAGATCACGGCGGTGACGGTGCTGCGCCCGAGGCCGACCGAGAACGCGCCGGAGGGGCTGGCCGACCCCCAGCTCGTCCTCTTCGAGACGGACGGCGGGGCGATCGTGGACGTCGAGATCTACCTTTGATCTTGCGCTTCACGTGCCCCGTTCACGGGGGACGTGAAGCGCAGCCCGATGCTGCTCTGGCCTTGGTTTTGGGCACGGATCTGCGCTGTTGGCCTCAGCTAGATCACACGGGGCGCTGCTGGTTTTCGATGTACTGGCGTACGACGGTCAGCGATGCCCCGCCGCAGCTGCCGGCGAAGTACGAGCCGGACCAGAAATGGCCGCCCCACAGATACCGGCGGACATGTGCGTCGTACTCCTTGCTCAGGTACCGGGAGGAGACACCCTTCAGGGAGTTGACCAGCTTGGAGAGCTGGACCTTGGGTGGGTAGTGCACCAGCAGATGGACGTGGTCCTCTTCGCCGTTGAACTGCTTCAGCTCGGCCTGGAAGTCCTGGCAGACCTCTCGCATGATCTCCTCGCACCTGGTCAGCATCTCGCCTGTGAACGCCTTTTGCCGGTACTTGGTGAGGAACACCAAGTGGACATGCAGGCTGTGAATGACGTGACGACCCGTTCTAACATCAGGATTTGGATTCCATCGTGGTGACATGAACCAAATGGTAGAGTGATCGTGTGAGTACGGAACGTGTTCAGGAGAAGCGGCAGTTCGGGCACCGTGCCCGGCTGGCGCTGGCACCTGCGCAGATCCGGCTCATGGACGACCAGGCGCATGCGGCCCGCACCATGTGGAACTGCCTGCATGACTGGTGGTCGATGCTCCCCAAGGACAAGCGTTCCCTGGCCGTGGCCGACATCGCGATCCGCCAGGCCCGCAAGGAGATCGACTGGCTCGGCGTGCTCCCTGCCCAAGCCGCGCAGGCCGTGCTGAAGACGTACTTCCAGGCCTGGCGGAACTACTGGGACGGTCGCGCCGGCGCCCCGAACTTCAAGGCCCGCCTCCGCACGGTGATGTCCGTGGACATCCCGCAGGGCCGGGACCTGAACATCACCCGTGTGCACCGCCGCTGGGGAATGGTTAACATCCCCAAGATCGGCCGCGTTCGCTTCCGCTGGACGAAGGACCTCCCGGTCGGCAAGCACGCCACCACCGGCAACCGTGTCACCGGGGCCCGGCTGGTCAAGGACGCTCTCGGCTGGCACATCGCCTTCCGCGTCCAGGCCCTCGAAGTCGAGCCGGAGCCACACACCGGTCCGCAGGTCGGTATCGACGCCGGGGTGAACCTGCCCCTCGCCCTCTCGGACGGCAACCACCGCGACCATGGCCGCCCGTCCCGTCTCCTTGACGGGACGGCCGACCGTGACAAGTGGCTGAACCCGCAGGAGAAGGCCAAGCTGCTGGGCCTTGAACGACGCGCCGCCCAGCGTAAGCAGCACCGAGGGCGCGGGGAGAAGGCCTCCCGCCGCTTGCGGCACACCTACGACCAGATCAAGCAGCTCCGCGCAAAAGCCACGCGCCGCGCCGTTGACTGGCAGCACAAGACCACCACCAGCATTGCCACGCAGTACGGCACCATCGTGGTCGAACAGCTCAACATTAAGAACATGGTCAAGTCCGCCAAGGGCACCACCGAGGAACCCGGCCAGAACGTCGCCCAGAAGTCCGGCTTGAACCGCTCCATCAGCCAAGAGGCATGGGGCCGCACCGTGACGATGCTGACGTACAAGACCGCCCGTCAGGGCGGCGCCCTGCACAAGGTTCCTGCCCCCGGCACCTCCCTACGCTGCTCAGCATGTGGTTTCACCACACCGGGCAGCCGCGAGGACCAGGCCACGTTCGTGTGCAAGAACCTCGACTGCGGATGGTCCGGCAATGCAGACTGGAACGCAGCCCGGAACGTCTTGCATCTGTACCGGATGGGCCATGCGCTCACCCCGGCTGCCGGGAGGGCAGTCGTCAGGCGTCCCTGTGGCGTCAAGCCCGCCACCGCAAGGTAGGCAGGAATCTCCCTCGATTACGAGGAAGAGCACTTCAAGTCAACTGCGGCTTCGGCTACCAGGTCATGGCCGAGGCGGTCTGCGAACGCGGCACCGCCCGCGTCGGCGAACAACAGGGCCTCGCCACCGACATGGCGGGTCGCTGGGGCGGCACCATCGTCCAAGGCTACCTGTACCGCTTCGCCGACGCGTACGACCGCGAAGCCAGACCCGGGACGACACCACCCGCCACGGCGAGATCACCGGCCCCAGCAGGTGGGACGGCTACGCGGCGGCAGCCGTTGCGGAGGCGGGCATCCGGGCGCAGACGGGGGCGGCCAGGGCGAGGTGATGCTGATCGAGAGGCCCGCGCTGTACCGCTGACGAGGGCCAACCCTTGGCACCAGCGTTCATTCATATGCTCCGATGGCTCCCGAGCACCGACCGCCGTGTACCAGCCCGCCGTGGCTCCAGTGGGTGTCGACCGGTGGGTGAATAGCTCCGCGACGACTCGGCCCCGCGATCTGCTGTACGGCGAGAGCGTCCTCTGGCGGACTGCGGCCTGTGTCTCACGGCCTCCAGTACCTCAGCCGCAGGTCCGCGGGCGACTGTTCGTGCAACGCTGACCCAGGGGCCTTTCGGAGAGTCAACTTCGCTTTAATTCCTGCGAGTTGATCTATCCAGAGATGATCTTACGAACGGCTCTCGTCGCCGCGAGAGTTGAGAGGGCGGTATGAGGCCTGATGTCCGATTCTTCCTTTCGTGTGGGACAAGCGGGCAGGTCGCGGCGGCGAAGGACGGTTATGGCCGTGGCTGGGTGAACAAGCCTGGCTCGGTCTCGACCGGGATCCCGCGGTCGGTCAACCGCTTGAGCTTCAGGCGGATGTTGTTGATGTTGTTGGGCGCGACCGTGCGTGACATCTCTTCCTCTGGACCCTCAAGGTCCAGTGTCCAAGGTGTCCACGCTCAGGGGGAAAGGCCCACCACCCCCACACCTGACAACCGCCGAGTGATGGGATTCGGACTTGCCCCGAAGTGCTCCCGGGCAAGACCGTATCCAGATGTGCCGGATCAGCTTTGTGCCAGATCGCAAGCAAGCTGAGCGTGTCGGTTCCTGACGCCGATTTCAGTGAGCAGCTGGTGACACATCGACCAATATATAATTTCGTCCCCAGATGCACCTACTCTGCATGCTCGCCTGGAATCCGGCCCTATCCGGTAGCCTCGATCAGTCAGGTACTGCACGCAGTCGCTTGCATTGGCTTGCGCCGGAGCCGCCATCACCACCGTCCCGGCAACAATCGCGGTCGTCGCGAGACATGAGGCGGAGGCTCTTGCAAGCAGCATTCTCATGTTGGTCATGAAATGGCGCCTTTCGTTTCCAGACATTTCTTTCATCTCCACCCTCACGGTGGTGTGAGTTACTCGCAAAGCTACCCTGCAATAGATCAACTTCCGGCATGCAAACGGAAGTTGGCTTAAATGATCCGGTCAGCGGTGCATGGACGGCTACCCGGATTCAGCAACCGGACAGACCGAGATCTGGGGGCTGGACGGTAAGGTCGCTGCGCAGATCGATTACCGAGGCGAGGTGTCCCGGGCGAGGATCCGAACCATGCTGGTGAGCAGACAGGACGCGACGCAGTCAGCGCCGCTCGGACCTGGCAGCTCTAGTTCTTGATCGTCATGGCGGTGTCATGTGGTCGTGGCGGCGGTGACGTTGTTCCAGCGCCGGTGGCAGGCTTGCGCGATGGCCTGGTGACGGCGTCGCCAGGCGGACCAGTTCAGGACATGGCCGATGTCGTGGCGGAGGGAGGCAGGGCCGTTGCCCGCAGGATGGTCAGCAGCTCGCGTGCGCTGACCGGGACGAGGCTGACAGCAGTGGCGGTCGTCGCGGCGCGGGCGCGGGTGACAGCCAGGACGGCGGCGGCCAGGATGCCGATCAGGCTCCAGCGCATCCAGGAGTTCCAGCAGGTCGTCTGGCCCTGGTCGAGTCCGGTGGCGCCCTTGGCCAGCTGAAAGTCCTCCTCGACCCGCCATCTGGTGCAGATGATGTGTATGAGGCCGACGAGGGTGACGGGTCGGGTGGAGTGACAGCGGTAGAAGGAGAGTTCGCCTGAAGCGGTGTCGGCGCACGACCAGGACGGATGTCCCGTCGTCCTCGGTGTCGGGGGTGTCGTCGCTCTGGATGTCGGTCCAGGTCCAGTCGTAGTGGCGGTTGCCCTTCAGGCCGCGACCGGTGAGCATCCGCACCCACGCCCGCCGGGGCAGCCGTGCAGCCAGGGTGGTCGCGGTGAAGCGGCCACCCGGGGTGGTACCTGGTGATCGACGCGGACCGACAGGGCGTCGAAACTAAGCCGGCGAGCACTGCGGCGCAGTTCGCGCCCGCCGTAGACCTCGTCGCCGGCGAACCAGCGTGCACGCAGGCCCAGCTGTCGGGCTCGGGTGAGCATGGCGACGGCGAGCTCGGACTGGTGGCGAAGCCCACGCCGTCGGGGACGTGGGTTATATGCATATGTCCGGGGTGGAGTATGGCCCACGTTTCGAGCCTCGTGTCGGTCCCGGGGAGGATAGTCCATCTCTTCGTGGCCGGCTCCTTCACGCTGGCCCAATTGGCCCTCGTGCCACCGGAGATGGGGCTCGGGTGGGACGAGACGGTGTACGTCAGCCAGGTCAGCCCGCACGCGCCCGCCGCCTTCTTCAGCGCACCGCGCGCCCGTGGGGTCCCGCTGCTGGTCGCGCCCGTCGCTGCATGGTCGTCGTCCACCGTGCTGCTGCGCGTGTACCTGGCCCTGCTGGCCGGATTGGGCTTGTACCTTGCCCTGCGTGCCTGCCGGGGACTGTTCCTGGTACGGGTCCTCGCCCTAGCGGGTGCGCTGTTCACCACCCTCTGGGTGACTCTCTTCTACGGCCCGCAAGCCATGCCCAACTAATGGGTCGCGATCGGCGCCCTGATCTGCGTGGGTTGCTTCCTGCGGGCCCGGGCCGATCTCGGGGACCGGGGTGCGCTGTGGGGTGTAGCCGCCGGGGCCGCCATGATGGCCTGGATGCGGCCTGGCGACGCGGTGTGGGTGACCCTACCGCTGCTGGTCCTGTCGGCGGTCGTACGGCGATGGCGGAGCCCTCGGCTGTTCGTGGCATTGGCGGCGGGGCTCGGCACGGGGGCCGGGGCCTGGGTGTTCGAGTCGCATGCCTCCTACGGCGGTCTGGGGCAGCGTCTGTCCGATGCCTCCCGGATCCAGGGCGGGCGGGGCTGGAACTTCGCCGTCGACGACCAACTGCGCAGCCTCGTGGGACGTACCTTGTGCCGCCCCTGCACCGGAGATCTGCCACACGTGGCGGTCATGGCGTGGTGGTTCGCCCTGCCGGTGCTCGCCGGGTTGGGGCTGGCTGTCGCGATCAGGGCCGGTCGTGGTGCGCCGACGCTCGCGTTGCTGGCTTGCGCCGTGTCGGCCGCCGCCCCGTATCTCTTCCTCATCGGCTACGCTGCGCCGCGCTTCCTGCTGCCCGCCTACGCGCTGCTCGCGATTCCGGTCGGCGACGCGCTCGTCTGTCTGGTGACCGGGCCGAATGGGGCCTGGCGGCCGGTGGTTGGGACGGTGGTGGTGCTCGGGCTGGTCGGGCATGTGTCGGTGCAGTATGTGGTGCTGGCGCACACCGTCAAGGGGACCGTCGCCGTGCGGGATGGCTGGAGCCGTACGGTGATGGAGCTGAGTCGGTTGGGGGTGCGGCCGCCGTGCCTTCTCACCGGGCACAATGCCATTCCCATCGCGTTCTATGCCGGGTGCGCCTCCGCGCACACCAGCGGTAACAACGCCAACGTGACCCGTGAGGGGATTCTGCGTGGTGCTGAGCGCATGCCGGCGGCTGTGCTTGTGGCGCCGGGAGGTGGGCCGCCCGAGTTCGCGCGTGGGTGGCCGTCCCATGTGTTCGGGGAGCTGCGGGTGCATGTGGCGCCGGGGCGAGAAAGCCCTTGGCGTCCGCCCCCCGCAGTCGGTCAGGAGGCGCTCGTGATGAAGCCGTCTCTGACGCTGTCGAAGATGGGGCGGTAGGTGTCCCAGTCGGCGCTGGGAGCCGAGACGGAGATGTCGTACTCGCGTTCGCCCTCACGGCCGAAGCCGAGGTCGATGGAGCGGAATGCACGGGCCCGGCCCTGGAAGGTGAACTCCCAGATCGCCGCCGACTGCCCCCGGAAGGTGGTCTTCTGCATACGAAGCTTCCGGTACGTGTTGGGGTAGTTGACCTTCGTGTTCGCCTCGATGTCGGCGAGGTGGGCAATGGGGTGCGAGCCCGCAGGATCCACGACGCCGATCCTGATTTCGGCCAAGCGGGTCGGGTCGACGTAGGTGACCTGCTCAGCCGTCCGCCTGTTCGGCTTCCAGCTGTCCGGCACGGGGAAGGAGACCCCGAGGCTCTCCTCCGTGACCAGGTGGAAGCCGTCGGGGAGGGGGGAGGGGGAGTACGAGGGGGTCGCGGCACCCGTGTTCTGCCGGGCGGCGGAGTCGTTCGTGGTGTTGTCCGCCCGCAGGTAGAGCGTAGCCCCGACGACCGTGGCCACGACGGCGAGCGCGACGCCGAGCGGCACCAAAACCCGCTTGCTGCGCGCCGGGCCTTGTCTCCCCCATCGTCCGCGCCCCCGCCCCGCCTCCGGCGGCTCGGCGCCCGAACCCTTCACGGACGGCTTCGGCAGCGAGATCGTCGACACCCCGGACCGGACGGTCCGCAGGGCCTCCTCCGTCTGCTCCGCAGAGGGCCGCTCCTCGGGCTCCTTGGACAGCAGCGCCTCGACCAGCGGTTCCAGCGCGCCCCCCTGCTTCAGAGGCTCCAGGGGGTCCACCGCGATGGCGTACGCGGCCTCCATCGCGGTCAGGCGGCGGAACGGGGGCCGTCCCTCCACCGCCTGGTACAGCGTCGCGCCCAGCGCCCACAGGTCCGAGGCCGGGCCCGGCTTCTGGCCGCGGATGCGCTCGGGGGCCATGTAGTGGATGGAGCCGACCATCTCGCCGGTCTTGGTCAGCGTGGAGGCGTCGGCGGTCATCGCGATGCCGAAGTCGGTGAGGACGATCCGGCCGTCCGCGCCCAGCAGCACGTTCCCGGGCTTGACGTCACGGTGCAGTACGCCGGCGGCGTGGGCGGCGCGCAGCGCGGCGACCATGCCGAGGCCGATCCGGGCCGCCTCCTCCGGCGGCAGGGTCTGCCCGTCCTTGAGGAGATCGGCGAGCGTGGGCGCCGGGACGTACTCCATGACGATGCAGGGCCGCCCGTCGCCGTCCCCGTCGACGTCGTCCACGACATCGTGGACGACGATCACGTTCGGATGCGCGATACGGGCGGCGCTGCGGGCCTCGCGGCGCGTGCGCTCGTACAGCGTGGCCAGCTCGTCCGGGGAGAGGTGGGGCTGGACATGCAGTTGCTTCAGCGCGACCTGGCGGCCGAGGACCTCGTCCTCCGCGCGCCACACCGTACCCATGCCGCCCCGGCCGATCCGCTCCGTGAGCCGGTAGCGCCCGGCGACGAGCCGCCCTTCGTCCGACACCACGTGCCCTCCGCCAGCCCCGCCTGTGTTCGATTCGCCCGGCCACAATAACCGGCTTCGGGGCCTCGCCCGTGCGGGGTGGATCACTGTTGGCGGCGGCCGCGGCGGCGGCCGCGAAAGTCGGCTGTTCCACTTGAGCCGTCGGCACCGAATCCCGAAGCACGCCGAGAGCACGCTCCCCCACTCTCGGCTCCGCGCGAGCGGGAGGTACCCCCACGCCGCCGCGCGGCCGCCCTTCGGGCGGACGACGGGATGTGACGACAGGTCCTAGCGGGCGGTCCACCCCCCGTCCACGGTGAGGGTGGTGCCGGTGACGAAGCGTGCCGCGTCCGAGGCGAGGAACACCGCCGCGCCGCCCAGTTCCTCGACGGCACCCACCCGGCCCAGGGGAGTGCCGCCCACGATCCGTTCGCCCCAGCGGCTGGCCAGCAGGCCCGAGCTGAGGTCGGTGTGGAAGTAGCCGGGGGCGAGGGCGTTGACCCGTACACCACGGTCGGCCCACTCCACGGCCAGGGCCTTGGTGAGCGCCTCGACACCGCCCTTGCTGGCGGCGTACGCGGCGATCCGCTCGAAGCCGGTGCGCGCGTGCACGGACGAGACGTTGACGATCGAGCCGGAGCGCTGCGCCAGCATGACCTTCCCGGCCTCGCGGCAGCAGTAGAAGGTGCCCTGCAGATTGATGTCGAGCACCCGCTGCCAGTCCTCGTCATCGACGAACTCGCTGCGGGTGAAGTGCGGGCTGACCCCGGCGCAGTTGACGGCCACGTCCAGTCGTCCCGTCGTGCCGGTGATCCGCTCGACCATGGTCCGTACGGCGTCCGAGTCGGCGACGGAACCGGGAAGGACGAGGACCTTGCCGCCGTGCGCGGCGAGTTCGGCCTCCAGTTCCTCCAGGTCGGACGCCGTGCGGGCCGTCACCGCCACGGTCGCGCCGGCCTGGGAGAGGGCGACCGCGATCGCGCGGCCCAGTCCCTTGCCGGCGCCGGTCACCCAGGCGGTCTTGCCGTCCAGCCGGAGATCGCTGCTCACATCGGAGGCACGCGCCATCCCGGTTTCCTTTTCCTCGCTCATGTCTCAGCCCTCCGCCGGGATGGCGCGCAGGGTGCGCTTGAGGACCTTGCCCGAGGGGGTGCGGGGCAGTTCGTCGACGATGTCGAAGCGGACCGGCACCTTGAACTTGGCCAGCCGTGTCCGGCAGAACTCGCGTAGTTCGTCGGCTCCGGCGTTCTCGTCGGGGCGGAAGACGACGAAGGCCCGCGGGACCTCGCCCCAGCGGGGGTGCTGGAGGCCCACGACGGCGGCTTCCAGGATGGCGGGGTGCTCGTACAGCACGCGTTCGACCTCGGGTGTGGCGATGTTCTCGCCGCCGGAGACGATCATGTCCTTCTTGCGGTCGTCGATGTAGAGGAAGCCGTCCTCGTCGACTATGCGGACGCGGGTGTGCGGGACCGGGCGGCCGACCGAGCCGAGTTTGGTCAGGGCGTGTTCGCGGTCGAGGAAGGTGTCGCCGGAGACGGTCTCGGTCAGTCCGTAGGCGTCGGCGAACCAGGCGTTGGGGAGATCACGACGGCGGGGAAGGGGCTTGTCCGGGGCGGAGAAGGTGCCGAGGGCGAACGGTCCGGGGTAGGGCGCGGAAAGGGCCGCGGGTTTCACGAGCATGTCCTCCTGATGACATGCGACTAATCTGGCCCCGCATCTCGTAATCTGGGAAATAGATTCCGTGGATGCACGTCATCCACTGCGTTTATGTCCCTGCTGGGAGCGTGTGTCGTGAACCTGGCCAGCCTCGACCTCAACCTCGTCGTCGCCCTGCGCGCCCTCCTGGAGGAACGCAACGTCACCCGGGCCGGTCGGCGGATCGGCCTCAGCCAGCCCGCGATGAGCGCCGCCCTCGCCCGGCTGCGCCGCCACTTCGACGACGAACTGCTCTCCCGCGACGGCGGCCACTACGAGCTGACGGCGCTGGGCCAGGTCCTTCTTGACCGCACCTCCACCGCCTGTGACCTCCTGGAACGCGTCTTCTCCAGCCAGGCCGCCTTCGACCCGGCGGTGGAGACCCGCGAGTTCACGATCGTGACCTCCGACTACGCGGTGACCGTCTTCGGCACCGAGCTCGCCCGCGCGATCCATGAGGAGGCGCCGGGTATCCGGCTGCGCTTCGACCAGACCCCGGCCGGGATCGTCGAGAAGGCCGGCACGGTGCTGAGCACGACCGACGGACTGCTCATGCCGCACGGCATCATCAGCGGGTTCCCCGCCACCGACCTGTACCAGGACAGCTGGGTCTTCCTCGTCGCCGAGGACAACGACGAGGTCGGGGACCAGCTCACGCGGGACGATCTGGCGCGCCTGCCGTGGGTGACGTACCGGCGGACGTACGACGCGCCGGCCGTTCGGCAGCTCGGGATGCTCGGGGTCGAGGCGCGGGTGGAGGTGTCGGTGGACAGCTTCCACGTACTCCCGTTCATGGTCGCCGGCACGCGACGTATCGCCCTGGTCCAGGAGCTTCTCGCGGAGCGGCTGCGGGGGGCGGCGCCTGTGCGGATCATGAGGCCGCCGTATGACGCGGTGCCGCTGCAGGAGGCGTTGTGGTGGCATCCCGTGCATACGCATGACGCGGCGCACATGTGGCTGCGGGAGGTGGCGGGGAGGGTGGGGGCGGGGGTGGCCGCGGCGGCGAAGGGGTGACTTCTCCGCCCTCGGCGAGGGAAAGGCCTGGTCGGACGCGGAGTGGCGCGGCGGTATCCACCCGGTGGATCCGCGCGATCCGGTACTTCGATCACGCGGAGGCTAGGCGCCGGGCCCGCCCTGGCCCATAGTCGGGGCAGTCCCCGGCGCCCACCGCTCGGGCCCGGGACATCCCTCGGGTGCACCGGTGCCCACCACCCGGCACCGACCACCCGGCAGGAACACCCCACCCACCACCGCCCGTGGAGCTTTCGCATGCCCCTGCCCACCGCCCCGGCACCCACCACACCCGCCCGTCACCACGACGGCAGCCGCCCGCGCGCCGCACTCCTCATGGCCGGCAGCTGCCTGCCCGTCCTCGGCGCCGTCCTGATCGCCCCCGTACTGCCGAGAATGCAGGACCACTTCTCCTCGGTCCCCGGCGCCAAGACCCTCGTCCCCGTCGTCCTGACCGTCCCCGCGCTCGCCCTCGCCCTGCTCGCCCCGTTCGCCGGCGTCATCGTCGACCGCCTCGGCCGCAAACGCCTGCTGGTCGTCGCGACCGCCCTGTACGCCGTGTTCGGCACCGCCCCGCTCTGGCTGGACTCGCTCGGCGCGATCGTGGCCAGCCGCGTGCTGGTCGGCATCGTCGAGGCAGCCATCATGACCTGCTGCACCACCCTGATCGGCGACTACTACACGGGCCGCGTCCGGGACCGCTATCTCGCCCTGCAGACCATGTGCGCCTCGGCCTCCGCCACCGCGTTCTTCGCCCTCGGCGGCGCCCTCGGCTCGGCAGGCTGGCGCGCACCCTTCTGGATCTACGCCGTCGGCCTGCTGCTGGCACCCGCCATGGCCGCCGCCCTGCCCAAGCCCGCCCCGGACGCGGCCAAAACCCAACTCGCAGAGGACAAGCAGCCGTTCCCCCTCCGGCGACTCGCCGGCATCTGCGCCCTCACCGTCTTCGGAGCCATGGTCTTCTACACCGTGCCCGTGGAGATGGCGTACCTGATGGACGACCTGGGCGTGACCTCCACCGGGTTCATCGGCCTCGCGACCGCCCTGGCCAGCGCCGCCACCGTCGCCGGATCGATCGCCTTCACCAAGCTGCCGGGCGGGCCGGAGGGCCGGCTGCCGCTCGTCTTCGCCCTGTGCGGGGCCGGATTCGTGGTGATGGCCCTGTCGGGCAGCCCGGCGCTGCTGGTCGTGGGCGGTGTGCTCAACTGCCTCGGCACGGGTGTCCTGCTGCCGTCCCTCCTCACCACGGCCATGGCCAAGCTGGACTACGCCGACCGCGGCCGCGGCACCGGCCTGTGGACGGCGGCGTTCTTCGCGGGCGAGTTCATCTGCCCGCTCGTCCTCATCGGCGCCGAGACCGCGGTCGGCAGCCTCGCCGCCGCCGTGGGCCTGCTGGGCCTCGCCTCCGCCCTGGTCGCGGTCGGCCTGCTGCTCAAGGCACGGCGGGTGACGGTCGCGGAGGAGAACGCCTGACGCACCCACCCCCACGCCCACTCCGCCACGCCGTCAGTCCGCCCCCGCCGACACCCGCAACCCCGCCGACACCCACCCCGGCGGCTCGTAGGGAGCCGCTCCCTCAGCGGCAGGTGACATCGCGGGCAGGCAGCCGGCCCCCGGTCAGATACGTGTCCACCGTGCGGGTCACACAGGTGGGCGCCCCAGGGAAGCCGTAGACGGCGTGGCCCCGGCCGCCCGCGACGTACACCAGACGTGAACCGTGCAGGGCGCGATGCATGGCCCGGCCTTCGGGCAACGGGGTCTGGGAGTCCCACTGGTTGTGCACCAGCAGGGCCGGGACCCTGTTGTCGACGCGGGTCGCCGGTTCCGAGCCGCGCGGCCAGAAGGCGCACGGCGTGATGTTCGACGCGAAGTCGCCGTACACCGGGTACCGGGCGCCGTCCCGGACCGCGTCGTGCCGGTAGCGCGCCGGGTCGCCGGGCCAGGACGCCGAGGCGTCACCGCAGACGACGGCCCAGTTGAGCGCGGTGACATTGTCGTCCGTGGCCTCCGCCGGGCCGGTCGGCGCCGGGTCCGGGCGGGTGGCCCGGGCCTTCCGCAGGGCCACGATCTCGCGGGCCGCGAGCTCGGGGTCGGTGAAGAACTCAGGCCGCAGCCACTCCCGGATGTCGGCGCCGGTCAGGGCCCGCCCCCGCTGCTCCTCGTCGGCGCCCTCGTACCGCAGCGGCGTACGGTCGGCACGCGCGACCAACCGGAAGAACGCGGCCCGGACCTTCGCGGGCGTGTCGCCCAGGTGGTAGGTGCCGTCCTTGCGGGCGATGCGGCGGCTCCAGTCCCGGAACGCGGGCTCGGCCCCCGTGGCCATGGCCCGGACCGTTCCCCGGCCGAAGGGACCGGGATCGGGCGAGCTGTCGAGGACGACGCGGTCGCCGCGCGCCGGGAACATCTGCGTGTAGACGGAACCGAGATAGGCGCCGTAGGACCAGCCGACGTACGAGATCCGCCGCTCGCCCAGCACTCCCCTCAGGACATCCATGTCGCGGGCGGTGTTCCGGGTGTTGATGTACGGCAGCAGCCGGGCTCCGCCACGGGCGGCGCACTTGGTGGCGACGGCACGGGCCCGCGCGGTGTCCTCGGCGAACGCGGCGGCACGGTAGGGGCGGTACGGGGCCAGCTCGTCCTCGGTGAGGCCGCAGCGAAGGGGGCTGCTGGTGGCGAGGCCGCGCGGGTCGAAGCCGATCAGGTCGTAGCGGTCCAGGACGCTCCTGGCGAGCGTGTCCCTCATCTGCAACGGGTCGCCCAGGGCCGCCGTACCGGGGCCGCCGGGGTTGGACAGCAGTACACCGCGCCGCTTGGCGGGCACGCTCGTCCGTATCCGCGAGATCCGCAGCTTCAGCGTCCGGCCCTCGGGGCGGGCGTAGTCGAGGGGCACGGTGATCGTGGCGCACCGGTACGAGGCGGGGGAGTGCGGCTCGCAGCGGCGCCAGGCGGGCCGCTGGCCGTAGTAGCGGGAGAGTGCGGAGGCGTGGTCCGACGCCGTCGCCGGGCGGTCCACGCCCTGCGCGGCGGGCACGCAGAAGGCCGCGAGCAGTCCGCCCGCGGCCAGCGCCGCCTTGAGTGCCGTACGCATGGAAGCGCTCATTCCTTCCGGGAGGGGGTTCCGCCGACGGAACGCCGGTCGGCGGGGGAGTGCCGACCGGCGTACGGCGGCCGACATGGGGGGCTGACCACCGCGCACCCACTCTCGGCCCCGCAACCCACCGTCCGCCTCGGCCGAAAGGCCGGGAAACCGGCGGCCACGGCACCCGCGAACCAGCCGAACGGCCGAGTCCTTTCGTTCCCGAGCCGAGCCGTGATGCGCGTGCTCAGGCGCGGCGTAACGTCGGGAGTGTGGACTTCACGGTCGTCGACGGTCTGGTGGCCCGGGCCGCGCGGGAGCTGGGGCGTCGCGCGGACCGGCTGATCGCCGACGTGGAGCTGCTGCTCCGCCGTGACCTGCCCGAACTGTGGGAGAACCCCGACATCATGGCGTCGGAGAACGTCGCCGAGCACGTCTTCACCGTGCTGTCCGGCCTCGAGCGCGGCATCACCCCGGAGCGGATCGAGGCGCCGCCCGAAGAGGTGCGGCGCGTGCGGCTGTTCGCCCGCCACGGCACACCCATCAGCACGATGCTGCGGGCCTTCCGACTCGGGGAGAGCGTCGTCCTCGACCGGCTGCTCGCGGTGTTGCCCCGGCTGACCGACGACGCCGAGCTGATCAGCGCGGCCTCCCGCAGGCTGGTCACGACGGCCACCGCGTACATCGACCGCACGTCGGAGCAGGGCGTCGTCGCGTTCCAGGAGGAGCGGGACCGCCGACTGCGTCGGCGGCTGTCGATGGTCAGCGAGGCGAGCGTACGCATCGGGACGACCCTCGACATCGACCGCACCACCCAGGAACTGGCCGACTTCGCCACCGGGCACGCGGGGTACGCGGGGTACGACGGGCCCACCGGACACGCGGGGCGCGACGGGCAAGCGGGTCACGCCGGGGACCCCGAGCGCACCGGCCGGCCACGGCACCCCGACCCCTTCGCCGACCTCGTCACCGTCGACCTGCTCGACGCCACGCCACGCGGCCCCGACACCCCGGCGCACGCCCCGCTCGCCCTGCGCCGCTGTGCCCAGCGGTGGGCGTCGGCCGCCGACCCGGCCGCCGCGACGATCGAACCCCGGCAGCCCCACGTCTTCCCGGACGGATCACCACCGGCCCGCGCCCTGGCCACGGGCGGCCCCTCCCGCCACCACGATCCCACCGACGGCAGCCACTCCACGCTGGTCGTGCCGCTGCACGCCCGGGGCGCCACGCTGGGCGTCGCGCAGTTCTCCCGGCACCGCAACCCCGAACCCTACGACGACGAGGATCTGCTCCTCGCCCAGGAGATCGCGGCCCGGGCGGCGGTGGCCGTCGACAACGCCCGTCGCTACACACACGCCCGCGCCACCGCCCTCACCCTCCAGCGCAGCCTGCTCCAGCAGCAGATCCCCCGGCAGTCCGCCGTCGAGGTCGCCTGCCGCTATCTGCCGACCGAGGCGGAGACCGGGGTGGGCGGCGACTGGTACGACGTCATCCCGCTCTCCGGCGCCCGCGTCGCCCTGGTCGTCGGTGACGTCGTCGGCCACGGCATCCACGCCGCCGCCACCATGGGTCGGCTACGGACCGCCGTACGCACCCTGGCCGACATCGACCTGCCGCCCGACGAACTCCTCACCCACCTCGACGACGTGGTGATCCGCCTGGCCGCCGAGGCCGCGTCGCCCGACCCCCGAGCCGACCCCGGCCCGCCGACGGGCACGGAACCCCCTGGTGTCATCGGCGCCACCTGCCTCTACGCCGTCTACGACCCGGTCTCCCGCCGCTGCACCCTCGCCCGCGCGGGCCATGTGCCGCCCGCCCTGGTGATCCGGGGCGGGACCGCCGAGCAGCTCGATCTGCCACCGGGGCCGCCGCTGGGCCTGGGCGGGTCGCCGTTCGAGGCGGTGGAGGCGGTCCTGCCCGAGGGCAGCCTCCTCGCCCTGTGCACCGACGGCCTCCTCGAAGCCCACGACCACGACCTCGACACCGGCCTCACGCTGCTGTGCGAGGCCCTCGCCCGGCCCGCGGATTCCCTGGAGGCCACCTGCGACACCGTGCTCGAATCCCTGCTGCCCACCCGCCCCGACGACGACGTGGCCCTCCTGCTGGCCCGCACCCGCGCCCTGGGCGCAAGCCAGGTCGCCACCTGGGACGTGGCGACCGACCCGGCCGCCGTCGCCGGGGCCCGGGCCGACGTCGCCCGGCAGCTCACCGAGTGGGGACTGGAGGAACTCGACTTCACCGCCGAGCTGGTGGTCAGCGAACTGGTCACCAACGCCATCCGCTACGGCCGGCCGCCGATCAGGCTGCGCCTCATCCACGACGGCACCCTGCTGTGCGAGGTCTCCGACGACAGCAACACCACCCCGCACCAGCGCCGCGCCCGGGTCTACGACGAGGGCGGACGCGGCCTGTTCCTGGTCGCCCAGCTCGCCGAGCACTGGGGAACCCGCCACGCCCGCCACGGCAAGACGGTCTGGGCCGAGCTGAGTAACTCGGCGGCGTGATCCGGCCTTCCGGCCTTCCGGCCTTCCGGCCTTCCGGCCTTCCGGCCTTCAGCCGGAGCGTCAGGCGCGCGGGATCCGGGCCAGGGCGTTGGCGCGTTCCATCTTCAGCCGCTCGGCGGTGGTGAACGTCTCGTTCAGCTGGGGAGCCGGTGAGACAGCGGAAGCCGGGCCCGGCCGCGTCGCCCGGCGTAAGTCCCGCACACGGACGGGCCTGATCGAGGCGGCCCGGCACAACTCCTCGACATCAAGCCGAATCTGCCCGCCGACCGGGCCACCGACCGTCTCGCCGCCAACCTCCTGCGCCATGTTCGGCCTGCCACCGGAGGAGGCCCGGCACCTGGCGACGCGCCGGGGGAGGGGAGGGAGCCGGTGTGCGGTGGCGGTCCGCGCGAGGACCGGGCGGGGGCGGCCGTCGGTTCCCGGTCGGCTGCCCGCGCCTGCCCGGTCCCGTGCCGTGGTCCTGCGAGACCCGGCGGGACGGAGGACGGTGCCGGGCGTCCCCTCCCGGCACCGTCCGGGGTCGTGCGCCGCTCAGGCACGATCCCTGGTGGGCCGTGCGCCGCTCAGGCACGACCCGCTCTGGGGGTGGAGGAGTCCGGACGGGCGTCCGGCCGACCTCCGTGAGGGCTCAGGCGGCGCCCGCGCCCTCTTTCAGCTTCTGCGCCTCGAGCGTCTCCGGCACCGGCTCCGCCTCCGGCTCGGGCTTGTCGGCCTTGCGGCGCCCGGGGAGGATCACGAGGACGACGATCGTGCCGACGGTCATGATGACGCCGCCGATGAGGCTGGTGTGGGCGACACCGTGGGCGAAGGCCTGGTGGACGGCGTCGACAAGGGCCTGCGCCTGCTGGGCACCGCCGGCCGGGTTCTTCGCGACCTCCTGGGCGACGGCGAGCCCGGCGCCCGCCGACTCCTGCGCCGTGTGCAGGGCGTCCGCCGGCAACTGGGCGCCCACCAGGTCGGTCAGCTTGTCCTTGTACGCGGTGCTCAGCAGCGAGCCCAGCAGCGCGATACCGAGGGAGCCGCCGAGCTCCAGCGAGGTGTCGTTGGCGCCGCCGCCCACGCCCAGCTCCGACTCGGGGAAGGTGTCCATGATGGTGTCGGTGGCCGGCGAGACGCTCAGACCGATCGCGAAGCCGAGCATCAGCATCGTGGGCAGGAAGCCGCCGTACGTCGAGCCCGACTCGATCCGGGTGAGCAGGAGGACTGCCGTCGCGCCGATCGCCATGCCGGTGACCACCATCGGCTTCACGCCCAGCTTCGGGGTCAGCTTCCCGGTGATCGCGGCACCGACGAACACGGCTCCGGCCAGCGGCACCAGCCGTATGCCGGTCTCCAGGGCGTCGTAGCCGAGGATGAACTGCAGGAACTGGGTGGAGTAGTAGATCGCGCCGAACGTGCCGAAGAAGAAGAACAGCACCGCGATCATCGAGCCGCTGAAGGGGCGCAGCAGGAACTTGCGGACGTCCAGCATGGGGTGCGGGTGGCGCAGCTCCCACAGGACGAAGGCGAGCAGGCCCACACCGGCGACGACGGCCGCGGTGACCGGGCCCTTGCCCCAGCCGAAGTGCGGGCCCTCGATGATCGCGTAGACCAGGGAGCCCACGGAGACGATGGAGAGCAGCCCGCCGACGTAGTCGATTCGGCCCATGCCCTCCGCCTTGGACGGCGGTACGAGGAAGAACGCGCCGACGACGGCCACGAGCGCGATGGGCACGTTGATCAGGAACGTCGAGCCCCAGGCGTGGTCCTCCAGCAGCCGGCCCGCCAGCAGCGGTCCGGCTGCTATCGCGAGGCCGGAGGTGGCGGTCCAGGCGGTGATGGCCTTGGTCCGCTCGCGCCTGGGGAAGGTGGCGACCAGCAGGGAGAGCGTGGCGGGCATGACGACGGCCGCGCCGACGCCCATGATCGCCCGGGCCGTGATGACCAGGTTCGTCTCGTCGACCAGGCTGCCCATCACGGAACCGCCCGCGAAGACCAGCAGACCGGCGACGAGCGCGCCACGGCGGCTGTACTTGTCGCCGACCGCGCCCAGCACCAGCATCAGCGCCGCGTACGGGACGGTGTAGCCGTCGATGACCCATTGGAGGTCACTGCTGGACAGGCCCAGATCCGTGGTCATGTCCGGGGCGGCCACGATCAGCGAGGTGTTCGCCATGACCACGATCAGCAGGCTCAGGCACAGCACCAGCAGCGCCCACCAGCGCCGCCGGTACGGGCCCGTCATCTTCTCGACGGGGGTGTTCGCGAGGAGGGACATCGGAAGCTCCTAGAGGGAAGCGGCAGCTTCGGAGCAGTTATTTGCTCACTGATGTGCAGACTAATTTGTTGCTCACCAGTGTGCAAATTGGAGGTGAGGGCGTCAGCTCTGCGCCTCCCGGAACGTGCCCGGGGTCTGTCCTGTCGCCCGCGTGAAGAACTTGCTGAAGTTGGTGGGCTCGGTGAAGCCGAGGCGGTGGCTGATCGCGGCGACGGGCAGGTCGGTGTGGGCCAGCAGCCGCTTGGCCTCCAGGGCCACACGGGCGTCGACGAGCTGTTTCGCGGTGTGCCCGGTGGCACGTCGGCAGGCACGGTTGAGGGTCTTGAGGGAGTAGCCGAGGCGGGCGGCGTAGTCGTGGGCCTGGCGTACGACGGCGAAGGAGCGCTCCAGCTCGTGCCGGAAGCGGCGGTACGGCTCCTGCGCGGCCAGGGTCCGTACGCCGCCCTCGGGGGCGGGCAGCCGGGCGATCCGCAGCAGGGTCACGGCCAGCAGTTGGCGCAGGAGTTCCCTGGTGATCTCCGGCTCCCGGTCGGGCGGTCCGGCGTACTCCGCGGCCAGGTCGGCCAGGGTGCGGCGAAACCGGTCGTGGTCTAGGGCGTCGAGCTGCCAGGAGGCCGGGCCGAAGGGGTCGTCGGTCACCCGGGCGGTCGACGGGAGCCGGGGCGGGAAGGCCGGGGTGAACAGGACGATCGTGGCGTCCAGGTCCGCGGGGCCGCCGCCGGGGGCCGTGGGCAGCCGCTGCACCTGCCCGGGGCGGATGTGCAGCAGCGTCCCCGGCCGGCAGGGGTGGTCCACGAAGTCGACCATCCCGGTGCCCTCGCCCCGGTGGACCAGGGTGAGGTGATGGAAGTCCAGCCGGTTCAGCCGTGTGAACTGTGCGCCCGGCAGACGGTCCCTGAGGTCCGCGAACGTGAGGATCTCCAGGCCCAGATCAGGCCGCGTCGGATTGCGATAGTCCCGCTGGACCACCGGAGCTTGTCCCGTTTCCACCATAGGCATGCCCGACTCTACCGTGCGCCCACCGGGGTGGGCGGCGAGAGTGGACTGCGTGCCGGTGAGCAAGGTGTCACCGGAAAAGCGCAGATCGGAGGCGTGCTGTGAGCAGCAAGGAAATCGTCGTCAACGCAGCGGGTGAACTCTTCGGGGCGAAGGACCCGAGCGCGGTGGACCGCTGGGTGGCCGCTGACTACCGTCAGCACAGCAGCCTGGCCGCGGATGGTCCGGAGGCCCTGCGCCAACTGGTGGCGGGGCTGCCGGAGGGCTTCCGCTACGAGGGTGCCCGGGTGATCGCCGACGGTGATCTGGTCGCGCTGCACGGCACTTACCACGGCTTCGGGCCGCATCCGCTGGTGGCGTTCGACCTGTTCCGCGTCGACGCGGACGGCAGGCTGGCCGAGCACTGGGACGCGCTCACCCCGGTCGTCACGGACACCGCCTCCGGCCGCTCGCAGACCGACGGGCCGACCGAGCCGGGCGACCTGGACCGGACCGAGGCCAACCGCGCGCTGGTCACCGAGTTCGCCGAGAAGGTCCTCGTCGGCGCCGACTACTCGGTGCTGACCGACTACATCTCCACCGAGACGTACCACCAGCACAACCCGGAGGCCGCCGACGGCCTGGACGGCTTCGGTGCCGCAGCCGGCAAGTGGGCGGAGCAGGGCAAGAACCTGGTCTACAAGACCGTCCACAAGGTCCTCGCCGAGGGCGATCTCGTGCTGCTGCAGTCCGAGGGCGAGTTCGGCGAGGCGGTCGCCTACTGGGACCTGTTCCGCGTCGCGGACGGCAAGATCGTCGAACACTGGGACGTCATCGCCCCCGTACCGGCCGAACTCCCGCACTCCAACGGCCTGTTCTGAGCGGCGGAGGGCAATGAGCAACCTGACCTACGCGGGGAAGACCTTCCGCTTCACCGTCGACAACGGCGTTGTCTTCCACAACACCTACGCGGCCGACGGCACCACTCTGCACTACGAGACGGTCGCCGGGCCGACGAAGGGCGCGGTCGAGGACGTCGACCTGCACGCCGCCGAGGTCGTCCCCGGTGTCTTCGTCCTCGGCTGGCTGGAGAAGTCCGGCATGACCATCACCCACGCCATGAACCTCAACACCGGGACGGTCCACGCCTTCTGGACCTACGAGACCCCCGACGGCCGGGTGGCCGAACTCCACACCGGCACGCTTGAGGAGATCTGAGCGCGCGGTTGCCCGAGAGACAGGCCGAAACGGCCCGCCGGAGGTGCCCGGCGGGCCGTTTCGGGGATGTCGGGGCCTGGGGGAGGGGGACCCCGACGAGGCCTGGGAAAGCTCACGACCTCACATGTGCACCACGGGTGCCGCGTCCGGGTTGTGGACGGGCGCGCCGCGCCGGTACATGAGGCCGCTGATGATCACGCCGGCGGCGAAGAAGGCGGCCGACCACCAGTACGCGGTGGAGTAGGCCTCAAGTCCGGCACCCGCGAGAACGGCGGGGTCCTTGGGGTTCTTGCCGACGAGATAGTCGGCGGCGGCGCTGGTGGAGAGGGTGTTGAGCAGCGCGGTGCCGAGGGAGCCGCCGACCTGCTGCATGGTGTTGACGGCCGCCGAGGCGACGCCCGCGTCCTCGGTGCGCACCCCGTCCGTGGCCAGGCTCATGGCGGGCGCCATGATCAGACCGAAGCCGAGTCCCGCCAGGACCAGTGGCGGCATGATGTCCGTCGCGTACGAGCTGTTCAGGTCGAGGGCGGTCAGCCAGACCATCGCGGCGGCGGCCATGCCCATGCCCAGCGGCACCACCGGCTTGGGGCCCATGCGCGGGATGACCACGGTGGAGGCGAGCGTCGAGGTGAGCATCAGCCCGCCGATCATGGGCAGGAAGGCCAGCCCGGTCTCGATGGGCGTGTAGCCGAGGCTCTGCTGCAGGTAGTAGGTGAGGAAGAGGAACACCCCGAACATGCCCGCGCCGATGATCAGGACGGAGACGAACGAGGCTCCCCGGTTGCGGTCGAGCAGCACACGCAGCGGAAGCAGCGGGTGCGGGGAGCGGGTCTGCCACCAGGTGAACGTGGTGAGAAGGGCGGCTCCGGCGACGAGGAAACCCCAGGTGGCGGGCGAACTCCAGTCGTGGCTCTCGGCGTTGGAGAACCCGTAGACCAGGCAGAACAGACCGGCGGAGACCAGGACGGCACCCGGGACGTCGATCTTGGCGGACTTGTCGCGGCTCGCACGGCCGAGCAGGATCGCCCCGCCGACGAAGGCCATCGCGGCGAAGACCAGGTTGACGTACAGGGTCCAGCGCCAGTCGAGGTGCTCGGTCAGCACACCGCCGAGCAGCAGGCCGACGGCACCGCCCGCGCCGGCGATGGCGCCGTACACGCCGAAGGCCTTGCCGCGCTCCCTGGGATCGGTGAACGTCGTGGTCAGCAGCGACAGGGCGGCCGGGGCGAGCAGCGCGCCGAACACACCCTGCCCGGCGCGGGCGGCGACGAGCATCTCGAAGCTGCCGGCCGCGCCGCCGAGGGCGGAGGCGCCGGCGAAGCCGACCAGGCCGACGAGGAAGGTCGTCTTGCGGCCGAACAGGTCGGCTATACGGCCGCCGAGCAGGAGCAGGCTGCCGAAGGCGAGCGCGTAGGCGGTGACGATCCACTGCCGGTCGCCGTCGGAGAAGCCCAGGTCCTGCTGGGCCGACGGCAGCGCGATGTTCACGATCGTCGCGTCCAGCACCACCATCAGCTGGGCCACACCGATCACGGCGAGGATCCACCAGCGATGGCGGTGCGGTGGGTCGGCGGCCGGGGCGGGGGGCTGGGCGTCCGTGTCGGGCAGGTCGACGGAGGCTGAGGTTCGGGGCATGACGAATCTCCAGTAAAGGTGATGAGGGGTGAAGACGAGGTTCGGTGCCGGGGGCGGGACGGCTGCGTCGATGGAGCTCGTCACGTGATGGTTCGGCCGCGCGGACGTGGGGGGGGCGGGGCGGGGCGGGGGACGGATCAGGCTGCCGGTACGCCCGGGCGATCCGCTCCCGCCCACGGCCGGCCGGTGAAGCCGCCGGGGAGAACGGCGGCGATCAGCTCGGGCCCGGGCCCGTCGAGTGCCCGGCGGCGGGCCTCCCCGGCCGAGGCGGGCGAGAACGTCTGCCAGTAACGGGACTGGCGGTTGAGCTTGCTGATCAGCGGCAGCAGGTGGTGTGCGGCGGGGACCGGGACGCCCAGCCGCTCCGCCTGCTCCTCCCCGATGGACCGCCGGAGCACGCTGTGGACGAGGTCGCGCAGCTGCTCCTCGGACAGCACGGCACCCGGCGCACCGGCCATCGCGCGGGCCTGTGCCTCGACCATGGCCGCGGTCAGGGCCCGGGAGTTCTCGTCGGGGGCGGCCGTGGTGGAGTCCAGGAAGTCCCGCAGACGGGCGGCGTCGGCATGGTCGACGACGTCCTTGCAGTAGTTCTCGTCCAGGCCCAGCAGATGGCCGACGTACGACCAGTAGCGGTAGAGCTGGAACTGCTCCTCGGCGTCGAGTTCGATACCGACGGCGGCCAGCGCCCGGAACGGGACGTAGGTGAGGCCCAGCCACATCCGGGCGAGGTCGGTCTGGCCGATCGGCAGCCCCCACTCGGAGGTGTCCCAGCCGCCTTCGAGCGCGGTGATCCGTATCCGGGCGTGGAGCAGCCGCCGCTGAACGGCCGCCACATAGCCGGGGGCCCCGCGCAGCAGCCCTCCCGGGCGCATGGTCTGCCGTACCCACACCGCGCTCTCCACGAGCCGGCGTGACGCCATGGCCGTGGGCTCGCCCGTCCGGGCCAGCAGCCGGGCGACGGCCGGGGACGCGTAGCTGTGCGCGAGCGCGCTGGTGAGCGAGCAGAGCCCGAACCACATGGGCGGTACGGACAGGCTCACCACATCGCCCCGGTGCGGCATCAGCGGGTCGGCCCACGCCGGGGCGGTCTCCGACTGCTCCAGCAGTAGGGCGATCGCCTCGGGGGGCTGCTCGTCCAGGCTCGCCAGGCCGTGCCGGAGCCCGGCGTCGAGGGCTCGCCGGGCCGGGCCGCCGAGGGCGTCCAGCTCGGCGACGACGGCGTCGGCGAGGGGGTCCCCGGCGGTGAGCATCAGGTTGATCACGCGCCCGGGGGTCGTGGGGGGTGGCTGGTGTGCGGTCATGGGGCTCTCCATGCGAGAGAAACGCTCTGACACCTGTCAGATTAGCTGTAATCTGACAGGTGTCAAGTAAGGTGCTCGTGGGCTCCTGACCGGTGTTCACGTCCTTAGACTGTGTGCGGGGAGTCATCGACCAAGCCGTTGACCTGGCCATTGACCGGGCCATCGACTGACCGGGCCATCGACAGGGCCATTGACCGAGACGGAGGCAAGGGTGGGAGCACAAGCCGAGTCCGCTCGACGACCGGGGCGACCCGGCGCGGACACTCCCGCGGTGCCCGAGGAGGACGTCGTCCTGCTGCGTGGCCTGGACGCCTTCGCGGAGCTGGGCTACGACCGGGCCTCCGCCCGCGAACTGGCCCGCCGCCTGGGCGTCAGCCACAACTTCATCAACGACCGCTACGGCTCCAAGGCTGCCTTCTGGCGCGCGGTCGTCGACGCCGCCATGGGGGCGCAGCTGGCGCTGATGCCGCCGGTGGACCCCACGGCCGACGACGCCGAGCAGGTACGGCAGTTCATCTCCGGGCTCTACCGGACCTCCGTGGTGACGCCCCAGCTCGGCCGGATCTTCGTCGACGAGTTCGGCCGGGACACCGAGCGGCTGGACTATGTGTACGAGCGCTACATCGCCCCGGTCCTGAAGGGCGTGATGGCCAGCATCGAGCGGCTCGTCGCCACCGGACGCATGGCGTCCGTCCCGCTCGACGTGCTGTTCTTCGCCATCATGGGCCCCATCAGCGGCATGGTCGAGGTACCCCTGGCGCGACGCCTCGGCCGGTCCGACGACGCCTCACCGGAACAACTCTCGGACACGGCCGAGGCGTTGGCGACGCTCGTGATCAACGGGCTCCTGGCGACGGGGCGGGGGGCAGGGAACGGGCGTGCGTCTGCTGGGTGAGCTGCGGGGGGAAGCGCGGGCCGGCGCCATGGACGAGGCGGCCGGGTGACACCCGCTAGGGAGTGTTTCGACAGTCCCGTCTGCCCCGCCCTCCGGGCGGACGACGCCACTTTCGAAACACGCCCTAGCGGGACGGAATGGTCTCCAGCAGCCCGTGGGCCATGCGCCGCGCGGGCTCCGTGGTCTGTTCGGCGATGCGTCGGAAGGTTTCCTGGGCCGGGCCCGCGGGCCAGCGGGCGGGGAGGTGGCGGGTGGGCAGTCTCGGGTCCGTGCGGATGGTCCAGAGCCACTCGCTGACCAGCCGTAGCCGCGTCCCGATCGGATCGTCACCGGGCCCGCCGTCGAGCCGTGCCGTCCACCGCTTGTCGAAGGTGACGTAACGGGCCGCGATGCTCTCCAGGTCCCAGGTGTCCCGGATCATCAGCTCGATGTCGGTGGCGACGTCGGCCCGTGCGTGGAAGATCTTGACGTGGTCGGCGAGCCCCAGCTCGGAGACGACGCCGGAGATGTCGACGCTGCCCGGGGCGATCCACAGTCCGCTGTAGAGGGCGCCGAAGCCGGACCAGGTCAGCCGGGAGCGCAGGTCGTGGCGCTGGCGCTTCCAGGAGTCCGGCAGGGAGAAGCCCAGCAGGGTCCAGGAACCGTCCCAGTCGTCGTTGACCGCGCCCTGCTTCCAGATGCGCGTACGGCCGTCGTGCAGCACGCGCAGTGCCTGCGGCGTCAGTCCGAAGTACATACGGCGACCGTCGCGTTGCCGCCGCAGCAGCCCCCGGTTGACCATCCGCGTCAGCGTGGAACGTACGGCCTGCTCACCCACCCCCACACGGCCGAGCACATCGATGATGCTGCCCGAGTAGACACACATGCCGTCGTCGTTCTCCTCCAGCACGTGGTTGCCGAAGAAGGCGAGCATGAGGGACTGGGGGCGCGGCTGTGGGCCGTCCGAGGTGTCCGGAGCGTCCAGGATGTCGTCGTTCTCCACGGTGGCAAGGGTACGGCCGCCCACCGACAGCGAGGCGGGCGGCCGTACCGTGTCACTGCCCGTCTGCGGGGTGGGCGAGGTCGTACGGCCGCAGATACGGCGTCGGGCGGTACGCGACATAGCGGGCCGGGGTCGTGGAATCGGCCGCCGCCGCACGGGAGTTGAGGGACTCCGCGTCGGTGCCGTGCCACTTGCCGGTGCTGATGCGGTCCTCCAGGGTGTGCAGGGCGGCGACCTGTTCGGCGGGGCTGAAGGTGCAGTGCCCGGCGTTGTCGACGTTCGCCTGCCGCAGGAGAGAGGCCGAACCGGCGGCGGTGACCGCCCGGCGCAGGGCGCTCTCCGTCTGCACGGGGACGAGCGCGTCACCGATGGTGTGGATGGAGAACTGCGGCTTCGTCAGCTCGCCGGTGAAGGAGCTGGTGCGGCTCATCCACGCGACGGCGTCCGGGTCGGCGCTGACGCGCGGGGCGCGGTCGAGGGCGGCGAGATCCGCCTTCAGGGACAGCCCGGCCTTCTTGTACAGCTCCTTGACCTCCTTGCGGACCGAGGACCGGCCGAGCAGCTTCGCGTAGTCGACGCCGGTGTTCCAGGACATGTTGCCGCCCGCGCGGACCTCGGCCTCCTGTCGCCGGCTGAACGCGGCGATCTTCAGCAGGCCCTTCACGGCGTCGTACTGGTTGGCCTGCTGCGCGTCCCAGTCGTCGGCGGCGGGCCGTGCTTGCGTCGTCTGGTTCCAGACGGGGATGTTGTGCAGGGCGGCGGCCAGCGCGATCCGGGCCCGCCCCTCGGCCGTCGTCTGCGCCGAGTCGACCACGGCCGTCATGGCGTCCGCCGCGCCGGTGGCGGCGGCCTGATCCTTCAGACCGGTCAGCGGGACGTCGGAGTCGGGTGCGAGGAGCGTCTTGATGGCGAAGACCGGGTCGAGCGTGTTGTTCCAGTTGGCGACACCGCCGTGGACCAGCCCGCACATCGACAGCGAACCGTCGATCCGGTCCGCGTGCCGCTCGGCGATGGCCGTGGTGACCAACCCGCCGTACGACCTGCCCCACGCGATGGTGCGGCGGGCCGCCCCGAAGCGGTCGTTGAACGCGGCGAGCGTCGCGAGCTGATCCGGCACGGCGTCCGTCACCGCCCAGCCGGTGGTGGCGTAGGAGGAGCCGATGAGCGCGTAGCCCTGCTCCAGCAGAAGGGCCTTCGTGGTGGCGTCCGGCCCGTTCTGGGCGGGGTTGGGCGAGCCGGCCTGGGTGTAGCCGTGGCTGAAGAGCAGGACGGTGCCGTTCCAGGCGGCGGGCACGTCCATCATGTACGTCGCGCCCGAGGGGAGTTGGCCCTCGACGTGGCTCGCGGTGTCGGCGGCCACGGCCGTCGAGGCGGGCAGGGCGGTGACGGCGAGCAGAAGGGCCGCCGCGCAGGCGCTACGACGAGCGGTCGTGCGGCGAGCGGGGCGGGTGCGGGGCATCATGCGGGGACCTCTTCCGTGTGGGGGAGCGGTGGGGAACGGTGGGGGCGGTGCCGTGGGGACGGGGAGGGACATGATGAAGTTAGGCGTCTCGATAGCCGTCGTCAATAAAGTGCCCAACATTGACAGGTGGGGGACAGGTACGGGACTCCTCGCGTGCCCGATGAGGCGAGCGTCGGCACGGCGGTCCACGGCGACAGGCCCGCGGCTCAACCTCGCTGAGGCCCGCCGCGCGGCAATGCCCGTTCTCGTAACGCGGTTGATCCATCCTCAGGGGCGACACCTGCGCCCGACCGCCCCGAAGGGAAACACCATGACCACCATCGTCGTCATCGGAGCCGGCCCCGGCCTCGGAGCCGCCGTCGCCCGCCGCTTCGGCCGCGAGGGCTTCGACGTGGCGCTCGTCGCCCGCGACCCGGAGCGGACGAACGCCCTCGCCGCAGACCTCGCCCGCGAGGGCATCACCGCACGCGGCTTCGCCGCCGACGTACGCGACCGGAACTCCCTGGCAGCCGCCCTCGACGCGGCACACGCGACGCTCGGCACGATCGAGGTCCTGCAGTACAGCCCGGTGCCGCACGCGGACTTCATGCGACCGGTCCTCGAGACCACGGCGGACGACCTCGTCGGCCCGCTCGAGTTCTCCGTCCACGGCCCCGTCACCGCCGTCCGGCAGGTCCTGCCCGACATGCGCGAACTCGGCCGCGGCACGATCCTCCTGGTCAACGGCGGCACCGCCGTGGTCCCGCACCCGGACCGGGCGGGAACATCCATCGCCTTCGCCGCCGAGAGCGCGTACGGCCGCCTGCTGCACGACACGCTGGCGGGCGAGGGCATCCATGTGGCCCAACTGATCATCCCCGGCGCGATCGTCCCCGGCCACCCCCGCAAGGACCCGGCGGTCCTGGCGGACACCTTGTGGACGATTCACCGCGACCGCCACGAATTCCGCCACTTCGCGGACGACTTGGAACCCTGAGCACCCCGAAGGGGCGCGGGGAACGGCGCGAACTGCCATGACGATCCCGCGCCCGCCGGCGAACCGGTCCACCCGAGCTCTCCCGCGCGCGAGGCGGGGGCGAAGGGGCGGCAGCCCCTGGGGGATGGGACGGGTAGGGGCGGCGGGGGTGGAAAACCCCGCCGGACCACCGTGACCGCGGCCGACGCGCGATTGTCGGTACCCGATGTCAGGCTGAGGTCACACCCGACCTGCGAAAGGGAACCGCCGTGATCACCACCGACGCCACTCCCGGCACCCCCTGCTGGCTCGACCTCGGCGCCCCCGATGTCCAGGCCGCCGCGGCCTTCTACGGCGCGGTGCTCGGCTGGGAGTACGAACCGATGGACGTGGGGGAGGACGAGGCGCAGGACATGGAGGGCGGGGCGTTCCGGAAGGACGGCAAGACCGTCGCCGGGCTCGGCAAACTCACCGAGGAGGGCGCGCGCTCGGCCTGGATGATCTACTTCGGCGTCACCGACGCGGACGCCACGACCCAGGCCGTGGAGCGCGCGGGCGGCACGGTACGGGTGGCGCCGAGGGACCTCGGCGACTGGGGCCGGATGGCGCAGTACAGCGACCCGCTGGGCGGCCAGTTCGCCGTCTGGCAGCCCGGGAAGAACCCGGGCTTCGAGCTGGTGGACAAGCCGGGCTCGCTGTCCTGGACCGAGCTGTACACGAGCGACGCCGCGGCCGCCAAGGAGTTCTACGGCGATGTCCTCGGCTGGCGGTTCAGCGACATGGCGCTGCCGGGCGGCGGGGGCACGTACAGCCTCATCACCCCGGCCGACCTCCCCGAGGAGCGCATGCAGGGCGGCCTCATGCAGCTCCGCGAGCAGGACCTCGCCCTGACGAACGGACGGCCGTACTGGCACCCGGTCTTCGCCGTCGCCGACTGCGACGCGGCCGTCGCCAAGGTCACCGAGAACGGCGGCAGCGTACAGATGGGACCGGAGGACGCGGAGGGCGTCGGCCGACTGGCCGTCTGCGTCGACCCGTCGAAGGCGGACTTCGTGGTGCTCACCCCGGCCCAGAGCTGAACCCGCGGCAAGCGGCCGTGGACCCGGTCGGCGAAGGCGTCGCCGTACGCCACCGTGCCAACGGCCCTCTCCCGTCCAGGGACCCCACCTGTGACCGGCTCATCGGTGATGCGGCGAGGTCAGATAGTGCTGCCTGATGAGCTCCTTTCCGTAGTCGTTGCCGTTGGGGGTGCGGATGACGGAGTGGACGTGCTTCTGGGTGGGTGAGCCGCCCTGGCTCGCCCCGTACGCGCCCGCGAGCGGCCCCGGGGACGGACAGTCGACCTCGACCCAGACGACGGGGCTGTGCACACGCACGTAGAAGGCGTCCTCGTCCCCGGTGCCACCGGCCCAGGTGACGTACGTGTCGGCGATGTGCTTGCGGACCTCCGCCATGCGCACCTCGGCCGCGTCCGCCTTCGCCCGGCCGACGAACGCCTGGACGATGCCGAGGAGCTTCTTCTTCTGGGCGGCGGTGAGGGCGTTGCCGCGCAGCCCCTCGTACGCCTGGACCGTGTTGTCGGAGAACGCGCCCGCCTTCATCGACTCGTTCGACTCGTTCGACTCGTTCGACTTGGTCGAGGAGGCGATGGCGACCTGCTGCTGTGCCTCGGTGAGGGAGTTGATGAAGGCGAGGCTCGCGACGACCTCTTCGTGGCAGACCGTGACCGTCTCGCCGTCGATCTCCATGGAGGTCGGCTCGGACCCCCAGAAGCAGGGGCTCATGACGACCTGGTCGCCGAGGACGAAGTAGTTGACGACCAGGTGGTGGCCGTCGAACTGGAAGCCCCAGGGCTCGTCGGCCGAGGGCGTGCCCATCACGGTCCAGTAGAAGGCGTCCTCGTTGAAGGCGCCGGTGTTGTCGATCGCCTCGCCGGCTGCCTGGTTGATCCGGCGGATCTTCTCGGTGGTCTCCAGGCCGTCGGCGCTCAGTGCGGCCTTCAGCAGGGCCGTGCCGAGGGCCTTCTGGTCGTCGCTCAGGTCGGCGAGGGAGACGCCCTGGCGGTCGTAGGAGTCGATGTTGCTCCACAGCCGCCACTCGGTGGAGTGCACGGTGAACTGCGTCGAGGTCCGCTGGGCGTCGGTGAGTCCGGCGAGGAAGGCCTTCGCGGCGGTGCTGACGGGTGCGGTGGAGACACCGGTGGAGTGGATCGTGAACAGGTCGTCGACGCGCTTGCCGTCGGTGGTGAGGTCGAAGAAGTCCTCGGTGATCGACTGGTTTCCGGGGCCGCCGGTGCCGCCGCCCGGGCCGCCACTGGGGGCTCCGCTGGGGGCGGGGCTCGCCGTCGCGTCGGCCGTGCCCGTGGTGTCGTCGGCCGTCGCCGCCCAGGCGCCCGCGCCGCCCATGGTCACGACGGCCGTGGCGCCACTGGCGAAGAAGACCTTGCGCATGAAGTCGCGGCGGTTCGCGTGAGCACGGAGGCTCCTCGCGGTCTGTGGCTCCCGGGCCGCCGGTTCCCCGCCGTCGAGCTCGGTCATCGTCGCTGGCTCCCTTCGTCATGGGGCCGTCCGGAGCGGACGGCCGCAGGACCACCACAGTGGGGGAGCCAACTGAGGCCGAACTGAACCGGAGGCGATACGTCCGCCGAGATCGGCGCGCGGACGCGCCCTCGGAGCGGGTCTGACCTGTGTCTCTGTGGAGCTGCTGAGAGTTCGTGGACAGCGGTGTCGATCGGTTCAGCGGGGCCGGTCGACGACGGGAAGCGTGACCGTGAACTCCGTGCGCCCCGGCTCGCTCTCGACGTCGATGCGGCCGCCGTGCGCCTCGGTGATGGCCGCGGCGATGGCCAGGCCCAGGCCGGCGCCGCCCTCCGCGCCGGGGGCGCGGGAGCGGGAGGCGTCGGTGCGGGTGAAGCGTTCGAAGACCGAGGGGAGGAGGACCGGGGGGATGCCGGGCCCGTTGTCGCGGACCCTGATGACGCCATGGGTGTCCGTGGCCTCCACGACGACGGTGATCTTCGTGCCCTTGGGGGTGTGGACCCGCGCGTTGGCCAGGAGGTTGGCCACCACCTGGTGGAGCCGGGACGCCTCGCCGACGACCGAGGCGGGGATGTCGAGGCGCAGTGCGAGCTGCCAGTCGTGGTCGCCGCCCGCGGCCTGCGCGTCCCACACGGCCTCGGCGACCAGTGTCGCCAGGTTGACCTCGGCGGACCGCGACGGCCGCCCCTCGCCGAGTCGCGGTGTTCCAGCGCGTCCCGGGCGGTGAGCATCAGTACGGGCAGCCGCGCGTTCTCGCGTCTGAGCCGGCGCAGTACCTGCACCCCGTCCACATCGGGCAGCATCCCGTCGAGTACGACGATGTGCGGGGCGCAGCCACGCGCGAGCCTCAGGGCGCTGGCCCGTCCGGCGCCGCGAAGGGCCGCCATCCCGCTTCGGTGACGGCCGCGGACAACAACTCGGTGAGCTCGGGCTCGTCATCGACGATCAGCACACGAACCGTGCCCTGCCGGCCCGCAGAGGTACCAGTCATGTCCTGATCTTCGCTCCGGGGGCTGTGCGGAGGCTGTGCGGGAGCTGAGCCGTGGAAGGTCGCAATAGGCCATGGAACCAGGCGCGGGCGCAGGCACTCCTACTTGATGCCGGTGCGCGGCCCCGCCGGCGCCGTCGAAACCCACTTGCACCGCTCCGATAACATGACCGATCGAACTCATGACTTGACCGACAACTGACAAATCGGCCTGACGACAATTGATATCCATGGCATCGCGGGTGTTTTCGCGAATAAAAGGCAGACCGGCGTTCGCCCTATGGCGTCAGCCACGGGCGATCCTGTGGACCACGGGGGGTGTGGCGGGCCTCGGATTCCTCATCGCGCTGGAGATTTCCGCGCGCCGCTACGGCCTGCCTGGGCCGATCACCAACCAGGTGCAAGAGCTGATATTTCCCCCCGCGTCGGGGCCGCTGTTGTATGCCGGAATGGCGTTGATGATGGTGGTGCTCTCCTGGCGGGAGCGGTTCATCGCCGCCGGTGTCGCGATCGCCGTCGACATCCCCTTCTTTCTGGCGCGATGGGCTCTCGACGCCAAGATGACCTTCGGCAACGGCGCGTTGTGGGTCATGCTGGGCTACGCGGTCATCGCCCTCACGCGCCGCACCGGCCCGGAACGTGTCCTGCTGCTGAAGGGCGTCGGGCTGGGCCTGCTGCTGGTGGCCGGCCGCAAGACCGGTGACACCTGGCTGCTGATCACGGCGAAGACCCGCCCGGCGGTGCTCGACCCGTACATGGCGACCGCCGATCACGCGCTGGGCAACCCGTCGTGGCTGATGGGCCGGCTGGTCAGGGCCACGGGCCCGTTCGGCGAACTTCTCCTCGACCTCGTCTACGGGCAACTCGCGGTGGCCGCGGTCGCCGTCGCGCTCTACCAGCTGCGTACCGTGGCGGTCGAGCGCCGCTTCCCGAGCCACCATCTGGTCCGCACTTTTCTGGTCATCGGCCTCCTCGGGCCGGGCATCTACATGATCTACCCGGTGGTCGGACCGATCCTCGCCTACGGCACCGGCGCGTTCGGCACCGGCGGCGAGCAGTGGGCCGCGGCTCTCCTGTGGCCGGACGCGCCGCTACCGGTCACCACCCCGCACCCGATGTCGTTCGACGACATCACCCCGCGCAACTGCATGCCCAGTCTGCACACGGCGTGGGCCACCGCGATCTTCATCCATTCCCGCAACGGCCCACGGGCTCTGCGATTCGCGGGCACGTTCTGGCTGATCGCCACGCTCACCGCGACGCTGGGATTCGGCTACCACTACGGTGTGGACCTCATCGCCGGCGTGGTGTTCGCCGTCACGATCGAGGCGGCGCTGCGCTCGCTCCAGCGTGGCTGGGACCGGTCGGGAATCCAGCTGGTCGCCTATGGCACAGCGGTCTTCGCCGCGCTCCTGACGTCCTATCGCTATCTGCCGGTGGAGATGGCCGAACACCCGTGGATGTTCGGACCACTTCTCCTTCTGGCGATGGCCTCGGTGGTCTACGGCTACATACGGACCACCAGACTCTGGGACCCGAAGGCCGCACCGCTACGGCAACTGGAACCACGACCCGAATTGGTTTGACCGAGCTGCGTCACACGCTGAAGTCCTTGTCGCGGGTCTCGGGCAGGGCCAGGACACAGCCCAGGCTGACCAGGCACAGCACGCCGGCGTAGAGGCCGAGGACGAACGGCGACTGCCAGTGCGAGGTCAGCCAGGTGGCGACCAGCGGGGCGAAGCCACCGCCGAGGGTGACGGCGAGGATGAAGGTCGCCGAGGCTCCGGTGTAGCGCAGCCGGGCCGGGAACAGCTCCGGCAGGAACGCGGCCATGGGCGCGAACATCATGACGAACAGCACGAGCCCGATGGTGAAGGCCCCGGTGATCAGTATGGCGTTGCCGGTCTGCAGGGAGCCGAACATGGGCAGGGCCCACAGGGCGCACCCCGCCGCGCCGGCCAGCATCACCGGGCGTCTGCCGACCCGGTCGGCCATGATCGCCACCGGCACGGTGACGGCCGCGTCGGCCGCGGCGGCGATGCTCGCGGCGGTCAGCATCGTGGGCTGCGGGATGCCGAGGGCAGTCGGCCCGTAGGAGAGGCTGTAGACGGTCGTCAGGTAGTAGATCGCGGAACCGCCGATCGCCGCGCCCGTGCCGAGGAGCAGCTTGCCGGGGTACTCCCTGATCAGGACGCCGAGCGGGAAGCGGGCGGGGTCGCCGGTGGACCGCTCGTCGAACACGGGGGACTCGGCGACCCGGGACCGGACCCAGAGGCCGACGGCGATCAGGGCGGTGCTCAGCAGGAACGGGACACGCCAGGCCCATTCGGCGAAGCCGTCCTTGCCCACGATCGCCAGCGTCGGCAGGATCACGGCGCTGGACAGCAGGAAGCCGAGTGCCGGGCCGGCCTGCGGGATCGACGCGTACAACGCGCGGCGGCCGGGAGGCGCGTGCTCCGCGGCCAGCAGCACGGCTCCGCCCCACTCACCGCCCATGCTCACGCCCTGCAGCAGGCGCAGGACGATCAGGAGCACGGGGGCGACGAGGCCCGCGGTCTCGTAGGTGGGCAGCAGTCCGACGCCGACCGTGGACAGGCCCATCAGGACCAGGGAGAGGAAGAGGGCACGCTTGCGGCCGAGCCGGTCGCCGATGCTCCCGAACACCACCACGCCGACCGGTCGGGCCACGAACGCGGCGGCGACGGTGAGGAAGGCGGCCAGCGTGGACAGCGTGGCGTTGCCGGAGGGGAAGAAGGCCGGGCCGAGGACGAGGGCGGCGGCCGTACCGTACACGGCGAAGTCGTAGTACTCGATGATCGTGCCGACGAGGCTCGCGACGGCGACCCGCGACGCGGAGGATTTCCGTGCGGCGGCGGGCGTGCTCGTCGCGGTGGCGCCGACCCGTTCGGTATCGCTGGTGATCTCGGACATGGAGCGGCTCGCTTCCGGCCAGGCCCGGATGCTCAGTGATCCAGGACACACGGTAGGAGGACTGAGCGGGGACTGTAGTGCTCCGGTCACCGGCGGAAGTCTCCATGTGCCGCCCTGCGGCACGCGTCCTTCCCGCGTCACCCCCTCCCCGCTGGAATGACCGCACCGAGCGTGGCCCGCACGAGGGGCGAGACACCGGAGGCGTCATGATCGACGATATCGACACCGTTCTCGACAGGCCGATCGGAGACGGCCATGACCCGGGCGAGTTCATCAGGGCGGCGATGCGATGGCACTTCGACCCGAGGACAGGGTCGCCGTTCTGGCTGGCGCGGGCGAAGACACTCGATTTCGACCCGCTGACCGATGTCCGGGGGGTCGATGATCTGGCGTTGTTCCCCAACGTGTGCGACGAGCTGCGCGACGTACGCGTCGAGGACCTCGTTCCGCGCGGTTACGGCGACAAGCCGGAGATCTGCGGGATCTTCGAGAGCGGTGGCACGACCGGCCAGCCCAAGCGCGTGGTCCTCCTGCGGGACTGGTTCCGCAAGTCGCAGGAATGGCTCGACTCGACCCTGGACGCGCACGGCGCGCCGAGGGGCGCGAACTGGCTGATGATGTTTCCCACCGGTCCGCACATGGGCGGCTACGCGTATGCGCGGCTCGCCAAGGATCGCGGTGGCCACGCGTTCTCGATCGACATGGACCCGCGCTGGGTCAAACGACTCATCTCCTCCGGCCGCACCGAGGACGCCCGCGCCTACGCCGACCATCTGCTCGAACAGGCCCGGCACGTGTTACGCAGCCAGGACGTGGGCGTCCTCGCCATCACGCCACCGGTACTCGAACGCCTCGCCGTCGACGACGAGTTGACCGACCTGGTGCGGGACAAGGCCAGGGCGATCATCTGGGCCGGCGCGCACATGGACGCCGGCACCCGTGACGTGCTCGGCAGCGAGGTCTTTCCCGGCCTCCCGCTCATCGGGTTCTTCGGCAGCACGATGATGCTGCACAGCTGCGGACAGCGGGTCACCGAGGACGCCGGGGAGTGCGTCTTCGATCCGCCGGCACCGTTCATCACCTTCCGGGTCGTCGACCCCGACAGCGGGAAACAGGTCGAACACGGCGCCCGCGGCCGGGTGGTGGTCAACCACGTCAGCCGGAGCTTCCTGCTGCCCAACAACCTCGACCGCGACGAGGCCACCCGTGTGCCGGGGCCGCGAGGACAGGTGGGCGACTCCCTGGCGGATGTGACCCCGGTCCAGGTCTTCGACGGCGAAGCCGTGATCGAGGGAGTCTACTGATGAGCGTGATGAGCGACCTCGTCCGACTCGACGCACTGGGCCCCGGCGGCGCGTACCGGTCGAAGAACATCCAGACCGTCAAGGACATCTACGGCGCGCCGTTCGCCGAACTGAGCCTGGTCCCCCCGCTCTTCGTCGCCAGGACCATGTCGGCGCTGCGCAAGGCCGACCCGCTGCCGCTGGAACAGCGCCTGGACGCCATCGCCAGGGCGGGCAAGGCCTTCGCCACCGAAACCGTCGGTGGACTGTCCGTCACGGAGTACCAGCACGCGGTGTGCCGGGTGTCGGGCCTGCCCTGGATCACGACCGAGATGGCCCTCGAATACACCGTGCAGTACACGGATCTCGCCTACCTCAGCTCCCAGGAGGCCCGGCCCACCGGGGCGGTCAACGACTGGCGCGACCCGCGCACCCGCAACGGCGGCGGCGTGTGGGCCCGTCGCGGAAACGTGTTCGCCGTCCACGCCCCCGGCAACACGCCGAGCGCCCACACCCTGTGGCTGCAGTCCCTCGCCCTCGGCTACCGGGTGGCGGTGCGGCCGTCGAGCCGCGAACCGTTCAGCTCCCACCGGTGGATCACCGCCCTGCGCGACGCCGGTTTCGGCGCCGACCAGGTCGCCCTGCTGCCGACCGACCACGCCACCGCCGACGAGGTCGTGCGGGGCGCGGACCGGGCGATGGTGTACGGCGACGACGAGGTGGTGCGCAAGTACTCCTCGATGGCGACGGTGCTGCCGCAGGGGCCGGGGCGGTCGAAGTTCCTCGTCACCAAGGACGCCGACTGGACGTCCTACCTGGACACCATCGTCTCCTCGGTCAGCGCTCACGGCGGAGCCGCGTGCATCAACACCACCGCGGTGTTCGTCGAGGGCGACCCGGCACCGGTGGCACAGGCGATCGCCGAGCGGCTCTCCGTACTCCCCAGCCTGCCGCCGCAGGACCCCAAGGCGGTGCTGCCCGTGAAGCCGATCGAGGAGGCCCGCCGGATCGAGCAGTACCTGCTGGCCAAGGCCGCCGGCACCACCCCCTGGCTGGGCGGCGACGGGATCGTCGACGACCTCGGGGACGGCACCGCGGTGCTGCGCCCCGCCGTGCACCAGGTATCCCGCCCCGATGCCCCACAGACCCGTGTCGAGCAGCGCTTTCCCTGTGTGTGGGTGGCGCCGTGGAGCCCGGAGGCCGGGGTCGAGCCGCTCAAGGACACCGTGGTGCTCACCGCCGTCACCGACGACGAGACGCTCGTGGACCGGCTCATCGACGAGCCCAGCATCGCCAACGTCTACCTCGGCGACCACCCGACGTACTGGCTTCCCCCCGGCATCCCGCACGACGACTACCTCGAATCGTTCCTGATGCGCACGAAGGCCTGTATCCGCTGACCAGGGAAGTGACGTCGGTGATCCACCCCGAACCCACCCATCGCATGCTCATCGGCGGCCGCCTCGTCGGCGCCGAAGGCGGCCTGCTGAGCGTGCTGAATCCCGCCACCGAGGAGATCGTCGGCCACGTCCCCGACGCCGGCGACGCCCAGCTGGACGCCGCCGTCTCAGCCGCGCGACGGGCCTTCGTCACCTGGCGCGCCACACCTGTGGACGAGCGCCGCGCCGTGCTGGCCGCCTGCGCGTCGACCGTCCGCGAGCACACCGGGGAACTGGCCGTACTGCTCACCACCGAGCAGGGCAAACCGCTGGCCGACGCGCGCATCGAGATCACGACCTTCGCCGACTGGCTCGACGCGCACGCCGCCATGGAGTACCCCGACGACGAGATCACCGAGACCGGGACCCACCGCGTCCGGGTGCGCCGCGTACCGCTCGGCGTCGTCGCCGGCATCGTGCCGTGGAACTACCCGGTCGTCCTGGCCGCCAAGAAGATCGGCCCGGCGCTGCTCGCCGGCAACACCATCGTGGTCAAGCCCTCGCCGTACACACCGCTCACCACGCTGCGTGTCGGCGAGCTGCTGGCCGATGTCGTACCCGCCGGCGTCGTCAACATCATCAGCGGTGGTGACAGTCTCGGCCCGAGACTCACCGGGCACCCGGGCATCCGCAAGATCGCCTTCGTCGGCTCCAGCGCGACCGGCCGCAAGGTCATGGCCTCCGCCGCCCGCAACCTCTCCCGCGTCACCCTGGAGCTGGGCGGCAACGACGCCGCGATCGTGCTGCCCGACGTGGACGTGGACGAGGTCGCCAGGCGGGTCTTCTGGACCTGCTTCGTCAACAGCGGCCAGCTCTGCATCGCCGCCAAGCGGGTCTATGTGCACGAGGACGTCTACGACGCGTTCGCGGAGCGATTCGCCGAGCTCGCACGGTCCGTCAAGGTCGGCAACGGCATGGAGGACGGCGTCCAGCTGGGCCCCCTCCAGAACCGCGCGCAGTACGAGAAGGTCGTCGGCCTGATCAAGGCGACCATCGGCTCCGGCGCCAGGCTGCTGGTCGAGGGCGCGATCCCGGACGGCCCCGGCTACTTCGTGCACCCGACCGTGGTGGACGACCCCGCCGACGACGCGGCGATCGTCACCCAGGAGCCGTTCGGCCCGGTCGTCCCCCTGCTGCGGTTCCGGGACGTCGACGACGTCGTCCGCCGCGCCAACGACTCCGAGTACGGGCTCGCCGGCACCGTCTGGAGCCGCGACATCGCGGCGGCCGAGGAACTGGCGGCGCGGATCGAGGTCGGCACCGTCTGGATCAACCAGGAGGCGATCCCGACCCCCGACCTGCCCTTCGGCGGCCACAAGGCCTCCGGCATCGGCGTCGAGAACGGCCTGGAAGGCGTGCTGGAGCACACCGACATCCAGGTCCTGTCCATCCGTAAGGCATGAGGCCGGCCGGGCGGACCGCGCCCGGCGGGCCGTCCGTGCCGCCGGGGCTGCGGTTCAGCTCGCCGAGGCCGCCTCGCCCGGAGTGGCGGAGGAAGGAGGAGCGCTCGCCTCCGCAGCCGAGGGTGAGCGTCTCGTGGTCGACCTGAACAGGGCGGTCACGGACACGGCCGACCAGGTCGTCGGCCGTGTCCCGGAGGGCGAGCAGGCCGCAGCCGTGTCGCCACGTGGGACCCGATGACGACGACCTCGGTCTTCGTCACGTGTCGCCCTTTTCGGAGAAGGCGGCGGTGACCTCACCGAGCGAACTGATCTCGGCGCGCACGCGGGTGCCGGGCGGGGCGGGGACCATGGGGCCGAGCGCGCCGGACAGGACGACCTGGCCCGCGCGCAGCGGCTCGCCGAACTCCCTTGCCGTGCGGGCCAGCCAGGCCAGCGCGTTCAGCGGGTCACCGAGGCAGGCGGCGCCGTTGCCCTCGGAGACGAGCACGTCGTCCGCGTACAGCCGCATGGTGGCCTCGCGGGGCTCGAACTCGTCGAGGGTGAGCCGGCGTTCGGCGAGTACGAACAGTCCGCTGGAGGCGTTGTCCGCGACCGTGTCGGTGAGGCGGATGTCCCAGTCGGCGACACGGCTGTCGACGATCTCCAGCGCGGCGACCGCGTGGTCCACGGCCGCCCGGATCCGTACCGGGTCCAGATCGCCGTCGGCCAGGTCCTCCCTCAGCACGAAGGCGATCTCCGCCTCGGCCTTGGGCTGGAGCAGCCGCCCGGACGGCACCTCGGGCAGGCCCGAGACGTCCATGTCGGCGAACAGCACACCGAAGTCGGGCTGGTCCACGCCGAGTTGACGTTGTACGGCCGGTGAGGTCAGGCCGATCTTACGGCCGACGACGACCGCGCCGGCCGCCAGCCTGCGACGGGTGAGTTCCCGCTGTACGGCGTAGGCGGCGGCGACATCGTGTTCGCCGAGCAGGTCCCGTACGGGTGGGACGGGCCGTCCCTCGTCCAGGGCGGCAGCGAGGCGGGCGGCCGCCCTGGCCACCGCGTCCGTGTCGGCCGGCGGATACGCCATGCCGGTCACCGCCCTTCCGCGGTGGCCACGGCGAACCCGGCGATCCACGCGGGGATGGCCTCGTAGAAGCGGGAGGTCATGTCGTACGGGCCGGTCGCGGCGAGGGACGCGAAAGCGGCGATCCACGCCCGGACCTCGTGGGCGGAGCCGCCCGCCTCCTCGGCCATGCCGTCCACGGTCCAGGAGTCGAACTCCGCCAGCTCACCGCGTTCGAGGTGGTCGAGGAGGCGGTTGTCCCAGGCGGGGTTGATCGGGATCATCGCGGTCGATCCGGCGGCGTAGTCGCGGCCCGCCTGGACGACCCGCTGCTCGCCCTTCGCGCGCTGCTCGGGGGTCGGCGGCCGGCCCTCGATGAGCGCGTCGGCGACGCGGGGCGGCGCTCCGTCCAGCACCGGGACCGGCGGGTCGTGCGAGAGGCCGCCGGAGGCGAGGAACAGCACGCGGCGGTCGAGTGCGGCGGCGGCCTCACCGATCGCCGTGCCCAGGGCCCTGATCCGGCTGACCGGGCCGAGCGGGGTGGCCACCCCGTTGACGAAGACGGGCACGACCGGGACTCGGTCGATGCCGCCGAAGAGGACTTCGAGGGGCTGGGCGAAGCCGTGGTCGACGGTCATGCGGGCGGAGACGGTGAGGTCGATACCGCGGTCGAGCACGCCCTGGGCCAGGGCCTTGGCGGCGGCGGTGTCGACGGACAGCGGGCCGGCGGCCGTGCCGAAGTCGCCCACCGCGTGGGCCTCGGTGGCCAGGCAGAACGGGGGCATCTCCTTGTAGAAGAAGCCGTTGTAGTGGTCGGGTGCGTAGAGCACGACCAGGTCCGGGTCGAAGGCCCGGATGAAGGTCTTCGCGGTCTCGACGGCCTCGTCGACGCGGGCCAGGACCTCGGGCTCCGGGTCGTTCTTGCCGATGAGGGGCGAGTGGGACAACCCGACGGCTGCTGCGGGCATGGGCGTTCCTTACTTCTGCGGGCGGGAGTCCGACGGATGGATGACGAGCTTTCCGGTCAGCCCGCCGTCGATCATGAGCTGGAATCCCTTGTGGATGTCCGTGAGCGGCAGGGTCCGGTCGATCACCGGGCGGGTGCCGGTCGCGTCGAGCATGCGGAGCATCGCGACCAGTTCGGCGCGGGTACCGCCGGTGGAGCCGAGGATGCGCTGCTGGAGGTAGAAGACGCGGCCCAGGTCGGCGGGCGGGTTGGTGCCGCTGGTGGCGCCGGCGATCACGACGGTGCCGCCGGGACGGAGTGACTTCAGGGAGTGCGACCAGGTGGCCTCTCCCACCGTCTCGATCACCACGTCGACCTTCTCGGGCAGCCGCTCCCCGGTGGGTACGGCGGCCCTGGCGCCCCAGCCGAGGGCTTCGGCGCGCTTGTCCTCGCTGCGGCTGGTGGCGTAGACGACGGCGCCCGCGGCCACCGCGAGCCGAATCGCGGCGGAGGCGACACCGCCGCCCGCGCCCTGGACGAGGACCCGGTCGCCCGCGGTGATCCTGGCCTGGGTGAACAGCATGCGGTAGGCGGTGGTCCAGGCGACCGGCAGACAGGCGGCCTCGTCGAACGACAGCCACGCGGGCTTGGGCACCAGGTTGCGGGTGGGGACGGTCAGCCACTCGGCGAACGAACCGTCGTGCCGTTCGGACAGCAGCGCCCGGTTCGGGTCCAGCGTCTCGTCGCCGCGGCCGGCGTCCGGGTCGCCCAGCACCGGGTGGACGATGACCTCGTTGCCGTCCTCGTCGTATCCGGCGGCGTCGCAGCCGAGGATGATCGGGAGCCGCTCGGGCGGATGGCCGACGCCCCGCAGGGTCCACAGGTCGTGCATGTTCAGCGAGGAGGCCATGACACGCACCCGGGACCAGCCGGGCTCGGGTTCGGGTTTCGGTACGTCGCGCAGGACGAGCCCGGACAGGGGATCGGTGGCGCTCTGGGAGATGGCGATAGCGGCAAGCACGAGGGTTACGGTGACCGGTGACCGGGGCCGGGCTCCACTGGTCGTGCCGCTGTACAGCACGGGCGACCTGTGAAAACGCCGGGGCCGACGGCCAGGTCTGCTGCCTGTGCCGTCGGCCGTCGTGGCGGGAAGCGGGATCAGTGGGGCATGTCGTCCAGGGCTGTGGGTAGTTCGGCGATCTCGGGGGGTTCCACCGTGTACAGGACCACGCTGCCGTCCGGCAGGTCCGCCTCCGCGACCCGGCGGAAGCCGCCCGCCTCGAAGGCAGCCTGGGCGGCGATGTCGTCCTCGGCCGGTGCGGCGACCACGCGGCGGCAGCGCGGATCGGCGGCGAACAGCGCCGGGACGAGGTCGCGCAGCAGCCGGCCGGCCTCGGCGAGGTCCTGCCGTACCAGGCGTACGGCGAGGTCGTGCGCGCCGTACGGATAACAGGCCCGCAGGGGGTGGTCCCGCACGCGGTACAGCCGGAGGCCGGGCGGCAGCGGCAGGTCGAGAGCGGTGATCACGGCGGGGCTCACACGGTGTCGGTGGCGGGCGCGGCCTCGGCCATGCGGCGCAGTTCGGCCTTGGCGAGCTTGCCGCTGGCGTTGCGGGGCAGTTGGTCGACGAGCAGGAGTCGGGTGGGGAGCTTGTAGCGGGCGAGGTGCCGGCCGGCGAACTCCCGTACGTCCTCCAGTGTCAGGACCGTTCCGGAGGCGCAGGTGAGGACGGCCTGGACGGTCTCGCCCCACTTGGGGTCGGGGACGCCGATGACGGCTGCCTCCAGGACGCCGGGGCAGGCGGCGAGGACCCGCTCCACCTCGGCGGGGTAGATGTTCTCGCCACCGCTGATGATCATGTCCTTGAGCCGGTCGACGATGTAGTAGAAGCCGTCCTTGTCGCGGTGGGCGACGTCACCGGTGTGGAACCAGCCTGCGTCGTCGAAGGCGGCGGCGGTGGCCTCGGGGTTGTTCCAGTAGCCGGGGGTGACGTTGGGGCCGCGGACGCAGATCTCGCCGCGTGTGTCCGCCTCGTCGATCCTGGCTCCGGTGCCGGGGTGGGTGAGACAGATCTCGGTGTACGGCATCGGGGCGCCGGCCGAACCCGCCTTCTCCTGGGTCAGCCCGGCGGGCAGATAGGTGGCGAAGGGGGCCGTCTCGGTGAGCCCCCACGCCTGCTGGAGCAGGATCCCGCACTCGGCGTAGTCCTTGATCAGCTGCGGAGGCACGGGCGCTCCCGCGACGACGGCGGAGCGCAGGGCGCTCAGATCGGCGTCGGCGAAGCCGGGCACACGGGCGAGGGCGGCGAACATGGCGGGGACGGCGAAGAGACCGTTCACCCGGTACCGGACGAGGTCGTCGAGGCACTGGGCGGGGTCGAAGCCGCGCCGCAGGACGACCGTGCCGCCGCGCAGCAGGGTGCGCAGGGTGAGGGCGTTGAGGCCGCCGATGTGGAAGAGGGGGGCGGCGGCCAGGTTCACGTCGTCGGAGCGGGTGTCGACCATGCTGTCGACGTTGACGGCGTTCCACCACAGATTGCCGTGCGTGAGCATGACGCCTTTGGGGCGGCCGGTGGTGCCGGAGGTGTACATCAGGGCGCCGAGGTCGTCGTCGTGCAGCGGCACCGGTTCGCGGGTGGGCCGCCCGGGGCCGAGCAGCCGCGACAGCGGCGTCCAGACGTCCGAGGCAGCCGTGGCGGCGGCCGGGCAGGCGGGGTCGGTGTCGACGAGGAGGTGGCGACGGGCGGGTACCTCGCCGAGGATCGACTCCACGAGTTCACGGTGGCCCTCCTCCACGACGAGGGTGTGGGCACCGCTGTCCGTGAGGATGTGGCGTACCTCGTCGGCGGCCAGGCGGAAGTTGACCGGGACGAAGACGGCGCCGAGATGCGCGGCGGCGAACAGGGTGTGCAGGAAGACCGCGCTGTTGAAGCCGAGGTAGGCGATGCGGTCGCCGCGGCGCAGCCCCTGCTCGGCGAGCCCGGCGGCCAGCTCGACCGCGGTGCGGCTGAGGTCGGCGGCGGAGAACTCCTGCCCTTCGTAGACGAGGGCGGTGGGCGTCGGGTACTTGGCTCTGCGGTGCAGGGCGACTGCGGGGCTGATGTCGACGGCGGCCATGGCGGCGGCTCCTTCAATGGCTGTCGTGCTCGGTGGCTGTCGTACGGATGCTCGATGACTGTCGTACTCGATGTGTGACGGCCGGCGTACGGGAAACGGAGGATTTCTACAGACCGGTGCCGCCGGCGGCGGTACGGAAGCCTCGTACGGCGATGCCTCCGTCGGCCGGGATGACGGCTCCGGTGACGGTGGCGCTGTTGGCGCGGGAGGCGAGCAGGACATAGGGGCCGGTGAAATCCTCCGGCTCGACGCTGGAGTCGTACAAGGGGATGAGGGGCGGCTGTGCCTCGCCGGAGGCCTCGTTCCTGGCGAAGGAGGCGGCCAGGGTGCGGTGGTGCAGGCCGAGGCTCTCGGGGCCGCTCAGCTGGGTGCGCATGCCGCCGGTGGCGACGCCGTTGACGCGGATCTTGGGTGCCAGTTCGTAGGCGAGCTGGCGGAGCAGTCCGAGGCAGGCGTGTTTGCTGGCGGTGTAGAGAGAGCCGCCGCCGTCGGTGTGGAAGGAGGCGTTGGACAGGGTCATGACGATGCTCCCGCGTGTGGCGGCCAGCTCGCGCCAGGCGGCCTCCACGGCCAGGAGATAGCCCTTGACGTTGATGCCGAACAGTTCGTCGAACGCGTCGGACAGCTCCTCGCCGGTCAGCCGGGTGACGCTGCGGTGGTAGTCCCAGATTCCGGCGTTCGGGACGAGGATGTCGAGTTTGCCGAAGCGCTCCACGGTGGTCTCGACGGCCCGGTGCAGGTCCTCGGGGGAGCGCACGTCCCCGGTGACGGTCAGCACGCCGTCCGGGAGGTCGCCCGGCCGCCCCGTGTCCCGGTCCAGTACGGCGACCCGCGCGCCCTCGGCCAGATACCGCAGGGCGACCGCGCGGCCGATGCCGGAGCCGCCGCCGGTGATCAGGGCGACGTCGCCCTCCAGCCAGCCGCCCATCACCGGGCTCCGAGGAAGTCGGTGACCAGGCGCTCGAACTCGGCCTGCCGCTCCAACTGCACCCAGTGGCCGCAGCCGCCGAAGACATGCAGCTGGACGTCGCGGATCTGCTTGAGCATCAGCTGGGCCCCGTCGAGGGTGATGGTGCGGTCGTCGCGGCCCCAGAGGAGAAGGGTGGGTGCCTTGATCCGGTGGACGCGCTGCCAGAGCGGGTCCATGCCGTGGCGCTTGGCGAAGGCCGCGTTGTAGGCGTGGTAGAAGGCGATGTGGGACTCGTCGAGGGAGGCCTCGTAGCGGGCCTGGACCGTGTCCTCCCAGCGCTTCGGCTCGGCCGTCATGACACGGATGAAGTCCCGCATCTTCTTCACGGTCGGGCCTTCGCCGTTGTAGTAGCGGAACATGGCCTTCTGGCCCTCGGTCGGGGTCGGCCCGAACGGCAGCCAGCCGCCGCCCGGCGCCATCAGCACCAGCTTCTCGACCCGCTCGGGGGCGGCGAGCGCGGTCGCGATGGCGGCGGCACCGCCGAGGCTGTTGCCCAGCAGGTGGAAGCGGTCGACGCCGAGCGCGTCCAGGGTCTGCAGCAGGGCGTCGACCGTGATCTCGGTGATGCCGCGGGCGTCGAGGTCCGCCTCGGTGGGCCGGTAACTGCCGCCGAATCCCGGCTGGTCGGGCAGGACGACCCGGAAGTGCGGGGTGAGGGCGGCCAGGTTCTGGCGGTAGTTGGCCACGGCGCTCGCGCCGGGGCCACCGCCGTGCAGCATCACCAGCACCGGCCCCTCGCCGGCCTCGCTGACCGCGACGGTCCCGAGCGTCGTGTGCACGGTGTGCTCGACGAGCTTCGGCTCTTCAGTCTGTGCAGTGCTCACGTGGGTCTCCGTCGGTCATCACAGGAAGGTGCTGATGTTCTTGGCGAGCAGGACGTTCTGGTCGAGCAGGATCGTGCGGCGGGCGATCAGCAGGCCGCCGTCCCCGGTACGGCGCAGGGTGTCCGTGCGACCGCCGGCGTAGATGTCGACCTCGCGCTCCAGCCGGTTGCGGTAGCAGAGGAACGCCGACTCCGCGATGTACTCGCCGGGCTCGTCGGCCGCCCTGACCAGGACGTTGGTGATCAGGTGCCGGGTCCTTGAGGGCGGATCCTCGGCCCAGGCCATGCCCGAGTCGAAGCGACGGATCCGCCAGGCCAGACTCGCCTTGGTCTCGTCGAAGATCGCCACCTCGCCGGGCGACCCGTCCGCCAGGGCCTGCTGACGGCGCAGCCGGTTCGTGCGCACCGGCGCCCAGTAGTGCAGATCGTCGGCGAACAACTCCAGCCAGTCCGCGTACCGGTGCTCGTCGAGCAGCCGCGCCTCGACGGCGTACAGGCGCTGCACCTCGAAGTGCAGCCGGATGTCGTCGTACGAGACGGCCGAGGGAGTCGTCGACTCCGGGGGGTGGATGCTCATGGGGTGGGTCCTCCTGCGGTCCGCGCTCGGGGGTCATTCCAGCGCGGAGGGGGTGGTTTGGGGAGCGGGTGTGCCGGTGGACGGCACGGCAAGGTGGCGCCGTGAAGGGGCGTGAGGAACCGCGCGACCGGCCACAGACAGCCCGCGGCAGACAACCGACATCACGTGGCAGCCCCTGATCCGGCCGTCCGGGGCGCGGCCCCGGCAACACCTTCAGCGGAGCAGCGCACGCAGATCCGCGCCCTCATCGGCCAGCCGCCCCGCGTCGACGACGATGCCGCGGTCGACGAGCCGCCGCGCGGCCTTCGCGTCCCGAGCCCGGTCGATGGCGGCTGCGGCGACCACCTGGTCCGCGCGCAGCCCGAAGACCGTGAAGGCTCCGCTGCCGGGGTCGCCCCGCACCACGGTCCGCTCGGCCAGAGCCATCGTGCCGACCGCCTCCAGCCGCGAGCCATGGCGATCCGACCAGAACCACGGCGCGCCGTGCTCCGGCACCGGCAGCCCCAGAATGCCGAACGCGGCGGCCTCGCCGTCCCGCTGGGCGGCCTCCCAGTGCTCGTGCCGTACGCGATGGCCTTCCCGCCGGGCGACGTCGCCGACGGCGAAGACGTTCGGGTGGGAGGTGCGCCCACCGGCGTGGACGACGATCCCGTTGTCGACCGTCAGCCCCGCCGCCTCCGCCAACTCCGTGGCCGGCCGGATGCCGATGCCGACGACCACCGTGTCGGCGGCGACGACCCGGCCGTGCCCGACCAGGTGCAGCAGAACCCCCGCCGACCCGCGCTCGACGCGCTCGACACCGGCCGTGATCACCTCGATGCCCTCGTCGGTGTGCCGAGCGTGCAGCGCGCCCGCGATGTCCTCACCGACCACCGCGGCCAGCGGCACGGCCACCGGGTCGATCAGGGTGACCCGGCAGCCCAGGGCGTGGGCGACGGCCGCGGTCTCGGCGCCGATCAGCCCGGCCCCGACCACGGCCACCCGCGCGCCGGGCAGCAGACGTTCGCGCAGCCGCTCGGCGTCCTCCCAGGTGCGCAACGGGTGTACGGCCGGGTCGTCGCCGCCGGGCACGGGGAGTGGACGCGGGGTGCCGCCGGTGGCCAGCACGATCCGGTCGGCGTTCACGACCGACCCGTCGGCCGGCTCCAGGCCACCCGCGTCCCTGCGGATCGCCCGGACCGGGGTGCCCTCGCGCAGGTCGACGCGCCGCTCCTCGTACCACTGCTCCGGGCGCAGCAGGACGTCCTCGCGTCGGGCCTTGCCGAGCAGGACGTCCTTGCTCAGCGGGGGCCGGTCGTACGGCAGTCCGCGCTCGGCGGAGTACAGCACCAGTTCGCCGTCGTAGCCCTGGGCGCGCAGTGCGTCGCAGGTCGAGACGGCGGCCAGGCCCGCGCCGACGACGGCGATGCGCCGCGGGTGGTTCATGCGGTGGCCCCCTGGCCGGGGTGCAGCCAGACGGCGTCGTCGCGGACCTCGACCCGGTGGGTGCGGGCGGCGACGGTGGCGGGCATGCACTGCGGTTCGCCGGACTTGAGGCAGAAGCGGGCGCTGTGCAGCGGGCACTCGACCTCGCCGTTCTCGATCCAGCCTTCGGAGAGGGATGCCTGGCCGTGGGAGCAGGTGTCGTCGAGGGCGTAGTAGGCGCCGTTGTCGTGGAAGACGGCGATGGCGTCACCGTGGCCGGTGCTCTCGGCGGGTACCTTCAGCGCCTCGCCGTCCTCGATGTCGCCCACCTCGGCGACGCGGATACCGGTGCTGGTCGTGCTCATGGGGTGTCCTTCTCCGTGACGTTCTCGTGCCAGGCGGGTGTGTTCATCAGGTCGCGCCAGCGGGTGTAGAAGCCGCGGGCGGCGCCGTCGCTGTAGAGATGGCCGGTGGTACCGGGATGGATACCGTCCTGCGTCTCGAGTCCCAGGCCCATCTGGTAGTTGAGGGTCATGGAGCCGGACACGAAGCCGTGGGCGGTGGCCTGGACCTCCGACCAGTTCTCGCCGTCGTCCTGCTCGAAGATGCCCGTCGGTCCGAACGTGCGCAGGTTGTAGATCCGCTGGGCGTCCTTGACCTCGTCCGGCATCGACCTGTCGACGAGCGTCCAGGCCCACACCTCCATCCGGTCCGGGCCCTTGGGATGCCAGACACGGATGGAGCCGTTGACCGGCAGATAGGAGAAGTTCGGGAAGACCGTGCCGTGGCCGGTGGTCATCGGGCCCTCGACGCGGGCGTCACCGAGACGCTCGCGCAGCGCGTCGTAGTCGTACCAGTCGTGCACGACCCGGTCGTCGAAGCGGCTCTTGGGGTGGGTGGGGAAGCCGTGTCCGTGGCCGAGCGGATCGGTGTACTGCCGTCCCGGTGTCTGCACGATCTCGGTCTTGGGCCCCTTGCCCGTCGGCGACATGACCATCAGCGCCGAGGCGTGCGAGATGTTGACGTGGTACCAGTCGGAGGCGAACTGCTCGGCGGCGAGCTTCCAGTTGCCCTCCAGCACCCACTTGTGCACCCCGCCGACGACCTCGGTGCCTTCCGGGTCGCGGTCGAGCATGGCGTCCAGATACCAGGCGAGGCCGCCCAGCGCCTCGACCAGCGGCGGCGCCTCGGGGTTCCAGGTCGCGAAGACGAGCCCCTTGTACGTGTCGAGCTGCGCGACCTCGATCAGTCCCCACTTCTCCTGCTCGAAGTGGGCGGGGTAGTCCTCGCCGTTGGGTACGTTGATCAGCTTGCCGGAGGTGTCGTACGCCCAGCCGTGATAGCTGCACGTGAACGCCTTCGTGGCGCCCGCGTCGGCGCGGCAGACCCGCATGCCCCGGTGGCGGCAGGCGTTGAGGAAGGCCCGCAGCTTCCGGTCCCGGCCCATCGTGACGATGACCGGATCCTCACCCATGTACGTGGTGAAGAAGTCGCCCGGCTTCGCGAACTGGCTCTCGTGCGCGAGGAACAGCCAGCTCGGCGCGAACACACGGCGCAGCTCCTGCCGGTACAGGCCGGCATCGCCGAAGATCGTCCGGTCGATCAGGCCCCGGTCGAGGTCGAAGTAGGCGCCGACGTCGACGGACGGCTCACGGTGTCGCTCCATGGGCACAGCAGACGTCGGCCGGCGACGCCCTGCCCAGCCACCGTGCCGGGATGTGGAACAGCGCGGGGATTCGATTCAGCCGCATCGTGCGCGCGGGCTTCCCACCCGTTTACAAGCCGGAAACGGTCCCCTAGATTGGACGTGCGTCCATTTTAATGGAACGCCGGATCGTCGTGACCGCTCACCGGGAGCCCCCCATGCCACTCCACTCCCCCCTCCCGCACCACAACGCACCCGCACCGGACACCGCACCGGAACAGCGGACCGCGGTCGACAAGGCGCTCACCCTGCTGAAGTCCCTCGCCGAGATGGACGGCGAGATCGGCGTGAGCGAGCTGGCCCGCCGCACCCGGATGAGCAAGTCGACGACCTTCCGGCTGCTGGGCATCCTGCAGCGCAACGACCTCGTCGAGCGGGTCGGCAGCGACTACCGGTTGGGCGCTCAGCTCATCGACATCGGCAGCCGCGCCTACGGCCCCACCACTCCACTGCTTCAGGAGCGGTTGCTGCCCCACCTGGCGGATCTGTACGAGCTGACCCGCGAGACCGTCCATCTCGCCGTGCTCCACGGCACGAACATCGTCTACGTCAACAAGCTCCACGGTCACCGGGCGGCCCGCTCGCCCTCCCGGATCGGCGCCCGTCTGCCCGCCTACTGCACGGGGGTCGGCAAAGCCCTCCTGGCGTTCGACCACGACGCCGCCGAGGCCGCCATCGAGGCCGGGCTGACCGCGCGCACCGAGTACACCCTCGCCGACCCCTGCAGCTTCCGGGCCGATCTGCGCCGCATCCGCCAGGACGGCATCGCCTACGACCGCCAGGAAGCCGTCCTCGGCCTCACCTGCGTCGCCGTACCGATCATGGGGCCCGCCGGTCGCCCCGTGGCGGCCCTCTCCATCGCGGGCGCGGACCGCCGCTTCGACCCCGCCCGCTTCGCCCCGGCGCTGCGCCGCGTGGCGTACGAGGCGAGCCGGGCAGTCTCCTCGGCGAGGGCGCGGCAGGCGGTACCGGCCGGGATCGGCGCGCTGTCCGGGGCCTGACCCCGCCCGTCGGACGGCACCCGCCGCGGCGGGGCAGTCGCTCAGTGGCGGCCGCCGCCGTGGGTACGGACGACGGTCGTGCCGCTGGTGCCGGGCTGCACCCGGGGCACACTGACCACGATGTGCACCAGGCTCTCGCCGTCCAACGACTCGTACACGTGCGGCCGGTCGCCCGGGTAGCGCACGAAGTCACCGGCCGACAGCTCCACCGGCCCGTCGGCGGGACCGACGCGTACCCGCCCGCTGATCACATACAGGTGTTCCAGCGTCCCCACCGGATGCGCATCACACGGCGCCCCCGCGTCCTCACCGATCCGCACCACGTAGTTCTCGATGACACCGGACCCGTAGATGTGGTCCAACGCCCGGGACTCATAGCCCTCGTGCCGCTCCCAGACGACCTCGTCGCCCCGCTGCACGGTCATCACCTGTTCGCGTTCCGCCACCAGCCTGGTGACCGGCACACCCAGCGCCGCCGCGATCGAGAACAAGGTGTCCACCGTGGGATTACCCGTCCCCTGCTCCAGATTCGACAGCGTCTGTTTCGCCAGCCCCGCCTGTCGGGCCAACTCAGCCAAAGACAGACCACGCTGCTCTCTGAGAAAGCGCACATTACGCGCCACCACACCATTACCTGAAGACACAGCACCACTCTAGGCACAGGTCAGAGAGCAGCGGACCCCGGCCACGGTCGGCACTTCGACGGAGTGCCCACGGCGCGGCCGCCTCCCGCGTGCCGCAGAACGGCACATCCGCGTGCGCGGGTTTCGGCCAGGCCGCACCTTGCTGGCACCAAGTCCCCACTGTGGTGCGGATCACCGGCATCCGAGGCCGCAGTCCCAGCAGAAGTGAGCCGCTCATGTCCGAAAGCGTCAGACCGCTCGCACCCCCCGACACCGCCCCGAGCGACCGGAGCGGTGACAAGCGCACGGTGTCACGGGTCGCCGTCGCGAGCCTCATCGGAACCACGGTCGAGTACTACGACTTCGCCGTGTACGGCACCACCGCCGCACTCGTCCTCGGCCCGGCCTTCTTTCCGGCAGGCAACACCACGCTCCAGACCCTCGCCGCCTTCCTCACCTTCACCGCCGCGTTCCTGGCCCGCCCCGTGGGCGTGGTGCTGTTCGGCACGATCGGCGACCGACTGGGCCGCAAACGGGCACTGGTCATCTCACTCCTCCTGATGGGCGTGGCGACGGTGGGGGTCGGGCTGCTTCCGACGTACGAGACCGCCGGCCTTCTCGCCCCCGTCCTGCTGGTGGCGCTCCGCCTGCTGCAGGGCGTCAGTATGGGCGGCGAGTGGGGCGGCGCGGTCCTGCTGGCCGCCGAGCACGCGCCCCCGGGGCGCCGGGCGATGTACGCCTCGATACCCCAGGTGGGCCCGCTGCTCGGCTTCCTGCTGTCCAGCGCCGTGATTCTGCCGACCCTCTCGATCGCCGGCCGGGACGGCTTCGCCGCCGGGGCCTGGCGCGTGCCCTTCCTGCTGAGCGCCGTACTGATCGTCATGGGGCTGTGGGTACGTACGAGGGTCACCGAGTCCCCGGTGTTCGCGGAGCGGGGACGCACCACGGGTGCCGCGCCCCGGTTTCCGCTCGGCGCTCTGCTCAGGGAACACCCGGGCCGGCTGCTGCTCGGGATCGGCGCGGGCATCGGCGGCTCGTCGGTCTACTACCTGACGATCGTCTACAGCATCTCGTACGGGCCGAAAGCCCTCGGCATCTCCCAGAGCACCATGCTGGCCGCCGCGAGCGCGGGGGCCGTCGCCGCGGCCGCCGTCACCGTGCCAGCCGCCCGGCTGGCCGACCGGGTGGGCAGACGGCCGGTGATCCTCGCGGGCGCGATCGGGTGCGTCGTGTGGGCGCTGCCCATGTTCGCGGCGCTGAACACCCGTGACGGGCTCGTCATCGCGGGCGCGTTCACGGTCGGCCTGGCCCTGTTCTCGTTGATGTTCGCACCGATCGCGGCGTTTCTGCCGGAGCTGTTCCCCGCCCGCCTGCGCTACACCGGCGCGTCCGCGACGTTCATCCTCGCCAACACCCTCGGCGGCGGTTTCGCTCCGCTGGTCGCCACCTGGCTGAACAGCCACTGGGCGTCACCGCTGGTGCTCGGTCTCTACGCGGGCGGGATGTGCCTGATCAGCCTGGTGTGTGTGCTGGCTCTGCCGGAGACCAGGGACGGGGAGTTCGACGTCTGACCGGTGTGGGGGCAGACACAGGGTGGCCGCCCACGCCGGGCGGCCACCGTGCTACGCGGTGGCAGGTTCTCGCCGCAGGCCAGGTGTCAGGTAGTCCTCGGCAGGGCCGGGGCGTCGAAGACCATCTCCAGTGTCTTGAAGCGACGCAGCACCGCCCCCGGAAAGAGTTCGGGCTCGAAGCCGGGCCTGACCCGGAGGTTGGGCAGCCGCTTGTACAGCTTCGCGGCGGCGACCTGAATCTCGAGCCGGGCCAGGTTCATACCGACGCAGAAATGGATGCCCTGACCGAACGGCAGATCCAGCGGCAGGTTCGCCCAGTCACGGTCGATGATGAACTCGTCCGGCCGGTCGTAGACCAGCGGATCATGGCTCCCGGCGCTGATGACGGCGAAGGCCTTCTCACCCGGTTCGACATCGAGGCCCCCGAGTCTGGTCGGCTTGGCGCAGGTGCGCCACAGACCCGAGATGGGTGACTCGAACCGCAGTGACTCCGCTGCCAGGGAGGGCGACATCCCCTCGACGTCGGACAGGAACAGCGCCTTCTGCTCGGGGTACCGGTCCAGCAGATAGGCGGTGTTGCCGATCGCCCCGATCGTCGTACCGATCCCCGCCACGTTCAGCAGCTGGATCATGCGCGCGATCTCGCCCACCTCGAAGTAGTCGCCGTCCACCTGGGCGAACGACAGCTGGGTGATCAGGTCGTCGCTGCCCGGCCCGGCCGCCCGCTTCGCCCGGATCATCCCGCCGAGGTGGTCCAGCCACTCGTTGAGCTCGGTGCCGTACCCGCCCTCCGCCCGACCGTCCATGGTGTCGGTGACGAGCTCCTCCATCCGCTGCGCCGACCGCGCGTACTCGTCGCGTTCACTCTCCGGCACGCCCAGCAGCTCGCATATGTGACCGGCGGCCATCCGAGCCGCGAAGTCGTCGTACATCTCGAAGGATCCCCGGTCGGAGAGCTCGTCGACGAGGTCATCCGCGAAGCGTTCGCTGAAAGCGCGCATGTTCTGGATACGGGACGCCGACAACGCCTTGACCAGCAGTTTCCGTTGGCGGGTGTGGCGCGGCGGGTCGGCCCAGCCGAGCACCTGCTCCTGAGGCGGCAGCGGCTCCTTCAGCGGCCAGATGTTGCCGAGCGCGCTGGACCACGTCTGGTGTCCGGCCAGCACCTCCTTGACTCCCTCGTAGGTGCTGATCTGCACCGCGTCCAGCTCGGCGTTGCGGGCGACGGGGCAGCGGGCCCGGTCGTGTGCGAGCTCCTCCCAGGGTTCGGTGGTCTTGGCCGTGTACGGCCTGTACCGCGGCTGGACGTCCTCGACCGGCGCATCCGTGGGCCGACTGGTCATCTCGCTCTTCCTCTCGGTCGTCCTCGTTCGGTCGTGGTCCGCCGCGGCCGGGTGAACTCCCTTGCCAGGGAGATGAGTTGCGGAAGAACGGGCTGGTCCCGGCAGTCGGCGGTGCCCCAGCGTGCGCCCGCCCGTCCATGCTCCGCCTCTGCCCGTGCCGCTCTGCGGCACGGAGGGATGACATGTGAACGTTCAAGGTCATCTCCTGAATCGGGTCGTCAGTGCCTTCATCGCGCGGCCGGACCCGAACTCCGCCTGAGTCGTAACCGCTCGACCCCACTCGACACGTCACGGGATGGCATATGGATGAGATCATCGGCGCTCTCCTCTCGGAGGACCTCACACCGCGAGATGTGACGGGTCTGCGCCTGCCGGGGCACTACCGGGGCAACGTGGTGCGCCGGGAGGACACCGCGATGTTCGAGGGCATGCACTCGAAGGAGAAGGATCCTCGCAAGTCCCTGCAGGTGCAGGAGGTTCCGACACCGGAGCCGGGACCGGGCGAGGCCCTGATCGCCGTGATGGCGAGCGCGATCAACTACAACACCGTGTGGTCCTCGATCTTCGAGCCCCTGCCGACCTTCGGCTTCCTGGAGCGCTACGGACGCCTCAGCGACCAGGCCAAGCGCCACGACCTGCCCTACCACGTGCTGGGATCCGACCTGGCGGGGGTGGTGCTGCGCACCGGGCCCGGAGTCAACCGGTGGCGCGCGGGCGACCGGGTCGTGGCGCACTGCCTGTCCGTCGAACTGGAGAGCCCCGAGGGCCATGACGACACGATGCTGGACCCCGAGCAGCGCATCTGGGGCTTCGAGACCAATTTCGGAGGCCTCGCCGAGCTGGCGCTGGTGAAGTCCAACCAGCTGATGCCCAAGCCCGAGCACCTGACCTGGGAGGAGGCCGCCGCTCCGGGGCTGGTGAACTCGACCGCCTACCGGCAACTGGTCTCCCGCAACGGCGCCCAGCTGAAGCAGGGCGACAACGTGCTGATCTGGGGCGCGAGCGGCGGGCTCGGTTCGTACGCCACCCAGTTGGCGCTCGCCGGCGGCGCCAACCCCGTCTGCGTGGTCTCGTCGCCGCAGAAGGCGGCCATCTGCCGCTCCTTGGGCGCCGAAGCGGTCATCGACCGCAACGCCGAGGGCTACAGGTTCTGGAAGGACGAACGCACCCAGGACCCCAAGGAGTGGAAGCGGTTCGGCGGGCGCATCCGGGAGCTCACCGGCGGCGAGGACGTCGACATCGTCTTCGAACACCCGGGCCGGGAGACGTTCGGCGCATCGGTGTACGCGACGAGGAAGGGCGGCACCGTAGTCACCTGCGCGTCCACTTCCGGATACATGCACGAGTACGACAACCGCTACCTGTGGATGTCGCTGAAGCGCATCGTCGGCTCTCACTTCGCCAACTACCGAGAGGCCTGGGAGGCCAACCGGCTCATCACCAAGGGCAGAATCCATCCGACGTTGTCGAAGGTCTACCCGTTGGAACAGGCCGGGCAGGCGGCGTACGAGGTCCACTCCAACCTCCATCAAGGCAAGGTCGGCATCCTCTGCCTGGCGCCGCAGGAGGGCCTCGGTGTGCGCGACCACGAACTGCGCGCCCAGCACATCGACGCCATCAATCGCTTCCGCGAGCAGAAGGTGCGAGGAACGTCATGACGACCGATCAGCGACCCCACACCGCACCCCATACCGCACCCCTCACCGCACCCCTCACCGGCATCGTCGGCCTCGGCACGGTCGGCGAGGCGTTCCTCCGCCTGGCCCACCGGGCCGGCCACCGCATCGTGGCCGTCGACACCGACCTCGACGCACTCGCACGGGTCGGCGACCGCCTCAAGGCAAGCAGCGCGGGCTCGGCGGAGTCGGTCGTCCTCACACCTGACGTGGCGGCACTCGCGGACGCCACCGTGGTGATCGAGGCCGTGTCCGACGACCTGGCCGTCAAGACGGACGTACTGCGCCGTATCGGCGAGGTCTCGCAGGCCCCGGTCCTCACGACGACCTCCGCCCTCTCCGTCCCCCACCTCGCCATCGCGTCCGGCCGACCGGAGTCGGTCGCGGGTCTGCGCTTCCTCGTCCCGCCCGGACCCTCGGGCACGGTGGAAGCGGCACCCACCGCCCTGACCTCCCCGTCCACCGCGAGCGCCGCGGACCGGCTGATCGCCGAACTGGGCCTGACACAGGTCGAGATCGGCGCCGGACCGGCACAGGACGCCACCGCACTCGTGATGGCGTACCTGAACCGGTCCGTGGCCTTTCTCGACGCCGGCCATGCCACCCGCGACGACATCGACACGGCGATGCGACTCGGCTGCGGTCTGCCGGCCGGGCCGCTGCGCCTGCTGGACACCATCGGGCTGGACACGGCCCAAGCGACCCTGACGCGACTGCACCGGCAGACGGGCGACGCCTCCTTCATCCCGGCCCCGTTGTTGACCCGCACGGTCGACTCCGGCCGCCTGGGACGCAAGACCGGCGAAGGCTTCTACAGCTACGACACCGAGGGCAACGAGGCCACCGTGGGCAGCAGGGGCAGCAGGGGCAGCAGGGGCAGCGGGGGCAACGAGGGCGGCACAACCCGGGACAGGCCCGTGGACCATCCCCCCGCCGTCCGCCGACCGGTGCGTACGGTCGCCGTCCTGGGCTCCGGCGTCATGGCGCGCGGCATCGCGGAGGTCACGGCGACCGCGGGCCATCCCACCGTGCTGGTGGCGCGCAGCCGGGAGAAGGCCGAAACGGCCCTCGCGGCGATCTCCGAATCCCTGACCCACGCTGTCCGCCGCGGCCGGATGACACCCCGGCAGAAGGCGGCCGCCCTGCCGCTGCTCACCCCTGCCACGGACATACGAGCAGTCGCCGACCGCGATCTGATCATCGAAGCGGTGGCGGAAGACCTCGACGTCAAGCGACTCCTCTTCTCCCGGCTCGGCACGGTCGCCAAACCGGAAGCCGTCCTGGCGACCACCACGTCCAGCCTGTCCGTGACAGCCTGCGCGAAGGCCGCCGGACGGCCCGCCGATGTCGTCGGCATGCACTTCTTCAACCCGGCACCCGTACTGCGACTCGTCGAACTGGTCCGCACCGACGACACCTCCGACGACGTGTTCACCGGCGCCCAGGCCTTCGCCGCCGGCCTGGGGAAAACCACGGTCACCTGTCCCGACCGCGCCGGCTTCATCGTCAACTGCCTCCTCTTCCCCTACCTCGGCGCGGCGGTCGATCTGCTGCGGCGCCCCGGCACCGACATCGAGGCCACGGACAGCGCCGTCCGGAACGGCTACGGCCACCCCATGGGCCCCTTCGCGCTCCTCGACACGATCGGCCTGGACGTCGCGCTGGCCATCCAGCACCGCCTGTACGACCAACTCGCCCACCCCGAGCAGAAACCGGCCCCCCTCCTGGAAGACCTCGTCGCCACCGGCGCACTGGGCCGCAAGAACCGCCGGGGCTTTCGCACCGCCGGCCGACGCTGACGCGAACCCCGTCCCCGTCCCCGCACGTGCCGCTCCTCGGCACAGAGGGATGACATGTGAACGCTCGACATCATTTCCTGGGCTCAGGCGGCCGGCGCCTCGCTGGACACCGCGCTCTCCCTCTGCCGCGGACCTGTCCCGGAGGGGCTGTGGGCTGCCGCTTCTTGGTGAAGACCCTCCGCTAGCCGAGCCCCCCACGTGACCAGCTCGATAGGAAGAAACGCCATGAAGAGGCAACTCGAACGCGACTTCGTCCGACCCGAGACCGCCGAGGCGGAGGCGGCCGCCTGATGGGTATGCCGCGCCACACCGTGACCGTCGGGACCGGACCGCTCTCCTTCGTCGACGTCGCCGCCGTCGCCCGGGAAGGCGCGACGGTCTGCCTCGGTGACGACGCCTTCTCGGCACTGGAGAAGGGCCGGGCCGTCGTGGAGGAACTCGCCTGCGCCCCGACACCGTCGTACGGGATCTCGACCGGGTTCGGCGCTCTGGCGACCCAGCACATCCCGCCCGAGCAGCGGGCTCAGCTGCAGCGGTCTCTGGTCCGCTCCCACGCGGCCGGCTCGGGGCAGGAGGTCGAGCGGGAAGTCGTACGCGGAATGATGCTGCTGCGGCTCTCGACGCTCGCGACCGGCCACACCGGCGTGCGGGTCGAGACCGCGGAGCGGCTCGCCGCCATGCTGTCGGCCGGGATCACACCGGTGGTGAGCGAGTACGGCTCGCTCGGCTGCTCCGGCGATCTGGCACCGCTCGCCCACTGCGCGCTGGCGCTGATGGGCGAGGGCGAGGTACGCGACGCGTCGGGTGCCCGCATGCCCGCCGCCGAGGCGCTCACCGCCGCCGGCCTCAGCCCGGTCGAGCTGCACGAGAAAGAGGGCCTCGCCCTCATCAACGGCACCGACGGCATGCTGGCCCAACTCGTCCTCGCGATCACCGATCTATGGCGGCTGCTGAAGACCCTGGACATCGCCGCCGCCATGTCCGTCGAGGCACTGCTCGGGACCGACAGGGCGTTCGCGCCCGAACTCCAGGCACTTCGGCCCCATCCCGGTCAGGCCGCCGCCGCGGCCAACCTGGTCGCCGTCATGGCCGGTTCCGGTGTCGTCGCCTCCCATCGCGGGCCGCACTGCACACGCGTGCAGGACGCGTACTCCCTGCGGTGCACGCCCCAGGTCCACGGCGCCGCACGTGACACCGTCGAGCACGCCGCCGCCGTGGCCGGCCGTGAACTGGCCGCGGCCATCGACAACCCGGCCGTGCTCTTCAGCGACGGACGGGTGGCGTCGAACGGCAACTTCCACGGCGCGCCCGTCGCCTACGCGCTCGACTTCCTGGCCATCGCGACCGCGGACGTCGCCTCGATCAGCGAACGCCGAACCGACCGGTTCCTGGACGTCGCCCGCAACCACGGCCTGCCGGCGTTCCTCGCCGACGACCCCGGGGTGGACAGCGGTTACATGATCGCCCAGTACACCCAGGCCGCGATCGTCTCCGAGCTCAAGCGTCTGGCGGCACCCGCGTCGATCGATTCCATACCGTCGAGCGCGATGGCGGAGGACCACGTGTCCATGGGATGGGGCGCCGCCCGCAAACTGCGGCGTGCCGTCGACGGCCTCACCCGCGTCGTCGCCATCGAGATCCTCACCGCCGCCCGCGCGCTCGACTTACGCGCCCCCTTGACGCCGTCCGCCGCCACCGGCGCGGTCGTGGCGCTGCTGAGGTCCTCCGGTGTGCCCGGTCCCGGCCCTGACCGGTACCTGGCGCCCGAGATCGACAACACGGTCGAACTCGTCGGCTCGGGCGCCGTTCTCGCCGCAGTCGAGTCAGTGATCGGAGCCCTTTCATGACCCAACCGCGAGAAAGGGCAGGCATGCCCGCGACACGCAGTGCCGACCTGGTCCGCCCGTTGCCCGAGCTGCTGCGCGAACACGCGGCGCTGCGCGGGACCAAGGCCGCGTACTCCGACGCGCGCCGGACGGTGACCTACACGGAACTGGAACGGCGTACGGCCCGGCTCGGCGGTCACCTGGTCGCACTCGGCCTGCCCCGGGGCGCCCGCGTGGCGATCCTGCTGGGCAACCGCGTCGAGATGGTGGAGAGCTACCTCGGTGTCAACCGGGCCGGCTGCGTCGGCGTGCCGGTCAACCCGCACTCCTCCGACGCGGAACTGCTGCACATGCTCACCGACAGCGACGCCCACGCGGTGATCACCGACACCGCGCACGCCGACCAGGTGCGCGCGGTGCTGCCGGCCGGTCCACGCCACCTCGTCGTCGTGGGCGACTGCCCGGACGCGATGTCCTACGAGGACCTGGCCACGAGCGAGCCGGCCGTCCCCGCACGTGACGACCTCGGTCTGGACGAACCGGCCTTCCTGCTCTACACCTCGGGCACGACGGGCCGCCCCAAAGGCGTGCTGTCCACGTTGCGCGCCGCGCTGTGGAACGTCGCCAACTGCTATGCCCCGATCGTCGAACTCTCCTCGGCGGACACGCTGTTGTGGCCGCTGCCGCTGTTCCACACCCTCGGCCACCACCTGTGCGTGATCGGTGTGACCGCGGTCGGCGCCACGGCGCATCTGATGGCGGGGCTCGACGCCGCCGAGGTGCTCGACGAACTGCGCTCGCGGCCCTACACCTTCCTGGTCGGCGTGCCGACCGTCTACCACAACCTGGTCCATGCCGCCGGTGCGGAAGGACTCACGCTGCCCGCGCTGCGCGTGTGCTTCATCGCGGGTGCCGTCAGCACGCCCGCGCTCGCCGACGCGTTCGAGGCCGCCTTCGGTGTCAGGCTCACCGACAGCTACGGCAGCACCGAGACGAGCGGGACGATGACCGCCATGCGGCCGGACGGCGAGCGGGTCCCCGGCTCGTGCGGTCCGCCGGTGCCCGGACTGGGCCTGCGCGTGGTGGACCCGGACACCGGCGTCGACGTGCCGACCGGTGAGGAGGGCGAGGTCTGGGTCAGCGGCCCCAACGTGATGCTGGGCTACCACAACCTGCCGGAGGCCACCGCGGAGGTGATCCGCGACGGCTGGTACCGCACCGGCGACCTCGCCCGCCAGAACGACGCCGGCTATCTCTGGATCACCGGCCGGCGCAACGACGTGATCATCAGGGGCGGGGAGAACGTGCACCCCACCGAGATCGAGGCCGTACTCGCCCAGGTGCCCGGTGTGCGCGAGGCCGCCGTGACGGCACTCGCGGACGAGGAGTTCGGCCAGGTCCCGGTGGCGCTGGTGGTGCCCGAACCCGACGGCGTCGACTGCGCGGAGCTGTTCGCGCGCTGCCGCCGGGACCTCGCCTACTTCAAGGTGCCGGTGGAGGTCCGCGCCGTGGCCGCGCTGCCGAGGACGGGCACGGGCAAGGTCGCGCGCAAGGCACTGGCCGAACTGCCCGGCCGGCTGCTCGCGGTCGCCGGCTCCCACGACGGACTGCACCTCATGGGCGCCGACGGTGAGTTGGCCCCGCTCCCGGGTGCCGGACTGCCCGCCGGGGCCGGGCCGCTCGCCGGCCGCGACGTGGCTCTGACGGGAGACGCCGGAGACCTCGCCGACCTGATCGCCCACCATCTCGCGGCCGGCCACGAGGCCCGGAGCGTCGAGCCGTCCGGCACCGAGCACGACGTCACCGTCACGGTCACCGGCTCCACCGTGACGATCACCGCCGCCGGGTCCGCTCCCACCACCCTGGTGCTGGCGAAGGGGCTGACCGGCCACCGGATCCGCAACGCCGTGGACGTCGCCCTGAGCCGGCCCGGCAGCACACTCGTCGCAACCGTCTGGTCGATGTCGGCCACCGCGTCGGACCGGCTGCCGGCCAGGGTCGACCTGGCCGGGCTCACCGGGTCCGACCTCAGCAGGGCACTCGTCGACCTCGTCTCGGGCGAGGTCGCCCATGTGCTGGGCGAAACCGGTGGAATCGAGCCGGACCGGGCCCTGCGCGAGTACGGGCTCACCTCGGCGGACGCGGTCCGGCTGCGGGACCGGATCGCCGCCGCCGTGGCACTGCGCCTGCCCACGACACTGGTGTTCGACCACCCCTCGGTGCGTGCGATCGCCGGATACCTGCGCGGCGAGCTCACCGGCACACCCGAGCCGCACGCCACGACCGCCGCGTCGACCGGCACCGACGACGACCCCGTGGTGCTCGTGGGCATCGGCTGCCGCTACCCCGGCGGGGTCGGTTCCCCCGATGAACTGTGGCGGCTGCTGGCCGACGGCGCCGACGTCACCTCCGAGTTCCCCGACGACCGGGGCTGGGACCTCGACGGACTGTTCGACCCCGACCCCGACCGCAGCGGCACCTCCTACACCCGGCGGGGCGGGTTCCTCCGTGAGGCGGCCGACTTCGACCCCGAGTTCTTCGGGATCTCGCCGCGCGAGGCGCTGGCGATGGACCCGCAGCACCGGCTGCTCCTGGAGACCTCCTGGGAGGCGCTGGAGCGCGCCGGCATCGACCCGACGTCCCTGCGCGGCGAGCGGGTCGGGGTGTACGCGGGGCTGATGCACCACGACTACGTCACCGATCCGGGCCGGGTGCCCCGCGAACTGGAGGGCTACATCGGCACGGCCACGGCCGGTGGCGTCGCCTCCGGGCGGATCGCCTATGTGCTCGGGCTGCGCGGTCCGGCGCTCACGGTCGACACCGCCTGCTCCTCGTCGCTGGTGGCCATCCACCTCGCGGTGCAGTCGATCCGCCGGGGCGAGTGCGAGGTCGCGCTGGCCGGTGGGGTGGCCGTCATGGCGACGCCGCGCGCGTTCGTGGAGCTCAGCAGGCAGCGCGCGCTGGCCGTGGACGGGCGGTGCAAGGCGTTCGCCGCGGCGGCGGACGGCACCGGCTGGGCGGAGGGCGTCGGCATGGTGGTGCTGGAACGGCTGTCCAGCGCCCGCCGCGCCGGGCACCCGGTGCTGGCCGTGATCCGGGGCTCCGCGGTGAACCAGGACGGCGCGTCCAACGGCCTGACGGCACCGAACGGGGCGGCGCAGCAGGAGGTGATCAGGCTCGCCCTGCGGGACGCCGGACTGACACCGGCCGACGTGGACGCGGTCGAGGCACACGGCACCGGCACCCGGCTCGGCGACCCGATCGAGGCCGGTGCGCTGCTGGCCACCTACGGGCAGAACCGCGACACCCCGCTCTGGCTGGGCTCGCTGAAGTCCAACATCGGGCACACCCAGGCCGCGGCCGGGGTCGGCGGCGTGATCAAGGTCGTACAGGCCATGCTGCACCGCACCCTGCCGAAGACCCTGCACGTGGACGAGCCGTCGCCGCACGTCGACTGGGCGGCGGGAGACGTCCGGCTGCTCACCGAGAGCATGCCGTGGCCGGAGCGGGGCCGGCCGCCGCGCGCGGCTGTCTCCTCCTTCGGGATCAGCGGCACCAACGCGCACCTGATCCTGGAGGCACCGTCGGAGGAACCCGCACCGACGCCCGCCGCCGAGCCGCCCGCCACGGAGCCGTCCGTCGTCGCGTGGACGTTGTCCGGCAGGACTCCCGAGGGTCTGCGCAACTGGGCGGCCCGGCTGCTCCCCGTGGCCGAGGACGTCGCACCCGTGGACCTGGCGCACTCACTCGCGGTGTCGCGCGGCCACTTCACCCACCGCGCCGTCGTGGTCGGCGGCGACCGCGAGGAGCTGCTGGCCGGGGTGCGGGCCGTCGCCGAGGGCAAGCCGGCGCGGAACACCGTACTCGGAGTCTCCGATGTGGACGGAAAGGTGGCGTTCGTCTTCCCGGGGCAGGGCACCCAGTGGGCGGGCATGGCGGCCGGGCTGATGAGCGAACCGGTGTTCGCCGAATCCATCCACGCCTGTGAACGGGCGCTCAAGCCCCATGTGGACTGGTCCCTCACGGAGGTGCTGGCCGGCGGCGCCGACCGACTGGAACGGCTGGACCTCATCCACCCCGCGCTGTTCTCGGTGATGGTGTCGCTGGCCGCCCTGTGGCGCTCTCGTGGCGTCGAACCCGACGCGGTGCTCGGCCACTCCATGGGTGAGGTGGCCGCCGCGTGTGTCGCGGGCGCGCTGTCGCTGGAGGAGGCCGCCCGTGTCGTCGTGGTGCGCAGCCAGGTCATCGCCGAACTCGGCGTCAGCGCCGGCATGGCGTCGGTGACCGCGTCGCGCGCACAGCTGGACTGGCTGCTGGAGCGCTGGCCGGACCAGCTCTGGATCGCCGCGCTCAACGGTCCGTCCACCACCGTGGTCGCCGGTGACGACCTGGCGATCGACGGCCTGCTCGTCGAGTGCGCGCTGGACGGCCTGCACGCCCGCCGCATCCGCGTCGACGTCGCCTCGCACTGCCCGAAGATGGAGGCACTGCGCGAGGAACTGGTGGCCCGCCTCGGCGAGGTGCACACGACCAGGCCCTCGGTGCCGATGTACTCCACCGTGGACCTGGACTGGGTCGGCGACGCCACACTGACCGGCGCGTACTGGTATCGGAACCTCCGGCAACCCGTGCTGTTCCAGCCGGCCGTCGAGCATCTCGTCGACCAGGGCTTCCGGGTCTTCGTGGAGTCCAGCCCGCACCCGGCGCTGACCTCCGCCGTCGAGCAGACGCTGGAGAAGAGCGGCACGACCGGGGTGGTCACCGGCACCCTGCGCCGCGACGACGGCGGCCCCACACGGTTCCTGACCTCCGCCGCACAGCTGTACACGCGGGGCAAGGACGGCGTGCGCCTCGCCACCGGCACCGCCTACGGAACAGGCACCGGCACTGCCTCCGGCACCGGCACCGGCCGGCCGGTGCCCCTGCCGACCACACCGTTCCAACGGCGGCGGTTCTGGCTCACGACCACCGCCTCGGCCAGGCCGAGCACCGGCCATCCGCTGCTCGGCACGTTCGTCGAATCCGCCCGCAGCGGTGAGTCCGTGGCCACCGGCAGCATCTCGCCGGTCGAGCAGCCCTGGCTGGCCGACCACGCGGTGAACGGGACCTGCATCCTGCCCGGCACCGCGCTGCTGGACCTCGCGCTGCGCGCCGCGCACGGCACCGGTGGCACCGGAGTCGGCGAGCTGGTCATCGAGGCGCCCCTGGCACTGTCGCAGCAGGGCACGGCGGAACTTCAGGTCGTCGCGGACCCGGCCCGGCGTACGGTCGAGGTGTTCAGCAGGCCGGAACAGCCCGGCAGCCAGTGGCGACGCCACGCGCAAGGCACGATCGACGACACCCGCCAGGAGCCGTTCGTCGGGGCACCCCCGCCGGCCGACGCCGAGGAGATCGACGTCGACTACGCGTCGTCGGCCGCGCGCGGCTACGAGTACGGTCCCGCGTTCAGGGCCGTACGCAGGCTCTGGCGGCGAGGCGGGGAACTGTTCGCCGAGCTGCGGCTGCCCGAAGAGGCACCCGGCGGCTTCGCCGGCCCCGGGCTGCACCCCGTGCTCGGTGACGCCGCCCTGCACGCCCTCGCCCTGACCGAACAGCGCCCGGACGGCCACGTCGGGCTGCCGTTCGTGTGGCACGACGTATGGGCCGCCGACCGGCACACCACCCACGCGTACGCCCACCTGGCACCCGGCGGCCGGGACGAGTTCACCGTCACCCTCACCACCGCCGAGGGCGAACCGCTGTTCCGGGGCACACTCGGCATACGTACGGTGGCCCTGCGCGAGCTGACGGGCGCGCTGCCGACGGATTCGGCGTACCGGACGCGGTGGACCGAACTCGCCGACCCGGTGGCGGCACCCGCGCCGCGATGGGCGCTGCTGGGTACCGACCACCTCGGTGTGACCGCTGACGCCGACCTGGTGGATCTCGCCGATGCCGACGCGGTCCTCTGCATCCCGGCGCCCGGCGACGTCCGGGCGGCGACGCTGGACACGCTGTCCCACATCCAGCACTGGCTGGCGGCCGACCGCCCGGCCGACGTCCCCCTCGTCGTGCTGACCCGCAGCGACGACCTGGCGCACGCGGCGGCGCGCGGCCTGGTGCGCTCGGCGCAGTCCGAGCACCCCGGACGGTTCCTGCTGGTCGAGATGGACGACATGGCCGAGGATCCCCGCTCCTCGGCGCGGCTGGCCGACGCGGTGGCCGCCGGACGGCCGCACGTGCGGATCGGCGGCGGACGCCTCCGGGCGCCGGAACTGGAGCGTGTCACGCCGGGGCGGAACGCCCGACCGGACCTCAGCCGCGGCACGGTGCTGATCACCGGCGGCACCGGCACGCTCGGATCGCTGGTGGCGCGGCACCTGGTGACCGAGTACGGGGTACGCAGCCTCCTGCTCACCAGCCGCAGCGGTGCGCGGGGCGCCGGCCCTCTCGTCGCGGAACTGACCGGGCTGGGCGCCGAGGTGTCCGTAGCCGCCTGCGACGTCGCCGACCGGGACAGCCTGGCCGCAGCCCTCGACCTTGTGCCCGCCCGACACCCGCTGGTCGCGGTGGTGCACGCGGCCGGCGTCCTCGCGGACGGGGTGGTGACCGGGATGACCGCCGACCGGGTGGAGCAGGTGCTGCGCCCCAAGGTCGACGGCGCGCTGAACCTGCACGAGCTGACCAAGGACACCGAGCTGGCCGCCTTCGTACTGTTCTCCTCGCTGGCCGGGGTGCTGGGCAGCCCGGGGCAGGGCAACTACGCGGCCGCGAACGGGTTCCTGGACGCGCTCGCCGAGCGCCGCAGGGCCGACGGGCTGCCGGCGCAGTCCCAGGCGTGGGGCCTGTGGGAGGAGGCCTCCGGTATGACCGCCGTGCTGCGCGAGACCGACCGCGACGGCACCCTGCCGGACTCCACCCTGCCCATGCCCACCGAGTTCGCGCTGGCCCTGTTCGACGAGGCGCTGCGGCAGGACGACGCGGTACTCACCCTCGCCAGGTTCGACATCGCCAAGCTGCGCACCCGCGGGGCGCCCGCGCTGCTGAGCCGTCTCGTGCCCGCCGGACCGGCAGCCTCCGCACCCACCGTCCAGTTGCGCGACCTGACTCCGGCCGAGCGGGCCGAACGGCTGCTGGCCGAGGTGCGCGCGGCCGCCGCCGAGCTGCTCGGCCACCCGGATGCCGAGGCCGTACCCCCGGACCGGAGCCTGCACGAGTCCGGGCTGGACTCGCTGACCGCGGTGGAACTGCGCAACCGGCTGAGCGCCCTGACCGGGCTGCGGCTGCCCGCCACGCTGGTGTTCGACCACCCCGCTCCGCGGGCCCTGGCCGACCACCTCCACCGAGTGCTGGACGCTCCGGTGGAGGCGAGCGCCTGATGCGGCCGTACGGCTGTGCCCCCGCGCCGGGTGACCGGTCACGGGTCGCCCGGCGCCACTCGACGCGGGCGAAGGCCGACCGCGCCCGGGCCCGCTGTCGGCCGACCGGGCCGTGCGAGGCCGGCTCCAGCAGTTCGACCGCCGTGCCGAGGAAGAAGACCGGGCGGCACGACGCGTACGGCGAAGTGTCCTGGTGGGCCTCAGCGAATCCCAGCAACTGACTTGAACATGCTTGAACATGGTGGAGGTTGTGATGTCTCAAGACACGACGGACCTGGCCGGCCTGCGGGTCCTGGTGACCGGCGCGGCCGGCGGACTCGGCCGGGCCATCGCCGAGGCCGTGCACGCGGCGGGCGCGCACCTGGTGCTGACCACGAGGGACGCCGACTCGCTGCCCAGAGCCGCCGCCGGTCTCGACCGGGGCCCCGAGGTCGTCACGGCCGCCGCCGACGTCACCAACGACGTCGAGCTGGCCAAGGCCGTCGAGCTGGCCACCGAGCGGCTCGGCGGGATCGACGTACTGGTCAACAACGCCGGCGTGCCCGGACCGGCCGGACCGGCCTGGGAGAACGACCCGGCCGAGTGGGTGCACACCATGGAGGTCAACCTGGGCGGCGCGCTGGCAGCGTGCCGGGCGGTGCTGCCGGGCATGATCGAGCGCGGCCGGGGGCGGGTCGTCACGATCTCCAGCCACGCGGGGCACACCCGCTGGCCCTACGTCAGCGCGTACTCGGTGTCCAAGGCGGCGGTGAACAAGCTGACCGAGAACATGGCCATCGAACTGCTGCCGCACGGGATCAGCGCGTTCAGCTACCACCCGGGGATCTTGGACGTCGGCCTGGGGGCGTCGGCGACGGCGACCCGGACCAGCGACAACCCATGGCAGCGCCGCGTCGACTCCTGGCTCGACTCCCAGCGGGAGAGCGGCCGTTACACCCCGGTCGCCGAGGCCGTCGCCAACCTGCTCCGGCTGATCCGGGGCGAGGCCGACGCGCTCACCGGCCGCTACCTGACCCACGAGGACGACATCGCCGCGCTCGTCGCGGCAACCGGCCGCGCCTGACGAACCGGCGGTCGCTGTCGTCGTGGTCAGCCGAGCCGGACGCCCGTGTGGCTTTCCAGGACTCGAACGAGGCGGGCCTGGAACTCCTCGTCCCGTGACGCGGGGTGTGGTGTCTGGGTCCGCCGGTGGTACCAGTAGCCGCCGGTGCCCGGGGTCACGTCGTCGTGGGTGGCGAGCCACACCTGTGTTTGGTGGCCGGCGGCCAGGTCGTCCGGCGCGCCGGGACCGCCCATGCGGGTGGGAACCCATCCGGGGTCGACGACGTGGCTGGAGGTTCCTTCCCAGCGGGACGCGAACGCGAGCGCGAGGGTGGTGACCCAGAGTTTGGTGTCGTCGTAGGAAGCGGTGCCCGCGGTCAGCCGCCGTAGGTCGGTGGAGCCGGTTCGGTGCATGGAGCTGCTGAGGTAGATGAGGCGGGCCGGTTTGTCCATCAGGGCCGTCAGCATGTAGGGCGCGACGGTGTTGACAGTGATCGCTTCGGGGGAGTGCAGGACGCCGGCGTTGTGGATGACGGCGTCGAAGCGGCCGAACTCGGCGGCCTGTCGGGCAACTCCGCGGATCTCGTCCGGATCGGCGAGGTCCCCGACGACGACGCCCTTCCACCGGTCGGCGTCGTCGGCGTCGGTGAGACGGGCCGGATTGCGGACGTGGACGACCACGTCATGCCCGTCGTCGGCCAACATGTTCGCCGTGTCGCGTCCGAGCCCGCTGGAGGCCCCGGACACCAGAATCAGTGCCATGTCAGTCATCTTCTCGAACGAACCGCAGTTCATCGGGGACTGAAAGGGGGAAAAGCCTTTCCTCCCGCCTCGGCCGGAGACGTGAAGAGGGCTTCTGGGGACAGGCGCGGGCGATGGCCAGGGCGAGCGCCGGGGCCGGCTCCGATGACGGCGACATGGAACACCCGTTGGATAGGTCTATCCGTTTCCGGATTCGGTTAGCCCGATCCGGTTCGGTGCGGCCAGTGCGGAAGCAGAAATGGATAGGGTGATCCGGTAGCTAGACTGGGCGCCATGAACCCTGGCGCCCGAGAACCCCACGCCCCCGCCGCCCAGCGGCTGCGCAGTGACGCCGAGCGCAACCGGGCCCGCATCATCGCCGCCGGGCGCAAGGTGTTCGCGCGAGACGGGCTGAACGCCTCGATGGCCTCCGTGGCCCGGGAGGCGGGCGTGGGGATCGCCACCATCCTTCGCCACTTCCCCGCGAAGGCGGACCTGGTCGCCGCCGTCTTCTCCGACCGGATGGACGCCTACGCCGACGCCGTGGCAGTCGCGCTCGCGGACCCCGACCCCTGGCACGGGTTCACCGGCTACATCGAGACCGCCTGCGCCATGCAGGCCGCCGACTACGGCTTCGCCGACGTCCTGACCATGACCTTCCCCACCGCCAAAGCCCTGGAGAAGCGACGCGACGAGGCCTACGAGGCCATGGTCGAGCTCATCCGCCGCGCCAAGGCCACCGGCCGGCTGCGCGAGGACTTCGCCCCCTCCGACCTGGTCCTGATCCACATGGCCAACGCCGGCGTCGTCAACGCCACCGGCGACGCCGCCCCCGACGCCTGGCGCCGCGTCGTCGCCCTGCTGATCCAGTCCCTCGAGGCCCCTGCCCGCGGCCCCCTGCCCGCCTCGCCCGAACACGACGCCCTCTACAAGGCCATGCTCCGCGCCGGTCCGGCGGGCCCCAGCTCACCGGCACCGGGCAAGAAGGGCTGACCTCAGGGCCCGGTCGCCACCGCGTCGGCGGCCGCCGGGCGGAACGCCCCCGGGTTTTCACGCACAGCCGTCCGGGCGCGCGCGGCGAGGAGCGGCCGTGCTCCGTCATGGTCGACGTGCAGGGCGACGCCCAGCGCTGTTCGCATGGCCGGCGAGTACGCGATCTCACCCGTCGCTTCGTTTGCCTTCCGGGCAGGTGGGGACCCGGTTGCCCATGAATACGACACAACGCCGCCAGATGGGGCAGAACCGGATTTTGTGGCTGCTGGACCGCCTGGAGCGGGAACCACGGGCCGATGCGCTGATCGACGCGGCCCGCAGACGGGTGCGGTCCCTGCCGCTGGGGCGCGGCAGGGACGTACTGCACGGCAGGTGGCTGGGGCACCCGGTCCATCCGCTGATGGTGCAGGTGCCGATCGGCAGCTGGCTGTCGGCGGCGGTACTGGATCTGCGACCCGGCCACTCCCGCGAGGCGGGCCTCCTGGTCGGAGTCGGACTGGCCACGGCCGCTCCGGCGGCTCTGGCCGGCGCTGTCGACTGGGCGGAACTGCACCACCGGCAACAGCGGGTCGGCCTGGTGCACGCCGTGGCCAACTGGGCGGCCGTCGGCCTGTACACAACCTCCCTGGTCTGCCGACTCAAGGGCCGTACGGGTGCCGGCCGGGCGTACGGCTTCCTGGGGCTGACGGCGGTCGGTGTCGGCGGGATGCTGGGCGGCCACCTCGCGTACCGGCAGGCGTCCGGCGCCAACCACGCCGAAGAGGTCCCGCACGTCGTCACGGAGGGCTGGCACCGGATCGGGACCGTGGACGAGTTCCCGGTAGGTCGGCCCGTGCGGCGCAGTGTGGACGACGTGCCGGTCCTGGTCGTCCGGGAGACCGGCGGGGCGGTCCACGCGCTGGCCGAGCGGTGCAGCCACCTCGCGGGGCCGCTGTCCGAGGGCACGATCGTGGACGGGTGTATCGAGTGCCCGTGGCACGGCAGCGCCTTCCGGCTCGTGGACGGCTGGAACGTACGCGGTCCCGCGACCGCGCCCCAGCCCGCCTTCGACACCCGGATCGTCGGCGGCCACGTCGAGATACGCCTGCGCCACCAGGACGGGGGCGAGCGCGCGGCGAACGGCCGGGGAGCGGGCTGGCGGATGAGCGGGACAGGAGCGGCGCGTAACCCTCACGGCCACCACGACTGACGGTCGTCTGACCTCGCTGAGGCCGCCGCGTCGCACGGACGGCCTCACACGGGGCGTGCGGGCGACGGCGCTCCTCACTCGTGTGCCGACGCTCCGAAGGGGAGGGGCTGGTTGGAGCGCAGGTGTTCCCTCAGCGCCTGTTCGGTGTTGCTCAAGTGCAGCAACGCGGCGGCCTGGCTGAGGGCGGAGTCGCGGGTGGTGAGGGCCGAGTAGATCGCCTCGTGCTCGGCGAGGGTCCGGCCGGCGGCCTGGTCGTCGACCCGGCCGCGCCAGATCCGGGCGCGCAACGTTCGGCCGGAAACGCTTTCCAGGAGGGTGAGCAGGGTCTCGTTGCCGGTCGCCGCGACGACGGCCCGGTGGAAGGCGGCGTCGTGCGAGTTGAGCAGTTCGACGTCATCGCGGGCTTCGCGCATGGCGTCCAAGTGGCCTTTGACTTCGGCGAGTTGATCGTCGGTGATCCGGGTGGCGGCCAGCGCGGTGGCGACGGGTTCGAGGAGCCGGCGCACCTCCATGAGGTCCTGCAGGGCGGCCGAGTCGCTCTGCATCAGCTCCACCGCCCCGCCGAGCCCCTCCAGAAGCAGGCTCGGCTGCAGGCTGGTGACGTAGGTGCCGTCGCCCCGGCGGATCTCGAGGACCCGGGCGACGGCCAGCGCCTTGACCGCCTCACGCGCGAGGTTGCGGGACAGACCCAGCTGGGCGGCCAGGTCCGGTTCCGGGGGGAGCTTCGATCCCGGGGGCAGCGCACCCGTGCGGATCAGCTCCCGGAGCTGATCGATGGCCTTGTCCGTCAGAGACACTGAGAACTCCTCGCCCTACCGCCCACCCCGGGCACGTCCGACCTGATCAGTCCTTGGGCTCGGAGCTCGTCCCAGAGGCCTTCGGGAACGCACCGCCGGTGGAGTTCCACGTTCCGTCTGACCTGTTCCGAAGTCCGCATGCCGAGGGTGACATTGGTGACGGTGGGATGAGTGTGCGGGAAGGCGATCGCTGCCGCGGGCAGGGTCGTCCCGTGTGCCGCGCAGACCTCGGCGATCGCCCGGGCTCGGTCGACCAGGGCGGGCGGGGCGGCCTGGTAGTCGTACTTCATGCCCTCGGCGGGCCGGTCGCGTGACAGCAGTCCCGAGTTGAACACGCCGACGGCCACGACGCTCTTGCCCGATTCCCGTGCGGCGGGCAGTACGTCGTCCAGCGCCGACTGGTCGAGGAGGGTGTAGCGGCCGGCGAGCATCACCACGTCGGCGGCGGTCTCGCGCAGGAAGCGGGCTAGCATGGCCGACTGGTTCATGCCGGCGCCGATCGCACCGATCACTCCTTGGTCGCGCAGGTCCGCCAGGGCGGGCATGGCCTCGTCGGCGGCCTGCCTCCAGTGGTCGTCGGGGTCGTGCAGGTAGACGACGTCCAGGCGGTCGAGGCCCGTCCTCTCCAGCGTGGCCTCGATGGACCGCAGCACTCCGTCGCGGCTGAAGTCCCACTGGCGGCGCAGGTCGTCCCGTACGACGAAGCCCTCGCTGTCGACGCCCCGCGGGTGTTCGTTGGGTACGAGCAGCCGTCCCACTTTGGAGGAGACGACGTACTCGGCGCGGGGCCGCTGCCGCAGGGCCGCGCCCAGGCGCAGCTCGGACAGGCCCAGGCCGTAGTGCGGGGCCGTGTCGAAGTAACGGATGCCGGCTTCCCAGGCTGCCTCGACCGCGGCGGTCGCGTCCTCGACCGGGGTGACGCGGTACAGGTTGCCGATGACGGAGGCCCCGAAGCCGAGTTCGGTGAGTTCGACAGGGGTGTTCGTGATCTTCCGGCGTCCGATGGTCCGGTGCCTCAACTGCGCTCCTAGCGACTACGACTACGACTACGACTACGACTACGACTACGACTACGACTACGGGGACTACGGGGACTACGGGGACTACGGGGATACGGGTGGTGCGGTCGGGCCCGGTCGCAGGTCAGCGCCTGACGGCGGCCGAGCCGTCGGCCATGAGCGCCTCGACCTCGGCGAGCGAGGCCATGGAGACGTCCCCGGGGGTGGTCATGGTGAGCGCGCCGTGCGCGGTGCCGTAGGCGAGGGCCCGCTCCAGGCAGGCGTTCGTCAACCGGCCCGGCCGGACGCCGTCCCCGGTCAGCAGGCCGTGGATGAGACCGGCGGCGAAGCCGTCGCCGGAGCCGATGCGGTCCAGGACGTGCAGGCCGGGCATCAGGGGGCCGGTGACCAGGCCGGTCTCGGGTGACCAGGCGGCCGAGGCCCAGTCGTTGACACCGGCCGAGGGCACCTCGCGCAGGGTCGTCGCCAGCACCCTGGCGGAGGGGACCAGTCCCGCCACCTCGGCGAGCGCGTCCGGCACCTCGTCGGCGAGGACCCGCCCGTCGCCCGGGCGCGGACCGGCCAGCCCCAGGGCGCCGACGACCACATCCGCGTGCCGGGCGAGCCGCAGATCGACCTCGCGGGCCCGGTCGGCGCCGCCCCGGCCGACCCAGAGACTGGGGCGGTGGTTGGGGTCGTAGGAGACCGTGACGCCGTGGCGCCGGGCCGCGGCCATCGCCTCGTCCGCGACCTCCACGGTGGTGTCCGACAGGCCGGCGAAGACGCCACCCGTGTGGAACCAGCGCGGCCCCGCCGCGAAGATCGCGTCCCAGTCGACGTCCCCCTCGGCGAGCTGGGAGACGGCCGTGTGCGCGCGGTCGCTGACGCCCAGCGCGCCCCGGATGCCGTAGCCGCGCTCGACGAAGTTCAGGCCGTTGCGGGCGGTGCGGCCGATGCCGTCTTCGGGCACCCAGCGGATCAGTGACGTGTCGACGCCGCCCTGAAGGATCAGGTCCTCGACGAGACGCCCGACCGCGTTGTCCGCGAGGGAGGTGACGACGGCCGTCCGCCATCCGAAGCAGCGGCGCAGCCCGCGCACGACGTTGTACTCGCCGCCGCCCTCCCACACCTGGAAGGTGCGGGCGGTGCGGATCCGTCCCTCGCCCGGATCGAAGCGGAGCATCACCTCGCCGAGCGCCACCACGTCGGTCACGGCGCGCTCCTCTCCACGGCTTCGGCGGTCAGCCGGCGGATCTCGTCGAAGTCGCCCCGCTCCAGGTGCGCGGAGGTCGCCATCCAACTGCCGCCGACGGCGACGACCGCCGGCTCGGCGAGGTAGTCGGTCAGCCGGTCCGCGCCGATTCCACCGGTCGGCACGAAACGTGCCTGGGGGAAGGGCGCGGCGAGCGCCCGCAGGGTCCGCAGGCCGCCGAGGGGCTCGGCAGGGAAGAGCTTGACCGTGTCCACACCAGCCCGCAGGGCCCTCATCAGCTCGGTGGCGGTGGCGACACCCGGTACCACCGGCACGCCCAGCTCCCGGCACTTCGCGACGACGTCCCCGTCGAACCCGGGGGAGACCACGAAGCGGGCGCCCGCAGCCACGGCCCGCTCCGCCTGCTCGGGGGTGAGGACCGTGCCGGCGCCGACGGTGAGCCCGCCGTGCGCCGCCATCGCCTTGAGCACCTGCTCGGCGTCGGGGGTGCGGAAGGTGACCTCGGCGCACCGGGCGCCGCCCGCGACGAGCGCGGCGGCCAGCGGCGCCGCCACGTCGGCGTCCGGCACGGTCAGCACCGGCATGAGCCGGGCGCCCGCCAGGACGCAGGCCAGGTCGTCGGTGTCGCTCATCGGCCCAGCCATCCGCCGTCGACGGGCAGTACGGTGCCGTGGACGTAGGCGGCGGCGTCCGAGACGAGGAAGACCGTGGCGCCCGCCAGATCGTCCGCGCTGCCCCAGCGTCCGGCCGGGATACGCTCCAGGATCGCCTTGCTGCGTGCCGGGTCGTCCTGGAGGGCCTGGGTGTTGTCGGTGGCGATGTAGCCCGGGGCGATGGCGTTGACGTTGACGCCGTGCGGAGCCCACTCGTTGGCCAGCGCCTTGGTCAGACCGGTCACGCCGTGCTTGGCGGCGGTGTAGCCGGGCACGGTGATGCCGCCCTGGAAGCTGAGCAGCGACGCGGTGAAGATGATCTTCCCCTGGCCGCGTGCCACCATCGCCGCGCCGACGGCCCGGGTGAGGGCGAACTGCGCGTTGAGATTGACCTGGAGGACCAACTCCCAGTCGGCGTCGGTGTGTTCGGCGGCCGGGGCGCGACGGATGGTGCCCGCGTTGTTGACCAGGATGTCCACCGGCCGTTCCCGCCCCGCGAGGTCCGCGCCCAGGGCACGTACGGCCTCGGGGTCGGCGAAGTCGGTGCGGATGGCCTCGAAGGCGCGGCCCGCGGCGACGACGTCCTTCTCGATGTCGCTGCCGGACTCCTCCAGCGTGGCGCTGACGCCGATGACGTCCGCGCCGGCCTCGGCGAGCGCGCGGGCCATGGCCCGGCCGATGCCGCGCCGGGCCCCGGTGACGACGGCGAGCTTTCCGGTGAGGTCGAAGGAGGTCATACGGCGGCTCCCTGAGCGTCGTCGCTCTCGTCGGTGCAGTCCACGAGGATCTTCATCACGTCGCCGCCCGCCTCCAGCGCCTCGAACGCGGCGGGCGCCTCGGTGAGTGGCACGACCTTGCTGATGAGCCGGTCGGCCGGAACGGTGCCGTCGGCGACGAGCGCCACCGCCTTCTCGAAGTCGGAACGGTCGTACAACCGGGCGCCGACGAGGGTGAGTTCGCGCCAGAAGAAGCGGTGCAGGTTGATCTCGCGAGGCCGGGGGTGGATGGCGACGAGGCACAGCCGGCCGCGCACTCCGAGCACCTCGACCGCCGTGCCGACGCCGGCCGCGGCGCCGGACACCTCGAAGGCGACGTCCGCGCCCGCGTCCCCGGTCCACTCGCGGACCAGCTCGGGCACGTCGTCCACGGCCGGGTCCCAGGCGGTCAGCCCCGACTCCTCGGCGAGCGCGCGCCGGTGGGCGCTGAGTTCGGCGATGCGTACGTCGGCTCCGGCGGCCCGCGCGACCAGCGCTATCAGGATGCCGACGGGCCCGCCGCCGACCACGACGACCCGCTCGCCCTCCTTCACTCCGGCCCGGCCCACGTCGTGCACGGCGACCGCTGTTGGTTCGACGAGCGCGGCCCGGTCCAGGGCGAGGGCTTCGGGCAGCCGGATCAGGGTGGTGGCGGGCACGGTCCAGCGCTGCTGCATCGCACCGGGGGAGTCGATGCCGATGAAGTCCAGGTTCTGGCAGACGTGCTGGTGACCGGCCTGGCAGGCCGGGCAGGTGTCGTCCCAGCGCAGCGGCATCACGGTCACCGCGTCACCGGGAGCCCAGCCCTCCACGCCCGGGCCGACGCTCACGACACGGCCCGACATCTCGTGCCCGAGAACGGCGGGCGTGTCGACCCGGGCGTCCATGTCGCCGTGGAAGATGTGCAGGTCGGTGCCGCAGATGCCGACGTAGGCGGGGGCCAGTTCCACCTCGCCGGGTCCGGGCGGCGCACTGAGTGCGGGAGCCGTGTCCAGGGTGCGGGCGGCCGTGTAACGGACGGCGAGTGTCATCGTGTTCTCAGGGTCCCTTCTGCGCGGACGCCGATGGTCAGCAGCAGGTTGGCGTAGGTGCGGATGTCGGCGGTGACGATCGCCAGCGCCAGGTCGGGGGAGCGGGCGGCGTCGTAGAACTCGAAGCGGCCGAGCGTGTCGACCGGGGCGGGCGTCAGACGTGCGCGGTACTCGGCGATGGCCGGCGGTTCCGGTTCGTCCTCGGGCGGCACCATCACGTGGGCCGACTCGACGGGCAGGGCGCTCAGCAGGACGTCGAGCACAGTGGTGACGTCCAGCAGGCCGGGGGTCAGGTTGAGGTGGACGGTCCGGGCACGGTCGCCGATGGCGGTGCTCGCGGGGTAGTGGCCGTCGGCGAGCAGGACGCGGGCGCCGTGGCCGGCTCCGGCCAGCGCTTCGAGGATCCCGGGGTGCAGCAGTTCGGTCAGGAGCACGGTGTTCCCTCCTTCCTCTCAAAGGGCTGTAGGTGCGAGGGAGTTCAGGTGGTAGAAGCCGGTCGCGGTGCCGGCGAGGATCGCGTCGGTCTCGGCGGCGGAGCAGTCGCCGAGCAGGTCCTCGACGGTGGCGGCCCACTGGTTCCAGCCGCCCGCGAGGACGCAGACCGGCCAGTCCGAGCCGAACATCAGCCGGTCGGCGCCGAAGGCGGACAGCAGCACGTCCCACACCGGGCGGATGTCGTCGGTCGTCCACGTCCGGTGGTCGGCCTCCGTGACCAGGCCCGAGACCTTGCAGTACACCTGGGGGTGCGCTGCCAGTCGCCGCAGCGCCTCTTCCCAGAGCTTCAGTTCACCCGACGCGATGGGTGGCTTTCCCGCGTGGTCGAGGACGAGCGGCAGGTCGGGGAGGCGTTCGGCGAGCCGTACGGCCTGGTCGAACTGGTGGTCGCGGATCAGCACGTCGTACGCCAGTCCGCGCTCGCCGACGTTCCGCAACCCCCACTCCACGGAGGGGCGTTGCAGCCACGCCGGATCCGACTCGCCCTGGACGAGGTGTCGCACGGCCCGCAGATACCGGCCGCCGGGACCGGCCCGCAGTTCGTCGAGTACGTCGGCGATAGCGAGGGAGGTCAGGTCGACCCAGCCGACGACCGCTTCGATCAGGGGGTCCTGCTCGGCCAGGGCGAGCAGTTCGCGTGTCTCCGCCACGGAGGTGACGCACTGGACGACGACTGTGCTGCCCAGCCGCCGTCCCCCGATCGACCGGGTCGCGGTCGAGCACAGGTCGGCCGTGCCGAAGGAGCGGCGGATCGGTTCGTGGCCGGGCTCGTCCAGCCAGGGCTGGGGGCGGTGATCCAGGTCCCACACATGGTGGTGGGCGTCCACCAGACGCCGGGTGTCAGACACGGGCGGACCAGACCGGGCCGTCGGGGTAGGTGTACTCCTTGAGCGACTCCTGGTGCATCTCCGCGCTCAGGCCGGGCAGGGTGGGCGCGAGGTAGTGGCCGTCGGAGACGCGTACCGGGTCGACGAAGTGCTCGTGCAGGTGGTCGACGTACTCGATGACGCGGTCCTCGAGCGTGCCGGAGACGGCGACGTAGTCGAACATCGACAGGTGCTGGACCATCTCGCACAGGCCCACCCCGCCCGCGTGCGGGCAGACCGGCACGCCGAACTTCGCGGCGAGCAGCAGGATCGCGAGGTTCTCGTTGACCCCGCCGACCCGCGCGGAGTCGATCTGCACGATGTCCACGGCGCCCGCCTGGAGCAGCTGCTTGAAGACGACCCGGTTGGCGATGTGCTCACCGGTGGCGACCTTGATCGGGGTCACGGCCCGGCGGACGGCGGCGTGGCCGAGGATGTCGTCGGGTGAGGTCGGCTCCTCGATCCAGTACGGCTGGTAGGGGGCGAGGGCGCTCATCCAGTCGATGGCGGGCTGGACGTCCCATCTCTGGTTGGCGTCGACGGCGATACGGATGGAGTCGCCGACCGTCTCTCGGGCGGTGCGCATCCGCCGTACGTCGTCCTCCAGGGACGCGCCCACCTTCAGCTTGATCTGGGTGAAGCCGTCCGCGACGGCCTCCCGGGCGAGGCGGGAGAGCTTCTCGTCGGAGTAGCCGAGCCAGCCGGGGGTGGTGGTGTAGGCGGGGTAACCGCGCTCCAGCAGACGGGCGACGCGCTCCTCGCGGCCCGGTTCGGCACGCTGGAGGATCTCCAGCGCCTCCTCGGGGGTGAGGGCGTCGCTGAGCCAGCGGAAATCGACCTGGGCGACCAGTTCCTCGGGCGGCATCTCGCCGAGGAAGCGCCAGACGGGCTTGCCGGCCCGCTTGGCGGCGAGGTCCCACGCGGCGTTGACCACCGCGCCGGTGGCCATGTGGATGGCGCCCTTCTCCGGTCCCAGCCAGCGCAGTTGGGGATCGTGCACAAGGGAGCGGGAGAACGCGCCGAGGTCACCGCAGACTTCCTCGACGGACAGACCCACCACGTGCGGGGCCAGGGCCGCGATGGCGGCTGCCTGCACGTCGTTGCCGCGGCCGGTGGTGAAGGCCAGGGCGTGGCCCTCCAGCCCGTCGGCCGCGTCGGTGCGCAGGACGACATAGGCGGCCGAGTAGTCGGGTTCGGGGTTCATCGCGTCCGACCCGTCCAGATGCTCGGACGTGGGGAAACGTACGTCGAGGACGTCCAGGGCGGTGATGCGGGCGGAGGCGGATTCAGAGGACGACATGGCAACTCCTGTGCGAGCAGGGGGCGAACAGGCCCTGCGACGAGACGGGGGAAGAACGGGGGTCCGGCGGCCGTGCCGGCACGGTGTGTCCGGCGACGGCCGTCCGGAGTCACTCCTGGACCTTGCCGCCCGTGATGCGCGAGATCATCAGCGCGACCAGGATGATCAGGCCGTTGAGGGCGCCGATCCACTGGGCGGGGACGCCTGCCAGGGTGAGCACGTTCTGGATCATGAAGAGCAGCAGGATGCCGCTGAAGGCGCCGAACATGGTGCCCTTGCCGCCGTTCAGGCTGATCCCGCCGATCACGGCGGCGGCGAAGACGGTGAAGATGTAGCCGTTGCCCTGCGCGGACGCCACGGACGCGAGTCGCCCGGACAGCAGCAGCCCGGCGAGGGCGGCGAGCAGGCTGCCGGTGACGATGACGATCCACAGCACCCGATCGGTGCGGATGCCGGCCGCCTTCGCCGCGTCGACGTTGCCGCCGATGGCGTACAGCGAGCGGCCGAAGCTGGTCCAGCCGAGGACGACGACGGCGACGGCGAACAGGGTGAGGCAGAGCCAGATGGAGGCCGGCATTCCGAACCACTGGGCCGTGCCCAGGTAGAGCATCGACTGCGGCAGTTGGAAGAAGGTCTGGCCGCCGGAGATGCCCGTCAGGACACCGCGCAGCACGATCAGCATGCCGAGGGTGACGATGAAGCCGTTGAGGCCGAAGCGGATGATCAGCAGGGCGTTGATCACGCCGATGAGCGCGCCCACGGCGAGCGTGACGGGGATCGCCCAGGCGCCGGGGAGGAGCCCGAGTCCGTGTCCGGCGCCGGTCGGTACGACCAGCCAGGCCGCGACGCCGGGCGCGAGGCCCATGGTGGACTCCAGCGACAGGTCCATCTTCTTGACGATCAGGATCATCGTCTGGGCGAGGACCAGCAGGGCGATCTCGGACATGGTCTGCAGGACGTTGATGAGGTTGTCGGCCTGCAGGAAGACCGGGTTGACGATCTGACCGACGATCGCGATGACCACGATCGCGGGGACCAGCGCGAGGTCGCGCAGCCGGGCCAGGGGTATGCGGCCGCCGAACAGCGCGGTCCGCCTGGCCCCCGGCTCGGCGGCCTTGGGCGCGGGGGTGTCCGCGAGGACGGTTTCAGGCATTGAGGTCCACTCCTTCCATCGCGGCCACGAGGTCGTGGTCGTGCCAGCCGCGGGCGATCTCCGAGGTCACCCGGCCCTGGAACATCACCAGGACCCGGTCGCACATCCGCAGGTCGTCGAGTTCGTCGGAGGCGATGAGCACTCCGGTTCCGGTGTCCGCGGTCTCCTCGACCTTGCCGAGGAGGAACTCCTTGGAGCGCACGTCCACCCCCGCGGTCGGGTTGATCAGGACCAGCAGCCGGGGGTCGTCGGCGAGGGCACGGGCCATGACGACCTTCTGCTGGTTGCCCCCGGACAGGGAGGAGACGGGCAGCTCGGGGCCGGGTGTCTTGATCGCCAGGTTCTCGATCATGTCCTCGGCGAGCCGGTCCCGGCTGCGGCTGCTGAGGAACCCGTTCCGGCCGAGCCGGTGGGGCACGGACAGCGTGGCGTTGTCCGCGATCGACAGGTCCGGGACGAAGCCCTGGTGGTGCCGGTCCTGGGGCACGAACCCGGCGCCCGCGGCGAGCGCGGCGGGCACGCTTCCCGGCCGCGGCCGTTTCCCGGCGATCTCGACCTGGCCGCCGTCGGCGGACCGCAGCCCCACGACGGTCTCGGCGACCTCGGTACGACCGCTGCCGGCCGCCCCCGCCAGCCCGACGATCTCCCCGGCGCCCACCTGGAAGCTGACGCCGTCGTAGGTGTCGCCGCTCAGGTCACTGACGCTCAGGGCCGCCGTCGCGCCGGTGTCCAGGGAACTCACCCGTTCCCGGCTCCGGTCGGCGGCCGCCTCGCCGGTCATGGCGGCGACGAGTTCGGTGCGGGGGAGCTCGGTGACCGGCGCGGTCAGGATGTGCCGGGCGTCTCGGAACACCGTCACCATGTCGCAGATCTCGTAGATCTCCTGGAGGTGGTGACTGATGAACAGGAAGGTCACGCCCTGGCGTTGCAGATCGCGGATGCGGTCGAAGAGCCGGTTGATCGCCGCGCCGTCGAGCTGGGCGGTCGGCTCGTCGAGGATGATGAACCGGGCGCCGAAGGACAGCGCGCGGGCGATCTCGACGAACTGCCGCTGCTCCACGCTGAGATCGGCGGCCGGGGTCTGCGGATCCACGTCCACCGACCACGTCGACAGCAGTTCCCGCGCCCTGCTGCGCACACCCTGCCAGCTGATCAGCCGGTGCCGGCCGTGATCGTGCCGGTTCAGGAAGAGGTTCTCGGCCACGGTCAGGGTGGGGATGATCGTCGACTTCTGGTAGACGCAGGCCACCCGCTGCCGCCAGGCGTCCCGGTCCGAGAGCCGGGGCGCCGGGGCACCGCCGAAGGTGACCGTTCCCTCGTCCGGCGACTGAAGCCCGGTGAGGACGGAGACAAGGGTCGACTTGCCGGCGCCGTTGCGGCCGACGAGCGCGTGGGTCTCGCCGGGCCTGATGGTGATCCGGGCGCCGTTCAGGGCCACCGTCGGACCGAATCGCTTGACTATGCCCGTCGCCTCGACGACGGGCGGGCCCGCCGGGGCCCGTCCGTCGTCCGCCGGGGCGGGCGCGGGGGTGACTGTTCGCTCCCCGTCGCTCATCTCAACCGCCTTGAAATCGTGAGCCGTTGCGTTTCCCGGCGAGCCGTCAGCCGAGGTTGTTGCCCCACAGGGACTTGTCGTCGCTCTTCAGGCTGGCCACGCCGCCGTATGTGCCGCCGTCGGCGGTGACGAGCGGGGCGGAGAGCTGGTCCTCCAGCAAGCCGTCGCGGACCTGGACGATGGTGCTGTCGTGGTCGGTCCTGCCGGGCTTGAACGTCTTCCCGTCGATCGCGGCCTTCAGGTAGTACAGGGCGTACTCGGCGTAGAGGTCCGCCGGCTGGGAGACGGTGGCGTCGATCTTCCCCGCGGCGATGGACTTGAGCTCCTCCGGAATGCCGTCGTTGGAGACGACGAAGACGTGCTTCTTGTTCTCGGGGCCGACCAGCAGGCCCTTCTGCTTGAGGACCTGGAGGGTGCCGGACAGGGCGAAGCTCGACTGCATGTAGATGCCCTTGATGTCCGGGTTGGCGGTCAGGTCCGTCTGGAGCTTCTGCGCGGCGACGGCGCCGTCCCAGTTGGTGGCCTCACCGAACACCTTGATGTCCGGGAAGTCCTTCTTCATGCACTCGTTGAACGCCTCGGTGCGGTCACGGCCGTTGATGGAGTCGAGGCCGCCTTGCAGCATGACGACCTTGCCCTTGCCGCCGAGCTTGGTCCCGAGGTACTGGCACGCCTTCTCGCCGTACGCGCGGTTGTCGGCGCGCACGACCATGTAGACCTTGCCGCTGTCGGGGCGGGTGTCGACCGTGACGACCGGGATCTTCTTCGCCTCCAGCTGCGCCAGAGTCGGCGCGATGGCGGCGGTGTCCTGCGGTGCCATCGCGAGGCCCTTGACGCCCTGGCTGATGAACGTCTGCGCGTTGGCGGTCAGCTTGGCGACGTCGTTCTGCGAGTTGGTGGTCTTGAGGGAGAGGCCGAGCTCCTTGGCGTACTCCGGCGTGTACTTGATGTACGAGTTCCAGAAGTCGGTGTCGGAGCGCGGGTAGTCGACGCCGACCAGCGGCTCGTCGTTGCTCGACGCGGTGGTGCTGCCGGAACCGCCGCAGGCGGTGAGCAGAGCCAGTGCGGAGAGGGCGGAGGCGGCGGAACAGAGGGCGGTTCGGACTCTCATCGGTACTTCCTCACGCTGGTCCCGTAGCGGGAGATGGTTCACAGGGGCGACAACTGTGTGTCATCGCCGGGGAGAGATGGGATGTATGTATAGACGGGTGATCGGAGGTCTGTCTAGAGCCTCGAGCATTTCGCCCTCTAGATCCCGTTTGTGGCGCACTTCGGCATCGTGAATGAGTGCTCGAAGATCAAATCCATCCCATCAATCGTGGCCGGCCTGTGATGTGACTCAGCCACGCGTGATGCGCGAGACATTCCATGTCTTACTGGTGGCAAAGAGTGATGAAACGGAAAATAATCAGCAAAGCGACCGGTTGCGCAGTGCTTTTCATCCCTGCACGCCCGTTGACATCCCAGGGACGCATGAGTGACCTTCGTGCGTAACAACCGGCGCCCCGGGCAACGAGAGCCGCGCCGGTCGCGCCCTCCCCCGTCTTCCCTTCCGCATCAGGGATGTCCCATGTCGAGTTCGATCAACAGACGCCAGCTCCTGGCGGGCGCCACCTTCGTGGCCGCGACAACGGTCGCCGGTGGCATGTTCGGCGCAGGCCACGCGCAGGCGGCGCCCAGCACGTACACGCCCGACTGGAACTCGGTCGACCAGCACCCGCCGGCCCCGGAGTGGTTCCAGGACGCCAAGTTCGGCATCTACTTCCACTGGGGCGCCTTCAGCGTTCCCGCCTACGACAACGAGTGGTACCCGCGCAGCATGTACCAGGGCGGCAGTAACGCCAACAAGCACCACATAGCGACCTTCGGCAACCCGTCGGCCTGGCCGTACCACAACTTCATCAACGGCGCAGAGGACCTGGCGGGCAACACCGTCAAGTTCGCCCCGAAGCTGAAGTCGGCGGGCGGGAACTTCGACCCCGACGAGTGGGTCCAGCTCTTCGTCGACGCCGGCGCGAAGTTCGCCGGCCCCGTCGCCGAGCACCACGACGGCTTCTCCATGTGGGACAGCCAGGTCAACGAGTGGAACTCGGTGACCAAGGGGCCGAAGCTGGACCTGCTGGCCCTGTTCACCACAGCCATCCGCGCCAAGAACCTGAAGCTCCTGGTCGCCATGCACCACGCGTACAACTACAACGGTTTCTACCAGTACGCGCCCGCCCAGACGGACCCCGGCCTGAAGAAGCTCTACGGGCAGCTGAGCAGGGCGGAGGAGGACCAGCTCTGGTACGACAAGCTCAAGGAGGTCATCGACCGGGCCAAGCCCGACATCCTCTGGCAGGACTTCAAACTGGACGCCGTCGACGAGACGCAGCGTCTGAAGTTTCTCTCGTACTACTACAACCAGGCGGGCAGTTGGGGCCGTGAGGTCGTCGCCACCTACAAGGACGGCATGCACGGCAAGGGCGAGGTCTTCGACTACGAGCGCGGCGGCCCGGCCGACCTCACCGCCCCGTACTGGCTCACCGACGACAGCATCTCCAGCTCCAGCTGGTGCTACACCCAGGGCATCGGCTACTACAGCACCCAGCAGATGCTGCACTCGTTCCTCGACCGGGTCAGCAAGAACGGCAACGTGCTGCTGAACATCGCGCCGATGGCCGACGGCACCATCCCCCAGGCGCAGAAGGACATCCTGCTCGGCATCGGCGACCACCTGAAGCGCTTCGGTGAGTCCGTCTACGCGACCCGCGCGTGGACCGTGTTCGGCGAGGGCCCCACGATGATGGGCGGCGGCGCCTTCACCACACCGCACGCCGGCACCGCGCAGGACATCCGCTTCACCCGGAACAAGGCGAACAACGTCCTGTACGCCACCGTCCTGGGCTGGCCCGGGAGCTCCCTGACGATCAAGACCCTCGGCTCGGACCGGATCGACCTGGGGTCGCTGACCTCGGTGAAGCTCCTCGGCTCCACCGCCGGCACCTACATCGACCTGCCGACGCCCGCCCAGAACTCCTCCGGCCTGACGGTCACCCTGCCGTCCTCGGCGCCGTACAGCGCGAACGCCTACGTCCTCAAGCTCACCTTCTCCGGCACGATTCCCAGCGTGCGGCCGCTCACCGGTGCAGTCGCCTTCAAGGACGTCGACTACGCCGGTACCGGCGCCGTGCTCTCCACCGGTGACCACACCGCGGCCCAGCTGACCGCGGCAGGACTGGGGGCGCTCACCCTCTCCTCCCTCCGGCTCGCCCCCGGCCACCAGGTCATCGGCTACGCCGGGGACAACTTCACCGGCACCTCCTGGACCTTCACCGCCGACAACCCCGACCTCCGGGTCACCGGCAACAACGACAAGATCACCTCACTGAAGGTGCAGTTCAAGCCGTCGACCTACTTCCGGATCACCAACGTCACCAACGGCCTCGCCCTGGACAGCGGCGGCAACGTCGCCTCCGGGTCCAACCTCAAGCAGTGGACCTGGGACGGCCACGCCAACCTGCAGTGGCAGGTGGTGGAAGTCGGAGGCGGTTACTACAAGCTGGTCAACCGCACCAACGGCATGGTCGCCGACGGCTGGGGCGCCACCAGCAACGGCTCCCCGGCCAGGGAGGCCGCCTGGGACGGCAACAACAACCAACAGTGGACGATCACCCACCGGGGTAACGGCCGCTACTCGATCACCAACCGTGCCACCGGCCTGGCCCTCGACGGCGGCGGCAACGTGGCCTCGGGATCCGTGGCCAAGCAGTGGACGTACGACAGCAGCACCAACCTGCTGTGGACCTTGACGGCACTCTGACCCGCACAGGACGTGAGGGCACTTTGACCCGCACAGGACGTGACGGCGGCGGCGACGGCGTGACTCTCCCGCGCTCCCGCGTCCGCCGTCACGGCCGCGCAGTTCGCCACCGCGCCCGGCTCGGGTCACAGGCGACCCGCGTCGGTCGGATGCCGAGCAGGGGACGCAGCCGGCCAACTCCCCTGCGGGTGGGCTCACCGGCATATGGGCGGTCACGGCGGCCGCGTTTTCTGCTTGTGCGGGTGCCATTAACGAACGTGTCACGAGCCGCAAACGGTGTGGATCTCAGATGAAGGTACCGGCGGTGGACTTCGGTCTGTCCGAGGGGTCCGGGCGGACGATCGAGTACCACCGGTCCCAGATACGCGAGCACCTGGGGTTCCGGGTGTGCTCGGTTCAGGACGCGGAGAAGCTGACGGCCTGGCTGGCCGTCAGCGTCGCGCACGCGGAACGGAATCCGGACCGGGTGCGCGACGAACTGCTGAAGCACTGCCGCCAGGAGTGCATCGAGCCGCCGGCGCCGGACCGGATCACGCGCATGGTCCGCTCCGCCCTGCACACTGCGGAGGAGACTTGGTTCGCGACCCTCGCGGCCCGGCTGACCGATCAGGCGCGGGCCCGGGTCTTGGCGCTGGTAGCCGATGAGGCGGAGGACGAGGGCCAGGACGACGGCGAGGGTGAGTCGGTGCTGGCGCTGCTGAAGGCGATGCAGGGGAATGTGAGCCTGGAGTCGATGCTGCGGGAGATCCGCAAGCTGATCGCGGTCCGGGCGATCGGGCCGCCGCCGGGCTTGTTCGCGGATGTGGCGCCGAAGGTGCTGGCGTCCTGGCGGCAGCGGGCCGCGGTGGAGTCGCCGTCTCATCTGCGCCGCAGGGCGCCGGAGGCGGCGGTGACGCTGCTGTCCGCGCTGCTGGTGGAGCGGGGGCGGGAGGTGACTGACGCGCTGGTGGACCTGCTGATCGCCACGGTGCACCGGATCGGCGCCCGCGCGGAGCAGAAGGTGACCAAGGAGCTGATCAACGCCTTCATACGGGTCTCGGGCAAGGAGAACATCCTGTTCGCGATCGCCGAGGCGTCGCTGGGCGCCCCCGACCAGGAGGTGCGGGAGGTGGCGTTCCCGGCTGTGCGCGGGGGCGAGCAGACGCTGAAGGAACTGGTCCACGAGTACAAGACGAAGGGGCCGGTGTACCGGCGGACGGTGCAGACCACGCTGAAGGCGTCGTACACCAACCACTACCGCAGGGGCCCGATCTAGCTGCCATCGTGCGCCCGCTGCGGCGCCACCGACGTGATCGTCAGCGGGAAGCCGCCGGTGACGAACGCGTTCGGGCAGTCGGTGGACGTTCTCGTCCAGCTGTGCCGGCACTGCGACGCCGACACCGCCGCGGGCGGGCTGCTGCTGCGGTTCTTCGCAGAGGGCGGCGGCCGGGACAGGCCGAGGGCGCCCGGCTGATGTTCGCCTGGCAGAAGGAGGCCATGGCCCGCGAGGGGTTCGCGTGGGTCACGGCCCCGACACCGCCCCCTGAACCGGCTGCCCCTGCCAGGCAGTTCAGGCCCGCGGCAGGGGATGGCGGCATATGCTGCCTCAATCTGGGTCAGGAACTGGCCGGGGCAACCGTCGTCCGCTCAAGGCGGGCGAGGAAGCGGTCGTGTACGCGGCTGAGGAGCAGCAGGGACACGGTGGCGCCGATCAGGCAGCAGAACATGTCCCACTGGGCGTCCCACACATCGCCCTGGGAGCCCAGGAAGTCGTCCGCGGCGTCTCCGCCGACCACCGCGGACAGCCACTCCAGCATCTCGAAGACGGCGCTGAAGGCGAGGCAGGCGCAGACCGTCAGCGGGGCCAGCCAGCGGCTGCCGCGCAACGGCGAGGTGCGGACGAGGAGTTCGCGGACCAGGATCGCCGGAACGAAGCCCTGCATGAGGTGGCCGAAGCGGTCGTAGGGGTTGCGCTCCAGGCCGAACCAGTCCCGTATCCAGTCGCCCGCGGGCACCTCCGCGTAGGTGTAGTGCCCGCCCGCCATGAGGACGAGGGCGTGCGCGGCCAGCAGGCAGTACAGCAGATCGCTGAGCGGGAATCGCTTGCGCAGCAGGACCAGCAGCGGCAGGCCGACCATCACCCACACCGTTTCCAGGACCCAGGTGGTGGGGTCCTTCGCGTGCCATGCCGACACCGCGAGCGCGACGGTGACGAGGACCGCCAGCACGCCGGGCAGGCGGAGTCCGCCGGGAAGGGCACCCGGCTTGCCGACGCGCGGTGCCGGTGCCGTCGGGGTTGCGGCTGGGGGGAGGGGGGACATGGCTGGCTCCCTGTGTTTCGGGGCGGACGTCTTCCTCGGGTGGCTCCCGAGCCCTCGGCATGACGTGCGGCTGCTCATCTGCCGGTACTTCTCTACCGGACGGTGAAGCCGGCCGCCTTGGTGTCCAGGGTCGTGGTGCCGTCCTGCGCGGTGGCCAGGACGGCGATGTGCCAGACCCCGCGCGGGGACGAGGCAGCGTCGGAGCCGGTGACCTTGACGGTGTAGGTGCAGCGCACGGTGTCCCGTCCGGCGGGCTCGCAGACGGCCGGCTCCGCGGCGGCCATATCCTTGCTGGTCAGCTCCTCCTCAGCCAGGGACGAGTCCTCCGGCCAGGCCAGCACCTTCACGCTCTCGACGCCTGAGGACGCCGTGACGTCGGTGGCGAAGGCCAGCGAGCCGTCGCGGTCACCGTCCGGAGCGGTGTAGCGGGCGGTGCTGTGCGCCAGCGCCAAAGACTCCTCCCCGGCGTAGGCGAGGGTGAAGGCACCGGCACCACCGAGGGCGACGACACCGGCGGCAACGGACAGAGCGATACGTCGGGACATGACATTCTCCGTAACTGTCTTGAGCACTGGATCGGGTCGGCGCCACTGCCTGCGCCGCTGCACCGATACTCGCCGCGCGCGGGTGTGCCGGGCATGAGCGCACCTACTCAACTCAGCTTGAGTAGGCAGCACTTACCGGATCACGGCCCGTTCCCCGTCACACCGGTCAGGTCCTCCACCGTCGCGAGGCCGTCGGCCGGTGTCGCCTTGTCCACCAGCGTGCCGCCCGCTTCGGCTGCTGCGCCGGGGAATTGGTCGGCGCTCACGAACTTTCGCGCCCCAACCGTGTGCCGCCGGTCTCCTCGCCCAGCTGCATGCTGTTCGCAAACGAACGTTTGACGACAGGCGCGATGGTCATCCAATGAACCCGGACATTCCGGGACTCCGGGACGGCGCCAATCCAATCAGATCCGATGGTGATTGCTGACAGGGTTTGACGACAGATGGGGTCCGATCCTCCGCATGGAAGGGGCCCTCGGTGGCGAACCTGGTCTACAAGCGGGTCTCGACCGACCAGCAGTCGACCGCCCGGCAGAACCTCGTCCTGGATGAGGCCGGGATCGATGACCCGGTCGTCTTCGAGGAGGACCCAGGCACCTCCAGCCGCCTCCATCCCCTCCGGCGACCGAAGTTCGCCGAACTGCTCACCTACGCGCGGCCGGGCGACACCGTGCACATCTCCGAGATGTTCCGCCTCGTGCGCGGCACCCAGCACATCCTCGACGTGCTCGACGTCCTGCACCACGACCGGCTGGCCCTGCGCATCCACGACGGCGCGTTCTCCGCGACGGACCTCACCGCCCGCCACCCGCGCACCGGAGAGCTGCTGTCCACGGTGACGTTCATGGTGCAGACCCTCGCTGCCGCCGGCGAACTCCAGCGCGCCCTCCAGCGGGAGCTGACCTACGACGGACTGCGCGCCGCCGAGGCCAAGGGCAGCAAGGGCGGCCGTCGCCCGGCCGTGGCGGCCGGGAAGACCGGCACCGTCCGCACGGCGTACCTGGAGGGCCGGTCCATTGCCGCCCTGGCCCACGAACACGGCGTCAGCCGCGGCGCCATCCGCACGGCCATCGCCGACCTCATGCCCGAGCACACCCCCGCCGGCCGCGAGGACGCCTCGGACTGATCGAACTGGTCCGCAGGGCGCATGGCGCGGGCCTGATCGGCGAGATCCAGGTCGCCGACGTCCCCGGCCGCCGCGAACCCGGCACCGGCGAGATCAACTACGCCGCCGTCGCCCGCGCCCTCGCGGACCTCGGCTACGAGGGCACGGTCGCACTGGAGGCATGGGCCTCCGGCGACAGCGAACTCGCTCTGCAACGCTTCCGCTCCGCCTTCACTCTCTGAGGACGACGCCTTCTAAGACGTCGTCTCATTTGGCGAGTCTGCGGTAGCAGATGAGGCTGCAGGCAATGGCGGTGAAGGCCAGGAAGTGTTCGGCCTTGCGTTCGTAGCGGCGGTGCAGACGGCGGCAGCCGCCCAGCCATGACATCGTGCGCTCGATAGTCCAACGGTGTCGGCCGAGTCGCGTGGAGGACTCGATGCCCTTGCGGGCGATGCGGTGCCGGATACCTCGCTTGCGTAGCCATCGGCGCAGGTGGTCGTAGTCGTAGCCTTTGTCCGCGTGCAGCTTGGCCGGCCGGCGTCTGCGCGGGCCGCGGCGGGAGCGGATCGGCGGGATGCCGCGCACCAGCGGCTCGAGTGCCTGGCTGTCATGCAGGTTCGCGCCGGAGATCCCGACCGAGAGGGGTAAACCGGTCCGCTCGGTGATCAAGTGGACCTTCGAGCCCTTCTTGCCCCGGTCTACAGGATTCGGACCTGTCAGGTCCCCCCTTTCAGGGCCCGCATGTTCACCGAGTCGATCGCGCAACGTGACCAGTCCAACTCTCCGCGCGAGCCCAGTTCGTCGAGGATGACGCGGTGCAGCTTCGCCCAGACCCGGGCGGCGGTCCACTCGGTGAAGCGCCGGTGCGCGGTCGGCCCCGAGGGGCCGAAGACCGGCGGCAACTGCCGCCAGGTGCAACCCGTCGTGGCCACGAAGATGATCGCGGCCAGCACCTCACGATCCCCGTACCGCCGCCGACCGCCGCCCTGCGGCCGCGATGGAGCAGGCGGGACCACCCACTGGAACAGTTCCCACAACTCGTCCGGCACCATGCGCTCGACCATCACCACATCGTGCAGACTACCCAGCACTCCAAATGAGACGACGTCTAAGGACGACGCCCCTGAGAACGACGCCCTCCGACGACGACATCCTCCGACGACGCCAAAGGACGTAAGGATTCCCCGCATGACCGCCCAGCAGCGGTTCTTCGCGTCGGAGCGTGAGCCGGATCGAGGCGCTGTTCGTGTCGCCGGAGACTTCGACTGCGTCCAGATCTCCGCTCATCTCCAGGACCGATGTCTTCACGTCGAGCGAGGTCGGGGACAGTGCCACGTCGTGATCAGCCCGTCCCCCCTGCTCCACCGCGCACTGCTCCGGTCCTTGCGACGCGTTTCCTCCGCGCCCCTCCCCCCCCGACTGGTGTCTGCCGCTGCTTCCAGACTGCGACGTCGATCAACGCACGACGAGCGACGGGCATCGACGGGCACCGCCACCGACACTTGCGGACCGAAACTGTCCTCAACCCTCGCTAACGTGCGCCCCATGACGAACAAGGCCGCACGGAACACGCCCGGGACCGCAGCAACGGAAGGGTCCCGCCTCGACCCTCGCGCCCTCAACCGCGCCACCCTCGCCCGCCAACTCCTCCTGCGCCGGGAACCCGTGTCCGCCATGCCCGCGTACGACGCCGTAGGGCATCTCCTCGGTCTCCAGGCGCAGAACGTCAAACCGCCGTACCACGCGCTCGCCGCCCGCCTGGACGGCTTCGAGCCGGAGCAGTTGTCGGCGCTCATGGCCGACCGTGCCGTCGTCCGGATCGTCACCCTGCGCTCCACGATCCACACCCACACCGCCGAGGACTGCCTCACCCTGCGTCCCCTGGTGCAGCCGGCGCGCGAGCGGGAACTGAACCAGTTCCGCAAGGGGCTCGTCGGAGTCGATCTCGACCGGCTCGCGGCCATCGCGCGGGAACTCGTCGAGGCTGAGCCGCGCACCCTCAAACAGCTCCGCGAAGCCCTGATCGTCGAGTGGCCCGACGCCGACCCGTTCGCCCTCGGCCTCGCCGCGCGCTGCCGGCTGCCGCTCGTCCAGGTCACCCCGCGCGGACTGTGGGGGAGGAGCGGGCAAGTCGCGCTGACCACCGCCGAACACTGGCTCGGCCGCCCCGCCGAACCCGCCCCGGCACTGGAAGCTGTCGTCCGTCGCTACCTCGCCGCCTTCGGGCCCGCCTCGGTCAAGGACATGCAGACCTGGGCCGGGCTGACCCGGCTGCGCGACGCCTTCGAGCGGCTGCGCCCGGAGCTGCTCACCTTCCGGGACGACAACGGGGTCGAGCTCTTCGACCTTCCCGACGCTCCCCGCCCCGACCCGGACACCCCGGCCCCGCCGCGCCTGCTGCCCGAGTTCGACAACCTGCTCCTCTCCCACGCCGACCGCTCCCGTGTCGTACCGCCCGCCCTCAAGGGCCGCAGCTGGCAGGGCAACCAGGCGTACCGGACGTTCCTCGTCGACGGGTTCCTGGCCGGGATCTGGAAAATCGAAGAGGACGTCCTCACCCTCGAGCCGTTCGGCCGGCTCACGAAGGAACAGCGGCACGAACTCGTCGAGGAGGCAGGACGCATGCTCGCGGTCCTCCACGGCCACGAGTCGTACGACATCCGCTTCGGAACCGTGGCGAACTGACGCCCACTCAACCGATGCCCACTCAACCGATGCCCACTCAACCGACGCCGACCGAACCGACGTTGACCGAGCCGACGTTGTACCGAGCCGACGTCGACCGACCCCGTGCGCCCAATGGATAGGGGGCGCTGCGAACCGCTCGTGGCAGGTTCGCGGCGCCCCCTGGCAGTCACCTGAGGGGATGCCTCAGGAGTCTTCCGGGTGCCGGGCCTCGAAGGCCGTGGCTCCGCTAGGAGTTGACCTCAGCGGTGACCAGGTTCGAGAAGGTCGTCAACCGGGTGTAGATACCGGGGTACTGCGCGTCCGCGCAGCCGTAACCCCAGGAAGTAATACCTGCCAGGACGCCCCCGATGATCAGGGGACCGCCGCTGTCGCCCTGGCAGGTGTCCACGCCGCCGGACGTGTATCCGGCGCACACCATGTCGCTCGCGATGAACTCGGAGCCGTAGGAGCTGGAGCTGCCGCAGACCGAGTTGGCGACGATCGGCACGGTCGCGGTGCGGAGCTGGTTGGAGGAGCTGCCACCCGAGGAGGTGGTGCCCCAGCCGAGGATGCGGGCGGTGGTGCCGGCCGCGTACACGGAGGTCTGGCTCGACGAGACGTACCCGATCGGGGAGTACGGCATCGAGGTGGCCAGCGTCAGCACGGCCACGTCCTTGCCGCTCTCGGCGGAGGTGTAGCTCGGGTGGATCCAGATGTCGGTGACCTGGCTGACCGTGCCGTTGGTGCCGTTGCGGTACGTACGGCCGCCCACGACACGCGTGTTGCTGGTCGTTCTGCCGTCCACACAGTGCGCGGCGGTGACGACCTTGGTGGCCGAGACCAGGGTGCCACCACAGAACTGGCTCTGCGAGGCGTTCGTGATCTGCATGACGTACGGGTACGCGCTCGCGGTGGTCGTCGAGCCGCCGACTATGGGCTGGGGAGCGGCGACGGCGCCGGGAGCGGTGAGCAGAGCCGCCGCGGCGGCGGCAGCGGTCGCCGCAGCACCTACGACGGTCTTCCTGGCGCGAAGGAACCCGAACATGGGATCTCCTCTAGTGGGGGTTGCCGGTGGGGGACGCGCGGGTGTGGGGGGTGGTGCACAGCTTCACGGTGCCGCCCCGCTCGGGGGAGCCGAGCGGGGCGGCGGGCCGGTCTGTGTGCCCTGGCGTTGCGGCACGGCGTAACGCTAAGAGTCGGCGGGATCACCTCCCAATGGGGGATCCCCCTAGGGGAGTTGGGGAGGGAAAACCCTCGATGACCTCGGCCGGGGTTTGAGCCTAGGCTGGTGCCACCAGGCCGCCGAAGGTCGCGAGACCGACTCGGGGCATGGTCGTCAGGCCGCTCAAGGCATGGTCGTCAGGCCGCTCAATGGCACGGTCGTGGGGGCACCCCAAGGTCCCCCGGCCGTCAGGTCGCTTCGCGCGCCGGTCCCCGGGAGGGGCTCGTCAGCCGCTCCCGGGGAGGTCAGTTCGTACGGTGTCCCGCCGCCAGACGCACGATGTCCACCCGCGACCGGATTCCCAGCTTCCGGTAGACCCGGGTGAGGGTCGCCTCGACCGTCTTCACGCTGATGTACAGCCGGCCGGCGATCTCCCGGTTGGTCGCGCCCTCCATGACGAGTTCGGCGACCTGACGCTCCGTCGCCGCGAGCACGGCGAGCGCGTCCAGCGCCGGTGCCGAGGGCGCCGCCACCGGCTGCTGCTGAGGCGCGGGAGCCGTGGCCGCCTGCTCCACCTGCCGCAGCCAGGGCAGCGCACGGCAGCGCCGGAAGAGCCGGGACGCCTCGTCGTACGCCGTCGGCCCGGGCCGGGTCGTGCGCAAGGACGCCAGGGCGTACGCCGCCCGGGCCTCCTCCAGGCCGTACCCCAGCTTGGCCAGCCGATCCTGGGCCGATGTCAACTGCCGTACGGCGGCGTCCCGTTCACCCCGTGCGGCACGCACCAGCGCCTCGGCGCGGTCGAGGACGGCGAGCACGCTCTCCCGGCCGAGCCGCAGCGCGCGCTGCCGGGTGACGTCGATGACGTCCTGGGCCTCGGCCAGTTCACCGATCCGCACCAGAGCCTCGGCGAGATCGCCCTGCCAGCGCCCGCGCGCCGGGTCGGTGACCCCGAGCCCCTCCTCCAGCTCCCGTACCCGGCGCAGCGACTGCGCCGTGCCGGACACGTCGCCCGCCACCAGCTGGGCATGCCCGAGGGCGCACAGGGCGCGCGAGAGGTACATCAGGTCGCCGTCCTGCTCCGCGTGCTCGGCGGCCTCCCGGGCGAGCGCCTGGGCCCGCTCCACATCACCGCCCGCGGCCTCGCAGAACGAGGCGAGCATGGCGGAGGCACCTTCGGCGATACCGGAGTCCCGGGCGAGGACATAGCCCTCGCGGGCGAGGTCCAGGGCCCGGCCGCAGTGCCCGCTGCGCAATTCGATCTCGGCGAGGAAGCGCACGTAGTGCACCTCGCTCTCGACCATCCCGCGCCGGCGCACCTCACGCAGCAGCGCAGTGACCGTGGCCCGGGCCTCGGCGAACTGGTCGCTCATCATCAGCCAGCGGAAACGGGTCGCGCCCGCCCCGTTGTGATGGCACGCCAGCTGCGGGTCCTGCGGCTCCTTCAACGCCCGCTTGATCGTCGTCGGCGCGTCCGGGTGCCCCATCAGGGTCTCGATCTGCGCCTGGAGGGCCAGCGCGAGCAGTTCGGTGCGCCGGTCCTCGGCCTTCTCGGCCAGTTCCGCCGCGCGCGCGGCCTCCTCACGGCCCTCGGCGAAGTCACCGTCGATGACCAGCGCGCGCCAGGCCAGCTGGTAGCGGACGAGGGCGAGCAGCCGGGGGTCGTCGCCCGCGTCGGCGAGGGCCTGCGGGTAGACGGCGTCGACCTCGGTGATGGACTGCCCGGCCGCGTCGATCACCACCATCCACGCCCGCACCCGCTCCGCCGGTTCGGTGGCCCGGCTCAGTACCTCGCGGCCGATGTCCCGGGCGAGGTCGTTCTCCCCGGCGGTCACCGCGTCCTCGGCCGCCTGCAGCCGCCGCTCGTCCGGGCCGGGCACGGCGTCGGCCGGGGTGTGCCGGGCCGCGAGCAGCCCCAGCTCGGCGGCGACGGTGGGCGCGCCCCGGTCGCGGGCCACGGCCGCGGCCTCGCTGAGCCGGTCGGCGACCTGTGGATCGGTGCCGATGGTGGCCAGCGCCAGATGCCGGGCCCGCTCGATCGGGTCGACGGCGGCGGTGGACAGCGCGGCATGGGCGGCCCGCCGCTCCTGGGCGGTTGCCTCCGCGTACAGCGCGGCCGACACGAGGGGGTGCGCGAACCGTACGCCCGGCCCCTCCCGCTCCGGCGCCAGCAGGCCCAGCTCGACGGCCTGAGCGGTCTCCGCCTCGGCGTTCTCGCGCCCGGCGGCGTGCAGCAGCGCCGTCGTGGGCCGGGCGCCGGCGCTCGCCACGAGCAGGGTCCGGCGGGCCTCGGCCGACAGCATGTCCAGCCGGTTCAGCACCAGCGTGCGCAGCGAGGTCGGCACGGGCAGCGGCTCACCGGGGCGCGGCGGGGTCGGGCTGTCGGCGAGGGCGCGGCCCAGCTCCAGCGCGAACAGCGGGTTGCCGCCGCTGGTCTGGTGGATGTCCCGCACGGTGGAGCGCGGCAGACCGGTGTACCCCCGGTTGCCGAGTAGTTCGGCGACATGTGCCCTGGACAGCGGACTGATCCTCAGGGCGAGGGTGTCGGGAGGGGACGCGCGTAGATATCTGTCCTGCTCATGGCCCTGCGGGTCCGTCGACGTACGCACGGCGCACAGCATCCGCACCGGCATCTCGCCGAGCCGCCGCGCGGCGAATCCGAGCAGCTCGACACTGGCCGGATCCAGCCACTGGAGGTCGTCCGCGACGATCAGCACCGGCCCCTTGGCGGCGAGCACGCGCAGCGCCGACAGCACCGCGAGCCGCAGCGCGAGCCCGTCGCGCTGAAGGGTGGACTCACCGCGCCCGGTGAGCGCCGACTCCAGGGCCGTGCGCTGCGGAGCGGGCAACTGGTCGGACACCTCGTCCATGACCAGACCGAGGAGGTCGGTCAGGGCGAGGAACGGCAGGTGCGACTCGGACTCGGTCGCCGAGCAGCGCAGCACCGTCCGTGCCGTTTCGTCGTATTCCGTGGCCAAAGCGCGCAGGATGGTCGACTTGCCGATTCCCGCGGAGCCGTGCACGAGCACGCTGCCGCCGCGCGAGAGCTGCTCACGCGCTGCCGCGAACAGCTCCTCCCTGCCGATGACCTGGTCGGGGCGGGGTCTGCCAGGCTCCTTGAAGTCCCGTCGCACGGGCCACCGCTCCCCTCGTGTGTCGTGTCCGGGCCAATATTAGGCAACCAGTCTTTGAATTTCGGAACGCTGCCTTGGTGAGGGAAATAACAGGAAGGGTACGGCATTGGGAAATTCACAGGGATGTCACATGAATGGGAGCGGCTGGGCCGCCCCCTGAGGGCGCGGGGAACCGCGCGACAAGCCCCCACCGGCCTGCGGCTTCGAGGGACCGCGCTGCCGCCGGAGCGCTACGGCAGCAGCCCCGCCCGCCGGGCCTCCACCACCGCTTCCAGCCGGGTGTGGGCCCCCAGCTTGCGCATGGCCGAGCGCAGATATCCCTTGACCGTCTCAGGGCGGAGCCCCAGCCGCTCCGCCGCGACCGCGTTGGTCGCGCCCCCGGCGACGCACGACAGGACGTCCACCTCGCGCGGCGCCAGGACGGCCGGGCCCGTGCTTTCGGCGCCGGGCCCGGAGGCCGCTCCCGCCAGCCGCCCGCACACCTGCAGCAGCTCCTCCCGCAGCGCCGGGTCGTCGATCCTCGGGGCCAGCGCGCGCAGCGCCCCGTGGGCCTCGCGGACCTCCTCCCAGGCACCGGCCGACCCCTCCTCGGGGGCCCGGGCCGCGGTCAGCAGGCTCCGCGCCTCGTCCCGCACCACCAGGGCCTGCTCCACGTCCCGCGCCGCCTCCATGGCCATGCCGAGCGTGCGGTCGCCCAGCGGCTGGGCCGTGCGCAGCGCCCCGTACAGCACACCGCGCACCCGGCGGCGTACGACGATCGGCACGGCGAGGACCGAGCGGATGCCCTCGGCGGCGACCGCCGCGTCGTACTCATGGCTGATCTGGCGCGAGACCGAGTAGTCCGTCACGGCGCAGGGCCGCGCCAGGGCGACCGTCTTGCCGCCGAGGCCGTTGCCGGAGATCACGGCGAGGCTGCTGAGGGCGGTGGTCCTGTTGCCCTGGAGTTCGCTGATGCGCATATGCCCGAGGTCTGTTTCCACCAGTCCGCCGAAGGCCAGCGGCAGCCCCGTGGCCTGGCGCATCCGGTGCAGCGCGGCGCGCATGTCGGCCGTTCCGACGACTCCTAACGGGTCGAATGCCACGAACTCGTCCCTTTCCGCGCGGCGCACCCCCGTTCGGGGGTAGTGAGAGCTGTATCACGCATTACACGATGTCAGGCAACGGTCCGGCAATGAGGAGGACACATGTCGGCGAGGACGAGCGCCACGGAGGAGTTCCGGGCGGCCAGGGATTTCCTACTGGCCCACCGCGAGGACTACGAGGCGGCCTGCAAGGGTTTCGAGTGGCCGCGCCCGGATTACTTCAACTGGGCGCTCGACTGGTTCGACGTGATCGCACGTGGGAACGACCGCACGGCGCTGCACATCGTCGAGGAGGACGGCACCGAGACCCGGATCACCTTCGCCGAGATGTCCGAGCGCTCGGCCCGCGTCGCGAGCTGGCTGCGGGCACAGCGCGTCCGGGCCGACGACCGCGTCCTCGTCATGCTCGGCAACCAGGCCGAGCTGTGGGAGGTCGCCCTCGCCGCGATGAAGCTGCGTGCCGTCGTCATCCCCGCCACCCCGCTGCTCGGCCCCGCCGACCTGCGCGACCGCGTGGAGCGCGGCCGGGTGCGCCATGTGATCGTGCGGTCCGAGGACGCGCCCAAGTTCGACGAGGTGCCCGGCCGCTACACCCGGATCGCGGTGGGTGACGAGGTCGCCGACTGGCGGTCGTACGCGGACGCCTACGACGCCTCCGCCGACTTCGAGCCGGACGGCGACACCAACGCCTCCGACCCGCTGATGCTGTACTTCACCTCGGGCACGACCGCCCGGCCCAAGCTGGTCGAGCACACCCATGTGTCGTACCCCATCGGCCACTTGGCGACGATGTACTGGATCGGCCTGAAACCCGGTGACGTCCACCTCAACATCTCCTCGCCCGGCTGGGCCAAGCACGCCTGGTCCAACCTCTTCGGCCCGTGGAACGCCGAGGCGACGGTCTTCATCCACAACTACACGCGTTTCGATCCGGCCCGGCTGCTGGCCGAGATGGACCGTGTGGGCGTGACCAGCTTCTGTGCCCCGCCGACCGTGTGGCGCATGCTCATCCAGGCCGACCTCACCCAGCTGCGTACCCCGCCCCGCGAGGCCGTCGCCGCCGGTGAGCCCCTCAACCCCGAGGTCATCGAGCAGGTGCGCCGGGCCTGGGACGTCACCATCCGTGACGGCTTCGGCCAGACGGAGACGGCCGTGCAGGTCTCCAACAGCCCCGGTCAGGAGCTCAAGACCGGCTCGATGGGCAGGCCAGGACCCGGCTTCAAGATCGTCCTCCTCGACCCGATCACGGGCGCCCCGGACGCCGACGAGGGCGAGATCGCGATCGACCTGTCCAACCGCCCCGTGGGCGTGATGACCGGCTACCACGGTGACCCCGACCGTACGGCGCAGTCCATGGCCGGCGGCTACTACCGCACCGGTGACATCGGCTCGCGCGACGCCGACGGGTACATCACGTACGTCGGCCGGGCCGACGACGTGTTCAAGGCGAGCGACTACAAGATCAGCCCGTTCGAGCTGGAGAGCGCCCTCCTGGAGCACGAGGCGGTGGCCGAGGCGGCCGTCGTGCCCGCCCCGGACGAAGTACGGCTCGCGGTGCCGAAGGCCTACATCGTGCTGGCGGCGGGCTGGGAGCCGGACGCGGACACCGCCAAGGTGCTCTTCAAGCACTCGCGGGAGGTCCTCGCCCCCTACAAGCGGCTGCGCCGCATCGAGTTCGCCCCGCTGCCCAAGACCGTCTCCGGCAAGATCCGCAGGATCGAGCTGCGCGAGGCCACGGCGGCGGGTTCGGACGCCGAGTACCGCGAGGAGGACTTCCGGTGACCTCGTCGACCAAGTCCTCGACCAAGTCCTCGACCAAGTCCTCGTACACGCACGGGACGAGCCCGACGGCCCTCCTCGGCGACACGATCGGCGCCAACCTGGACCGCGCGGTCGCCGCCTGGCCGGACCGTGAGGCCCTCGTCGACGTCCCCTCCGGGCGCCGCTGGACCTACGCCCGGTTCGCCGCCGACGTCGACGAGCTGGCGTACGCGCTGCTCGCGAGCGGGGTGGCCAAGGGCGACCGGGTGGGCATCTGGGCGGTCAACTGTCCGGAGTGGGTGCTCGTCCAGTACGCCACCGCCCGCATCGGCGCGATCATGGTGAACATCAACCCGGCCTACCGCACCCACGAGGTCGAGTACGTCCTGGGCCAGGCCGGGATCTCGCTCCTCTTCGCCTCGCTCGCCCACAAGAGCAGCGACTACCGGGCGATGGTCGAGCAAGTACGCGGCAACTGCCCGAAGTTGCGGGAGACCGTCTACTTCGGCGACCCGAGCTGGGACGCGCTGCTGGGTCGCGGGACCCCGGTGCCGTTCGAGGAACTGTCCTGCGACGACCCGATCAACATCCAGTACACCTCGGGCACGACGGGCTTCCCCAAGGGGGCGACCCTCTCCCATCACAACATCCTCAACAACGGTTATTCCGTAGGGGAGTTGATCGCCTACACCGAGCAGGACCGGATCTGCGTCCCCGTGCCCTTCTACCACTGCTTCGGCATGGTGATGGGCAATCTGGCCGCGACCTCGCACGGCGCCTGCATCGTCGTCCCGGCCCCCTCCTTCGACCCGAAGGCCACCCTGGAGGCCGTCCAGCAGGAGCGCTGCACCTCCCTGTACGGCGTCCCCACCATGTTCATCGCGGAGCTGAACCTCCCCGACTTCGCGTCGTACGACCTGTCCTCCCTCCGCACCGGCATCATGGCGGGCTCGCCCTGTCCGGTGGAGGTGATGAAGCGGGTCGTCGCGGAGATGAACATGGCGGAGGTGTCGATCTGCTACGGCATGACGGAGACCTCGCCCGTCTCCACCCAGACCCGCCGCGACGACGACCTCGCACACCGCACCGGCACCGTCGGCCGCGTCCTGCCGCACATCGAGGTGAAGATCGTCGACCCGGTGAGCGGGGTGACCCAACCGCGCGGCACGGCAGGTGAGTTGTGCACCCGGGGCTACAGCGTGATGCTCGGCTACTGGGAGGAGCCCGAGAAGACCGCCGAGGCCGTCGACGCGGGGCGGTGGATGCACACCGGGGACCTCGCGGTGATGCGCGAGGACGGGTACGTCGAGATCGTCGGCCGCATCAAGGACATGATCATCCGGGGTGGCGAGAACATCTACCCGCGCGAGATCGAGGAGTTCCTGTACGCCCACCCGAAGATCGCCGACGTCCAGGTGGTCGGCGTACCGCATGAGCGGTACGGCGAGGAGGTACTCGCCTGTGTCATCCCGCGCGAGGCCACCGACCCGCTCACGCTGGAGGAGCTGCGGGCCTTCTGCGACGGGCAGTTGGCGCACTACAAGATCCCGAGCGCGCTGCGGATCCTGGACGCCTTCCCCATGACGGTGTCGGGGAAGGTACGCAAGATCGAGCTGCGGCAGCGGTACGGAACCGAGTAGAAGCAGCGCCGCCGTGAGGGGCGCCGGGCCGTCGCGCATGCGTCTGCGCCGCGCGGGCGCGACCAGCCGCGGACGGCCCGCGGTTCCACTCCCACGCTCCCGGCGGAGCGTTCAGGCGCCGGTCGCGACCAGGTCGGCCGCCGCGCCGTTGACCGGCTGCGGGGTGCCCGTGAGGTCCAGGACGAACAGGGAGACGCCCAGGCCGTCGGCACGGTCGCGGGCGTCGTTCGCGTACCCGGCCAGGGAGAAGTAGACGCAGTCCGCGGACTCGGTCATCGCGGTCAGCCACAGGCACTCGACGTCGCGCAGCGAGGCCGGATGGATGGACGGGTCCACCTGCGCCAGGACGCCCCGCGCGGCCAGCCCGATCCCGTTGGGCTGCCGCTGGTCGGCCCGGCGCACGCCCCGGTAGCCCAGCCAGCGCAGATAGAGGGCGACCGCGGTGACCGCGTCACGGGCGGTGCGGATCGTGACGGGCGTGAAGGCGGTACGGGGACGTGCGGGGCGATCGATCCCGTTCGGGTCCCGGGACCGCAGTGGCCGTAGCGCGCCCGCGACGGGAACGCGCAGCACGGTCCCGCAGGCGCAGCCCAGCTCGGGGTGGGGCCACTGGCCCTCGCGGCCACAGGTCCCGCAGCGGACGGTGACCCAGTCCTCGTCCCAGGTGCGGTGGGTGACGGCGCTGGGGTCGGCACGGCGGTTCAGCGACGGGGCGACGGGGGTGCCGCAGGCGCACGGATAGGCCGGGGCCGCGTACACATGCTCCCGCCCGCAGTCCGGGCACCTCACCGGCATGCTCTCGCTCATGCTCCCCCCTACCGCCGAATCACTACGAACAGCCCCCTCATCGTCCTCCAACCAGGGCCGTTCCGGCAGGGAAACACCCCGAGACGCCCAGGTCGAATCCGCTTCGCCCGCCCTTGACGCTCATTGCGTCGCCCCCTACATTGCTTCCAGATAGCAGAAAACACTTTCCATAATACGGAAACTGAGTGCTCACCGCGGGGCGCGAGGCGAGCGCGAGTCCGGCAGCTGAAGCAGGAGTACGCAATGGCTCGTATGACCGCTGCCCGCGCGGCAGTCGAGATCCTCAAGCGCGAGGGCGTCCGGGACGTGTTCGGTGTCCCCGGCGCGGCGATCAACCCCTTCTACGCCGCGCTGAAGGCCTCCGGCGGCATCCACCACACCCTCGCCCGCCATGTCGAGGGCGCCTCGCACATGGCCGAGGGCTACACCCGCACCCACCCCGGCAACATCGGCGTCTGCGTCGGCACCTCCGGGCCCGCCGGGACCGACATGATCACCGGGCTCTACTCGGCGACCGGTGACTCGATCCCGATCCTCTGCATCACGGGCCAGGCGCCCACCGCCGTGATCCACAAGGAGGACTTCCAGGCGGTCGACATCGCGTCCATCGCCAGACCGGTCACGAAGATGGCCATGACGGTCCTGGAGGCCGCGCAGGTTCCGGGAGCCCTCCAGCAGGCCTTCCATCTGATGCGCTCCGGCCGCCCGGGCCCCGTGCTCATCGACCTGCCCATCGACGTCCAGCTCACCGAGATCGAGTTCGACCCCGACACCTACGAACCCCTCCCGGTCTACAAGCCGGCCGCGACCCGCGCCCAGATCGAGAAGGCGATCGGGATGCTGAACGAGGCGGAGCGCCCGCTGATCGTGGCGGGCGGCGGCGTCATCAACGCCGACGCCTCGGAACTCCTCGTGGAATTCGCCGAGTTGACCGGCGTCCCCGTCGTCCCCACCCTCATGGGGTGGGGCGTCCTGCCCGACGACCACGAGCTGAACGCCGGCATGGTCGGCCTCCAGACCTCGCACCGCTACGGCAACGCCACCTTCCTGGAGTCCGACTTCGTCCTCGGCATCGGCAACCGCTGGGCCAACCGCCACACCGGGAAACTGGACGTCTACACGGCCGGACGGACGTTCGTCCACGTCGACATCGAGCCCACCCAGATCGGCAGGATCTTCGCCCCCGACTACGGCATCGCGTCCGACGCGCGCGCCGCGCTGGAGCTGTTCGTGCGGGTGGCGAGGGAACTGAGGGCGGAGGGGAGGCTGCCCTCCCGTACGGAGTGGGCGGCGGCCGCGCAGGACCGCAAGGCCCGCCTCCAGCGCCGTACGCACTTCGACGACGTCCCGATCAAGCCGCAGCGCGTCTACGAGGAGATGAACAAGGCCTTCGGCCCCGAGACGCGGTACGTCACCACCATCGGCCTCTCCCAGATCGCCGGCGCCCAGATGCTGCACGTCTACCGGCCGCGGCACTGGATCAACTGCGGCCAGGCGGGACCGCTGGGCTGGACGGTCCCGGCGGCGCTCGGCGTGGCGAAGGCCGACCCGGAGGCGCGGGTCGTCGCTCTGTCCGGCGACTACGACTTCCAGTTCATGATCGAGGAGCTGGCGGTCGGCGCGCAGCACCGCATCCCGTACGTCCACGTCCTCGTGAACAACTCCTACCTGGGCCTGATCCGCCAGGCCCAGCGCGCCTTCGACATCGACTTCCAGGTCAACCTGGAGTTCGAGAACGTCAACTCGCCCGAGCTCGGGGTGTACGGCGTCGACCACGTGAAGGTCGCGGAGGGGCTGGGCTGCAAGGCGATCCGGGTGACCGATCCGGGGGAGCTGGGCGCCGCGTTCGAGCAGGCGAAGAAGCTGGCGGCGGAGTACCGCGTGCCGGTGGTGGTCGAGGCGATCCTGGAGCGGGTCACCAACATCTCCATGTCCACGACGAACGACATCGGGAATGTCGTGGAGTTCGAGGAGGTGGCGACGGAGGCGGGGCATGCGCCTACGTCGATCAGGGCGCTGAAGGTCTGACGCGCGGCGTCCGTCCGAGGGTCGGCCTGGCGGCGGCGCGATCTCGCAAGAGCGAGCCGCTTTGTCGCACCGCCGCCTCTGGCCTCCCCCGTTCCCCCGTTCCCCCGTCGAGGCCCGCCGCCCCCGTGTCGGCGGGCCTCGCGTGTGGAGAATGTGCCCGCCCCCGGGGGTGGTTGAAGCCTCCGGGGGCGGGTTCAGAGCTTGATTTGAGGGTTTCGTAGGTGGGCTACGCATGCTGGCGTAGGCGTGTTCGGCACTGCGAGAGAGCTCGGGGGGTGGGATCGGTTGGCGGGTGCGGGTGCGGGTGCGGGTGCGGCTTTTGGCGTTGGTGGGTTGCTCGCGGCCCAGCAACCCACCAGCGCCGAAAGCCGCCCGGCGTCGGGCGGCTGGGACCGCGGCGGGGCGCGACGGTACTCGGCGCTGCTTCCCTCACGTCGAGAAGGAGGCCGGGACCTTCACCACCGCACTGGCTCGCGTTCCGCCGCGGTCCTCGCCCTGCCCGCGCGTGCCGCCGGGCGGTCACCCCTCATCCGGGTCGCTCGGCGGGCTGCCACGGGCGATGCGTCCGAATGCCCCCGAGGGTTCGTCGGGGACATTCGGACGCGGCCTTGAAGTCCGGGTGTTGGTGCCGGGCGGCGCGGCCGCTTGGGCGCGACAGGACAGATGTCAGCGGCGGCGCCGCCCGGGGTTCAGGGGGGTGTCTCGTGCGGGCCGGTCAGATGTCGGCGCCGGACAGGCGGTCCACCGCCCGCAGCAGCGCCGAGTGGTCCAGGCCTCCGTCGCCCTGGGCGCGCAGGGACGCCACCAGCTGGGCCACGACCGCGCCGACGGGCAGGGCGGCGCCGACGTTGCGCGCGGCGTCCGTCACGATGCCCATGTCCTTGTGGTGCAGATCGATGCGGAAGCCCGGCTTGAAGTCCCGGTTCAGGAAGTTGTCCTTCTTGCGGGTCAGGACCGTCGAGCCGGCCAGACCACCGTTGAGGACGTCCAGCGCGGCCGTCAGGTCCACGCCCGACTTCTCCAGGAAGACCACGGCCTCCGCGCACGCCTGGATGTTCACGGCGACGATCAGCTGGTTCGCGGCCTTCACGGTCTGGCCGGAGCCGTGCGGACCGCACAGCACGATCGTCCTGCCGAGCGCCTCGAAGATCGGCTTCGCCGTCTCGAAGTCGGCCTGCTCGCCGCCGACCATGATGGACAGCACGGCCTCGATGGCCCCGGCCTCACCGCCGGACACGGGCGCGTCGAGGACCCGGACGCCCTTCTCCGCCGCCGCCCTCGCCAGGTCGACCGACGTCTGCGGCGTGATGGACGACATGTCGATCAGCAGGGCGCCGGGCCGCGCGTTCTCCAGGATGCCCTCGGGGCCGTACGCGATGGCCTCGACCTGCGGGGAGGCCGGCACCATCGTGATCACCACATCCGCGGCACGCACGGCCTCGGCGATCGAACCGGCCGCGGAGCCGCCCGCGGCGGCCAGCCGGTCCAGCTTGTCCTGCTCCAGCGTGTAGCCGGTGACGTCGTAACCCGCCTTGATCAGGTTCTCGGACATGGGGGAGCCCATGATGCCGAGACCTATCCAGGCGATCTTGGGGAGCTGGTCGCTCATGATGGGGTGCCTCTCCGTACGGGTGTGTTCAGCGGGCGGCGCGGGCCGCGCGCGGCAGCCACTCGAAGGCCTCGGCGCTCGGGCGGTCGCCCGGCTTGTACTCCAGGCCGACCCAGCCCTCGTAACCGGCCTTCCGGAGGCGGTCGAGGAGGTCCGCCAGCGGGAGTGAGCCCGTGCCGGGGGCGCCGCGGCCCGGGTTGTCGGCGATCTGTACGTGGCCGGTCTTCGGCACGTACCGCTCGATCACCTGCGGCAGGTCCTCGCCGTTCATGGACAGGTGGTAGAGGTCCATCAGGAACTTCGCGTTGCCGAGTCCCGCGGCCTCGTTGACCTTGTCGACGACCTCGATCGCGGCCGGGGCGCTCACCAGCGGATACAACGGTGACTCCGGCTTGTTGAGCGCCTCGATCAGCAGGATCGCGCCGATCCGGTCGGCGGCCCGCGCCGCGAGCACCAGGTTCTCCAGTGCCAGCGCGTCCTGCTCGGCCGGGTCCACGCCCTCGACCCGGTTGCCGTAGAGGGCGTTGAGCGCCTTGCAGCCCAGGGACTCGGCGAACTCCGCGACCACGTCGATGTTGGCGCGGAACCTCTCCGACTCCACGCCCGGCACCGACAGCGCGCCGCGGTCCGGGCCCGGGAGCTGCCCGGAGTAGAAGTTCAACCCCGTCAACCGGACGCCCGCGTCCTCGATCGCGCCCTTGAGCGCGGCGAGTTCGGCGGGCTCGGGGGTGGGGGAGCCGACCCAGGGCCACCACAGCTCGACCGCGGTGAAGCCGGCCGCGGCGGCGGCCGCGGGGCGCTCCAGGAGCGGGAGTTCCGTGAAGAGGATCGACAGGTTGACGTTGAAGCGTTGCTCTGCGGCTGTGCTCGATTCAAAACCTGGCATGGGCCCTCAGACGCTCCCTTCCGCTCGTCAGCTCGCGCTTTATAATTCCGTATTACGGAAGTTTATTTCTGCTTAATGGAAGATTGCCGCCGGGGGTCCGGCCTTGTCAAGAGGGGGGCGGTGGAACCGGGTGTCGCGAGTTCGGTTGGGTGCGTGCGATTGGGGGCGACGCCCTGCGTGGCGCGGGGGTGGGCGGCTCCTCGGGACGTCGGCGGCTTGACCACGTGCAGGGCGAAGGGTCGCCCCGGTCGGTTAGGGTCGCCTCGTGGCGGACCGAGCGGCTCCGTCCTGGTGAAATTGATCGGCCTGGGGTGCGTGGCGGCTGTGAAGCGGTCGACCGGCGCGTCCCCGTTGTGCCCTGATGCGCCCTCGCGGTGAGGGATCTGGGTAAAAGCGCAGGTCGGATGCGTGTTCTGGGGGCGCAATGCGATTGAGAGTGGAGTTCACGACCGAGCCCTTCGACCTCGACGAGGCGCCCGCGCACGCGTTGGTGGCGCGCGAGGTCGTCGAGGCGGCGGAGTTGGACGCCGTGGATGTCGGCCCGTTCGGCAATACCGCGGAAGGGCGTGCCGACGCGGTTCTCACCACCGTGGAGGCCCTGCTGCGCAAGACTCTGGAGGCCGGCGCCACGCGGATCTCGCTCCAGGTCAACGTCGTCGAGGAGGGCGAGTGACCGACCTCGGGGACCTCGGGGGTGACCCCTTCGTCGCGGCCGTGAAGCCGCTCGTCGACGCCATGGGCGGGCTCATGCTGCCGCCGGGCGAGGCCGGCCCCGACGATGTCGTGCTCTCCTGGCAGGGCGCCGACGTCGTCGCCGTACGTCTGCCGCAGCTCGCCGAGTCGCTGGACCACATCCTGGCCGCGATGGAGCGCAAGCAGGGCAAGCCCCTGTCCGACCTCGACCGCAAGGCCAAGCAGGAGGTCGTACGGATCCTCGAAGCGCGCGGCGCCTTCTCCGTGCGGCACGGTGTGGAGACCGTCGCGAGCGCGCTCGGCGTCAGCCGTTTCACCGTCTACAACTACCTGAACAGGGAAAACGCGGCCAAGGGCAACTGAGCGGCGGGGCGGAGAGCGGTCCGTAACCGCGATTTTTCAACAAACTGTTGACGCGATGTCGGGGCAGGGCGTTAGCTTGCCGTAGCCAGTCCAGCGATACGGCCACGGAGGCCTCCCGTGACTTCGAGTTCTTCGACGCCCCCCGGCCTCGCCCAGTTCAACGCCCTGGAGGAGCACGCGGCCGCCGCGGCGCTCCACGAGGCGTGCGCCTCGGCGCGCTGGGGGCGCCTTCTCCTCGCCGGACGGCCGTACGCCACCGTCGAGGACCTCCTCACCGCCAGTGACGCCGCCATGGCCGAGCTGACCGCCGAGGACCTCGCCGAGGCGATGGCCGGGCATCCGCCGATCGGCCGCCCCAAGCCGGGCGATCCGACCTCCGCCCGCGAGCAGCGCGGTATGGCCGGCGCCTCCGACGCGCTGAAGGCGGAGATGCTCGAACTGAACCTGGCCTACCAGGAGAAGTTCGGCCATGTCTTCCTGATCTGCGCCACCGGCCGTACGGGCGAGCAGATGCGCGACGCGGTGAGGGAACGGATCGGCAACGCGCCGGAGACGGAACGCGAGATCGTCCGCACCGAACTGGGCAAGATCAACCGCATCCGCCTCACCCGCGTCGTCGAAGAGGCTGAGACCAGCATGAGCACCAGCACCACCGCCTCGGTGTCCACGCACATCCTGGACACCAGCGTCGGCCGCCCCGCCCAGGGCGTCGCCGTCCGGTTGTCCGCCCGCTCCGCCCATTACGGGCAAGGAGGAGACTGGCGGGCGCTCGGCGGCTCCGCGACCGACGCCGACGGCCGGTGCAAGGACCTCCCGGCGCTGCCGGCGGGGACCACTCACGTACGGCTCGACTTCGAGGTCGAGCCCTACTTCCAGAAGAAGCAAGCCGATGCGCAGCAGGACGCCCCCGCGAATCGGGACAGCGGTCCCGGTGTGTTCTTCCCGGAGGTGGCGATCACGTTCGCCGTCGTGCCGGGCGAGCACTACCACGTACCGCTGCTGCTCAACCCGTTCGGCTACTCCGTATACCGAGGGAGCTAGCAGAGATGGCAGAGATTTCCCGCCCGACCCACGCCGTGCTGGGACAGAACCAGTACGGCAAGGCCGAGAACCGAGTCGTCAAGATCACGCGGGACGGGGCCACCCACCACATCAAGGACCTGAACGTGTCCGTGTCGCTCTCCGGCGACATGGACGACGTCCACCTCTCCGGTTCGAACGCGAACGTCCTGCCGACGGACACCACCAAGAACACGGTGTACGCCTTCGCCAAGGAGCACGGCATCGAGTCCGCCGAGCAGTTCGGCATCCATCTCGCCCGCCACTTCGTGACCTCGCAGCCGGCGATCCACCGGGCCCGTATCCGAATAGAGGAGTACTCCTGGGAGCGGATCGAGCACGGCGGTGAGGGCGCGCACTCCTTCGTCCGCAAGGGACAGGAGACCCGCCTCGCCCAGATCACCCACGACGGGGAGAACTGGGAGGTCGTCTCCGGGCTCAAGGACCTGACGGTCATGAACTCGACCGACTCCGAGTTCTGGGGCTACGTCAAGGACAAGTACACGACCCTCCCCGAGGCGCACGACCGCATCCTCGCCACCGAGGTCTCCGGCCGCTGGCGCTTCAACTGGACGGACGGCGAGCAGACGGCGCCCGACTGGGACGAGTCCTACGCGCAGGTCAAGAAGCACATGCTCGCCGCGTTCGCAGAGACGTACTCGCTCTCGCTCCAGCAGACCCTGTACGCCATGGGCGCCCGGATCATCGACAACCGCGGCGAGATAGACGAGGTCCGCTTCTCCCTCCCGAACAAGCACCACTTCCTCGTGGACCTCGCTCCGTTCGGGCTGAAGAACGACACCGTCGACGGGGGTGTGTACTTCGCCGCCGACCGCCCCTACGGCCTGATCGAGGCCACGATCCTGCGGGACGGCGCCGAGGCGAGGATCCCGGTCGACCTCACCAACCTCTGACGCGGACAGGGAAGCCCACGGAAAGCCCCCACGCAAAGCCCCCACGACAAACAAAGGACGAACGATGGCACAGCGCATCGTCATCGAGAACGCGGCGATCGCGACCGTGGACGCGACGGACACCGAGTACACCTCGGGTCATGTGGTCGTGGCGGACAACCTCATCGAGTCGGTGGGCGCGGGCAAGGCCCCGGAGGGCCTGGCCGACGTCGTACGCCGGATCGACGCGACCGGCCACCTCGTGACCCCCGGCCTGGTCAACACGCACCACCACTACTACCAGTGGATCACCCGGGGCCTCGCCACGGACCACAACCTCTTCGACTGGCTCGTCGCGCTCTATCCGACCTGGGCGCGCATCGACGAGCGCATGACGTACGCGGCGGCCCAGGGCTCGCTCGGCATGATGGCCCGCGGCGGTGTGACCACGGCGATGGACCACCACTACGTGTTCCCGAAGGGCTCCGGCGACCTGTCGGGCTCGATCATCCGGGCGGCGCGCGAGATGGGCGTCCGCTTCACGCTCGCCCGTGGCTCCATGGACCGCAGCGAGAAGGACGGCGGACTGCCCCCGGACTTCGCCGTCGAGACCCTCGAAGGCGCGCTCGCCGCCACCGAGGAGACGGTCAAGAAGCACCACGACGCCTCCTTCGGCGCGATGACCCAGATCGCAGTCGCCCCCTGCTCACCCTTCTCGGTCTCCACCGAACTCCTGCGTCAGGGCGCCGAGTTGGCCCGCCGCCTCGGCGTACGGCTGCACACGCACGGCTCGGAGACGGTCGAGGAGGAGAAGTTCTGCCACGAACTGTTCGGCATGGGCCCGACCGACTACTTCGAGTCGACGGGCTGGCTCGGCGAGGACGTGTGGATGGCGCACTGCGTCCATATGAACGACTCCGACATCGAAGCCTTCGCCCGTACGAAGACGGGTGTGGCCCACTGTCCGTCGTCCAACGCCCGGCTGGCCGCAGGCATCGCCCGCGTCCCGGACATGCTCGCGGCCGGCGTCCCGGTCGGCCTCGGCGTCGACGGCACCGCGTCCAACGAGTCCGGCGAACTCCACACCGAGCTGCGCAACGCGCTCCTCATCAACCGCCTCGGCGCCCACCGCGAGGCCGCGCTGAACGCCCGCCAGGCCCTGCGCCTCGGCACTTTCGGCGGCGCCCAGGTCCTGGGCCGGGCGAGCGAGATCGGCTCCCTGGAGGCCGGCAAGCTCGCCGACCTGGTGCTCTGGAAGCTCGACACCCTCGCCCACGCGTCGATCGCCGACCCGGTGACCGCCCTGGTCTTCGGCGCGGCGGCCCCCGTGACGCTCTCGCTCGTCAATGGCGAGCCGATCGTGGAGAACGGCCGCCTCCTGCACGTCGACGAGGACGCCATCGCCCGCTCCACCCGTGAGGAGGCCCGGCGGCTGGCCGAGATCGCCGCCGGGGAGTGAGCGCCCAAGTCATTTGCGGTGTACGGCAGTTGAACTCCGGTCGAGAGGGACGGCCTTCGGCCGGAAGCCACGGGGCCCGAGCGGGGACCATGGCTGCCGTCCCCGTCTCCGGGGCGCGCCGAAGCGTGCGCGCCCCGGAACGGTTCCTCGGCGGGGTCCTCGCGGCGGCGTCCTGCCGGCGGGGTCAGTCGAGCGTGTAACTGTCCCCGTAGACGCGCCAGTTGAGCGGCAGTTCCAGGTCGAGGTTGCCCGCCTCCAGGAAGACTCGCTGTGCCGTCTCGACCCGGGAGACATCGGTATGGGCCTCCTCCTGCTCCATCGCCCACACCCGCGCATCGAGGAAGGCATGCAGATACGCCGTCTCGTCGCCGCCGTCGGCCGGGGTGTCCGCGTCGCCGAGGGCCCGCTCGCGGACGCCACCGAAGCTGAGGGCGTCGGTGCCGGGGCCGTGCATGACCATCGCGTCGTAGTAGACGAACTGGCCGAGCGTGCCGAGGCCGTCCTGCTCGGCCCGTGCCACCGCAGGGTCGAAGTAGACGCGGTCCCGCTCGTCGCGCTGGGCCGTGCGGAACGCGGCGGTCGCGGCGGCCTCGCGCCAGGCGGCCGGGAAACCGGGGTCCAGACCCTCGTGCGAGTCGGTGCCGTCCACCGCGCGCAGGGCGGTCAGATAGCCGGCCAGCGGATTGTCCGCGACCCGCTCGGTGTACAGCTCGACCAGCGCCAGTATGTCGCTCGTGCCGGAGCAGAACCCGATGATCCCCGCCGTGTAGCCGCGGCCGTCGCCGATGTCCTCGATGTACGCGTACTGCGCCTCCCAGTCCAGTGACGAGTTCTCCGCGCTGGACACCAGCCGCATGGCGATGTCCTTCTTCTCCGGGTCGTCGAGCCCGGTGCTCGCGGTGGTCGCCGCGTCCGCTGTCCTGTTCAGCAGGACCGGGGCGGCGAGCAGAGAGGCTCCGAGGGTGGTCAGCAGCAGTCTGCGGGATGCGGCTTTGGCGGGCAGCAGCGGCACGTGTGGTCTCCAAGTGAGCGCTCCGAAAGGGCAGTTGAGAGTCGCGCGGGCGACTTGGAAACGTGTGGGAGTGCGGTGGCAGCGGGCTGTGACCCTCAGGAGAGGGCTGTGAGCCGGTCCCGGATCTGGGTGGCGACCGCGTGGGTGTCACCGGTCGGCACGGTCGCGAGCGGCCCCGGATCGCGCGTCCAGCGCTCCTCCAGCGCGAACCAGTCGATCTTCGCCGGCGCCCGCGCCTCGGCGAGCGCGTCGCGCAGTTCGTCGAAGTACGTCGACCAGCGCAGCCGGTACAGCCCGCCCACCAGCCCCGCCCACTCCCGGTTGGCGTAGTCGCGCAGCCCCGCGTCCGCGCCCTTCCGCGTCCCCCACACGGTCAGCAGCGACAGGGTGTCGTACGCCAGCCGCTCCCGCTCGGCGTCGTCCGCGCCCCACGCCCGGGCGTCGGCGACCCAACGGCCCAGCAGATGACGGGAGTCGGTGGCCAGCAGCCGGTCCAGCAGGTCCATGAGCGAGAGCCAGCCGCCGGTCAGCTCGTCGAAGCGGGCGAGGTCCCCGTCGTCGTACGCCTTCTTGATCCTCGGCAGCAGGACGCGGCTGCGGTTCGAGACGGTCTGGCGGGCCACGTCGAGCAGATCGCGGCGGTACGCGGACGAGTCGCGCAAGCTCCGTCGGACTTGCAGGAGTTCGCTCAGCGCGGGCTCGAAGTCCGCTGCCTCGTAGCGGAGTCGTCTGGGGGACCAGCGGGCCGCTCGGACGGAGTTCAGTGCGGGGCGGGCGCCGAACAGGCCGTCGGCGCCCTCGCTCCAACTGTCGGCGCGGTTCGTGCCGTACGCGGTGCGCCGCAGGACGTCCCAGGCGGCCTCGGCGTGCGGATCAGGGGCGCCGTAGCGCGCGTGCGCCCACTGGGCGAACCACGCCTTCAAGTCCAACTCCTCGTCCTGCCAGGCGAGTTCGGAGAAAAGGGCGAAGGCGGCGGGGTTGTTGTCGGCGGCCTCCGGCAGCAGGGCGATCCCGCGCAGCTTGCTGCCACTCCTGGTGCGCCACTTCTCGTACAGCTCCGGCCAGTCGCGGGTGTTGGCGCCGAGCGCGGTGTGGCCGCCGAAGTTCCAGATCGAGCCGAAGGCGTACGGGGTGTCGCCCCAGTCGGCCTCGCGGTCGGTGACCGTCGGGAAGCGGTCGGAGAGGCCGTCGACGACGAGCATGCGCGCCTTGTCGACGGCGTCGAGGATCGCGCGCGGCGGGTTGTGCTGCCAGCCGAGAATCACCCAGATGGCCCCGGGGCGCGCGGCTTGCAAGGCTCTCTCGACGCCCCGTGCGGCCTCGCCGACCGGCACGTCACCGGGGTCGCCGCCCTCGTGCAGCAGATCCATCTTGTACAGGGTCGAGGGGCCGTCGAACAGCTCGTCCTGGAGGCGGTAGAAGGCCGCCGCCACCCGGGCGAAGTGGTCCGAGCGCGGATCCAGCCAGTCGGGGCGTGCGAAGCCCATCCAGTCGCCCTGCGGAACCGTGCGCGCCCCCGGATTGCGCTCGGCGAAACCGGGCGGAACCGTCCCGAAATATCCAGGGAGCACCGGGGTCATCCCCAGCTCGCGCACCCGGCGCGCGATCCGCCGACCGAGTGCGGCGCGGGCGTCGAGCAGCTGCCGCGATACCGGTTCGGGGAAGCCGGACAGATTCTGCAGCAGCCACCACGGCTGATGGGCCGGGCCCGGGATCCACGCCCGCAGCTCCTTCTCCCCGTACCCGAACTCCTGGAACACCCGGTGGTACAGCGCGTCCGCGCCCGTGTGGACGAGGACCTCGTTGTAGCCGTGCAGCGCCAGTACGTCGAGCTCGTGTTCCCAGTACGCCCAGTCGAGGTACGCGCCCGTGTAGCCGTCGTTGGTGTCGTTGAGGGCGAAGCGGTGCGGGACGTTCGCGCGGCGGGTGACCGTGCCGTCGAGACCGGGCAGCTCGCGGGGGAGGAGGCCGGTCTGCTCGCCCGCCCAGTTGATCTCGGCACGGGCGATGTGCCGCAAGTACCAGTTGAGTCCGGTGAGTTGGATGCCCGGGGTGTCGCCGGAGACGGTGAGGTCCCCGGTGCGGCCGGAGACCCGGAAGGTGTCCCGCTGTCCCTCGGTGAGGAACGTGATCTGCCGCCAGTGTCGCGGGAGCAGCCGCCGGGCCGCCGCCGTGGCCGCGGACGTCGAGTCCGGGGCGCCGGGCGCGTCGTCCGAGGGGATCGCGACGGCCGAGGCGCAGGCGACCGCGGCGCCCGCCGAACCGGCGGCGAAGGCGGTGAGCAGGGCACGGCGGGCGAGCGGCATGGTGTCTCCGGGGTGCGGGTGGGGGTACGCGACGAAACCCATACCCGCAGAAACATCACTTCTGTGCAGATGTACGGCCACAAGGGGGAGAACCGGACGTGAATGGCCGAACCCGAGTGCTCGCCCGCACCGGCTACCGGCTCTGAGCCCGGTCCAGCGGCCGACAGGGCTGCGCGGCCGGAAGGCGCCCGGTGAAGTACGAGGTCGGGGGCACTCCCATCAGCGTGCGGAAGTCGGCGGTCATGTGCGACTGGTCGTAGTACCCGGTGGCCGTCGCGAGCTGCGCCCACGGCACGGCGGGGGAGCGGTGGGCCAGCAGATGGCGTACCCGGGCGATGCGGGCGTAGAGCTTCGGCGAGACACCCACACCGTCCGCGAAGAGGTTCCGCAACTGACGCTCGCTGACGGCGAGACGGCGCGCCAACTCCCTTACCCCGTCCGGGCGATGGTCCGCACTCGGTGACATCGCCTCGACGGCGGCCCGCAGCAGTCCGGTGCGGGAATCGCCGGGCGGAGGGAGCTGATCGGGCAGGGCCCGTGCGAGATGCGGGACGATCGACTCCGCGCTCGTCGTCCGCAGTTCGGCGGCCAGCTGGCGTGCCGCGAGGGCGGGGAGGTCCGCCAGGCGCACGACTCGGTCCAACAGGTCGGTCGCCGGGACACCCAACAGCGGCCGTGCGGTGCCCGGTTCGAGGCGCAACTGGACGCAGGAGGCCGGGCGCCGGCTCGCGTAGTACGAGGCCCGGGTGCGCGGGCCGACCACCACCACGTCACGGCGGCCGTCGGCGTCGGTCCGCACGACCAGCTTGGTCGCCGCGTCCGGGACGTACGTGTACGGCTCGTGCTGAGCGCTGTCGTCGGGCGGGCTCAGGGGGCCTTCGGAGGCGGCCGGGCTCTCGACCCCCGCGAACCACGGCCGCAGGGCCTCGGGCACCGCCGCGATCGTCTCCGGCAGACCGGGATGCGTCTCGTACGTCGTCGCGCTGGTCACCCGTCCACGGTAGACGCGCCGCACACCCGGACGGGGCCGCCGACCGTGCCGGAATTTCCTAGCGACCGAGGGCCGCGGCTCGCCACCGTGGTGGGCATGATCCTCGTGACGGGTGCCACCGGCACCATCGGCAGTGAAGTCGTACGACAGCTCGCGGCGCGCGGCGAGAAGGTCCGCGCCCTGACCCGTGATCCGGACCGGGCCGGGGTGCCCGCCGGGGTGGAGGCGGTGCGCGGCGACTACCACGAGCCCCCGACCGTGGAGGCCGCGCTGGCCGGGGTCTCGGCCCTGTTCGCGGTGGCCGTCCTGGGCCCCGGGGACGCCGACGCGGACCGGCGGCTCGTCGAACTGGCCCGCGCGGCGGGCGTCCGGCGCGTCGTGAAGCTCTCCGCCATCGCCGTCGACGACCCGGCCGTGGGCCCCGCCGGGCTCTGGCACCGGGGTGGCGAACAGGCAGTGCGGGACAGCGGGCTGGAGTGGACGATCCTGCGGCCCTCCTCCTTCGACTCCAACACGCTGAGCTGGGCGGAACCGATTCGCGCGGGCGAGCCCGTGCCCGACATGACCGGCTCCGGCGTGCAGGGCGTGGTAGACCCGCGCGACGTCTCGGCGGTCGCCGTCGAGGCGCTGCTCTCCGACGGTCACGCGGGCCGCATCTACACCCTCACCGGCCCCGAACTGCTCACGGCCGCCGACCAGGCCGCCGCCCTCGCCGCGGCCCTCGGCCGCCCGGTCGGCACCGTCGATCTCACACCGGAGGAGGCCCGCGACCTCATGGCCCGGTCGGGCCTGTCCGACACCTACGTCGAGGGCGTCCTGGGAGGTACGGCGTACGTCCGCGCGGGCGGCAACGCGGTGGTGACGGACGACGTCCACCGGGTGCTCGGGCGCGCGGCGCGGACGTACGCCGAGTGGGCGCGGGATCACACGGAGGCGTTCGGGGCGGCCGACTGAGCTTCAGGTCCGGCCGCCCGGCCGGAGCACGGCCGTGGCGGGCGCCGGCGCCGCGGCCGTGCTGCCCGTGGCCACCGCGAACGCCGGCCGGTAGCCGTCCCCCGTGGCCGGGACGAGCGCCGAACCGCCGTCGAGCAGGGCGTCCGTACGGCTCGCCGCGAGCGTCGTCAGGACGCGCCGGACCGCCTCGCCGCTGAGTGTCTGGACTTGGTCAGCCACATGATCCGAAAGAAACGACCTGGTTCAACCGGACGGCGTGACCGAGGACCACACGCCGAACCACTGCTCGGCGCCCCACTCCTCGAACCGCTCCACTTCGGTGAACCCCAGCTTCGCCGCGAGGCGCATCGAACGGTCGTTGGCGGTCTGGGTGCAGAGCACCACCGGCTCGCCGGGAAGTGCGTCGGCGAACCAGTCGAGTGCCGCTGCGCACGCCTCGGCGGCGTACCCGCATCCCCATGCCTCCGGCAGGAACATGTAACCGAGCTCGGCCTCCCCGGCATCCGGACGGACGTGCCCCGGACGCTCCGCGTCGCGCCGATCGAGCGTGATCGTGCCGATCATCGTTCCGTCGAGATCGATCACGAAAAGGCCAGGGCGCCGCCCGGGTACCTCGGGCATCGCGTGTTCGAGCTCATCACGTGGTCGAGTGCCACCGAGGTAGGTGTGCACCTCTGGCGAGGCGAACAGTTCGATGAACGTCGCACGGTCTCGGGCCTCGGACTCGCGGAGCACGAGCCGTTCGGTCGTTATCGGGGCAGGTGGCCAGGCGACGGGTCCGAGTCCAGTCATGGCGGGCAACCTATCGCATGCCCGTACGAGGACTCCGAAAGAGAAGGCCTAGTCGTCCGAGCCCGCAGCCGACGGCAGTACCTCGACGACGAAGAACAGGAAGTCGGGTTTGGTCGAAAGGTCATGGAAGCCGTCGGGGAACAGCTCACGGGCGGGCCGGGTCTGGCTGGGGCCTTCGGAACGCCGGCGATACCGCCGCCCAGAGGGCTCGGGCTCGGTGCAGTTGTAGGCCACGAAGGTACTGCCGATCAATCCACTCAACCGGACGCGCCCTGCGCACGGGCGTCGGCCCAGGCATCGACGAGCCCGCACACCACCACGGCCGTCACCAGGAACGCGGCCGCCCCCGAGAGCAGCGTCACCTCGTAGTACGCCTTGGGCGTCAACCAAGCGGCCGCGGCCGCAGCACATGCTCCCGCCAGGACGGTACATCCCAGTCTTCCGGCCAGCAGAAGCACAAACGGCCGACGCCGCCCTGCGCCCAAGGCGCCTCTCCCACCCCGATCCTCGGCCGACGAGTCCCGCGCGGCCAACACGCACGCAGTCGCCGCCGTCAGCAGACCCGCACCCGCCGCAAGCTGCGGCGTGCCGAACACCACGCCATACCGCACCGCCAACGCCGGTACGAAGAACAGCGCAAGCCAATACTGCAGAGCGTGCCGCACGAACGACAGCGTCAGGCCGGGAGTGGACGGCTCTGAGAGACGGGCCGCGACCCGGCGGAGCACGAGAAGCGCACCCGCAGCCGCCAGAGCCAGCGGCAGGCGCCGGTCCAGTCGGCCCAGGTTGTAGAGCAGGGCCGTGTCGTAGACGACCAGGACGAGCACCCCCAGGGCGCCCAGCGAACCGATGAACACCAGCAGCCCGGGTACGGAAGCGGGCGTCCGGCACGTCCCCGTGTCTCGGGCAGCCAGGCGGCGGATGAACAGCGGTGTGAACACGGCGGAGACGGCCCGCACCACGAGGTCGTCGACCGTGTACGGGTTGCGCAGGTCCCATTCGACCAGGCAGAACACGGCCGTGTACGACACCGACGCCAGCGGCAGCAGAAAGGAGCGGGTGATCCGCCGATACAGGTCCGAGTCGAACCACCGCACCACGGTCGCGAATGCCAGTAACACAAAGGGAAGTTCAAGGAACGCCTGAACCCGCAGCACGGACGGGGCGAGCAGCGTGGGCACGGGAAAGCCTTCCGCAAGCCGCTGCACCATGTGATCGGCGGAAGCGAGGTCGAACCACCCGGCAGGCAGGTACTGCGCGATGAAGGACGGGTCCCCGCCATGGACACGCATTACGTACACCGTGAACAAGACCTGGTTGACGTAGACAACCCCGGTCACCAGCGCCAAGAAAACGAGCGGCGAAAGGGCACGGCCCGTTGCCCGGGCAGAGCCGGGGCAACGGACGAGTACGCGGGGGGCGAACGCGAGGGTCGATGCGACCGACACGAGCACCAAGGCGTCCACGAGTACCTTCATGGCCGCCAAGGGTAAGAGCTCGTAACACGATCTTGCTGAAAAGACGACGAGTTGTGGGCGCTGATCGAGCCGCTGCTGCCGCCCTGGCCCGAGAAGGCGCGGGGGCCGCAGCCGGTGGCGGACCGGCTATGTCTGCGGGGCACCTGTACGTCTCCCACAACGACATAGCCGGGCAACTTCTGCCCCCGGAGCTGGGGTTCGGCTCCGCACCGACGTCGCCCAGACCCTTGCCCTGGTCGACGGCATCCCGCCCGTCGCAGGCCGCCCCGGCCGGCCACGCCGCCGACCCGAGGCACTGCTCGGGGACAAGGGCTACGACTCCAACCCCCACCGCGACGAGCTCCGGAAGCGCCGGATCCTGCCGGTCATCTCCCGCAAGGGCGCCCCGAACATCAAGGGCATGGGCAAACTCCGCTACGTCGTGGAGCAGACCTTCGCCCTGCTCCACCAGTTCATACGCCTCTCCGTCCGCAGCGGCACTTATCGCGGGGCTGACGCTGGGGTCGAGCAAGCGCTGAGATCACGAGGACAATGCGGCCCGCTCGGATTCGGCCAGCAATATGCAGAACTCGTTGCCCTCCGGGTCGGCGAGAACGACCCAGCCCCAGCCGTCGGGTTCGCGGCGATCGGCGACCAGGGAGGCGCCCAGGCTCAGCAGCCGCTCAACCTCCGCGTCCCGCGAGGTATCGGGGCGCAGGCACAGATGGAGCCTGTTCTTGGCCGACTTCGGCTCCGGAACCTCGTTGAAGTGCAAGGCCGGGCCGCCGGGCAGCATGATCTCGGTCTCGGCGTCACCCGGCTCGTCCTCGGGATCCAGCTGGTGTCCGGTCACATCGCTCCAGAACCGCGCCAGTAGGTAGGCGTTCGCACAGTCGATCGCTATGTTCGTCACCGTTGATCCCATGCGCGCGATCATGTCCGAGCGGCGCCCCGCCCGCCACCGGAATATGGCCGTGCTGGTGACGCGCCCCAGCAGCTCGTTGGGGACCAGGACGGTCGTGCAACTGATGATCACGACGTTCCACAACGGTCCGATGAACGCGCAGGCGGCGCCGATGGCGCCGATCAGAAGGGGGGCTGGAGGTGAACGCGAACACGGGCGCGCCTCATCGGCGTCGGCGGCACGCTCATCGCACAGGTCGTTCGGGCCGTGGGCTCGTACTCACACCCGCTCACATCCCCTCAGAGTCCGAACGCCGTCGGGTCCGCGGCCAGCTTGCGGAAGTACTCGCGGGGGTTCGTCACCAGCTTGCGGATCTTGAGGTCCATCAGGCCGCCCACGCCGGTGATCTCGGCCGCCACCGTGCCGTCGGCCTTGCGAATCGTCTGCTCGATGCGGAACGTCTTGCCCTCGCCCCACACGAAGACACAGGTCACCTCGACCTCGTCACCGGCGAGCAGTTCCCGCCGATAGCTCACGGTCGTCTCCAGGGCCACCGGGCCGACGCCGTTCGCCATCAGGTCGGCCTGGCGGATCCCGGCGGCCTGGAGCAGCGACCAGCGGGCGTGCTCCCCGTACTGGAGGTACACGCTTTGGTTCAGATGCCCCTGCACATCGGTCTCATAGCCCCGGACGGTGACGGGGACGGAAAACGGCTCGGCCATGACTTTCCTTCCTGCGGTCGGCTGCCTCGGCGGTCGGTCCTCGGCAGCCGTGCTGCGGCGGCCGGACGGTTACTGAGCGCTTGCTCAGTCCATCACGCCCGCCGTGGTGAAGCCAACAGATACCGCTCCCGCGTACGCGGATCCGTGTGCTCCCCCGTCTGCCAGCCTGCCTTCTCCAGTGTGACCGCGCAGGCCCGCAACGCCTCGGCGTCCGGCTCGTACACGGCGACGGCCTCCGGCTGGGGCGTGGCCCGCACCCGGTAGCCACCACCGCCCTCCGCTCCCGCCGGGCGGTGCCCCGCAGCCTCCAGCGCGAGCGCGGCGGCCCGCACCAGATGCGTACGCTCCCAACCGCACGGGCGGTCCACGGCACCGCCCGGATTGGTCATCCGCCGCAGCTCCAGGAGCCCCTGCCAGGCGCTGTGCACCTCACGTACCCGCGCGGGCCCGTCATCGGCGACGCCCTCACCGCCCACGCGGGCCGCGAACACCCCCGAGTCGGCGGGCGCGGGAGGATCCGGCGCCGGGGCCGTCTCCGGCATCGGGGGCGCCTCACGTATGCGGTGCCCCGCCGGAGTCAGGAAGTGGGCGTGCGGCGGGCGCGGATGGCGGAACGCCAGGCCCCGCTTCACCAGCGCGGCGAGCTGCGTCTCCGTGCCCGTCAGCCGTCCGGTCACCGGCTCGGCGGCGTCGATGATCCGCCGCTGGGCGGCGGTCGGCGGTCGTGTCACGGCACCCTCCTTCCCCCGAGGAGCGTTGTCTCCAGGGCGCCGACCGGCCCACGCGAAGGCGTCGGTCGACACTCTCGAAGACTACGAGGAGGGTCTGACATTCCACCCCGAGACGACCGGACGCCCGTGTTCCGTACCGAGCCTGCACACGGTCCCCGTCGCCAGCTGGAACAGTGCCCCGCCCGCCGGCGGCAGCCCGAGCCAGCGCGCGGTGAGCACTCGCAGGAAGTGCCCATGGGCCACCAGCACCACACAGCCCTCCGTGTTCCCGAGGGCCGCGTGCACCTTCGCCAGCGTCCGGTCGGCGCGCGCCCCGACCTCCTCCGGGCTCTCCCCGGGGTGCTCGGGCGTCCCGGGCGCGACCCCGTCCGTGAACAGGAACCAGTCGGGCCGGGTGCGATGGATCTCGACGGTCGTGACCCCCTCGTACCCGCCGTAGTCCCACTCGCGGAGGTCCGCGTCGACGCGCGCCCCGGTGAGCCCGGCCAGTTCGGCGGTCTCCTGGGCGCGCTTCATGGGGCTGACGAAGACGGCGCCGATCCGGTGCGAGTTCAGCAGCGGGGCGAGGGTGCGGGCCTGCGCCCGCCCGTTGTCGGTGAGAGGGATGTCGGTCCAGCTGGTGTGCTGCCCGGACATCGACCACTCGGTCTCACCGTGCCGCACAAGAAGAAGATCACCCATGCCTCCCAGGCTACGAGGCCGCCGCACCCGCCACGAACGCACCTCACAGGGCGCGCGCCCAGCGCTCCAGCCGCGCGAACTCCGGTTCCCGCAGCCCCCTGCGCGGATCGATCCGCATCAGCAGCGCCGCAGCGTCGTGGTGTTCGGCCACATGCCGTACGTCGAGGTCGGTGATCATGTCGTCGACCCAGACGAAGGGGCGCCCCGCCGCCCACTCCACCACCCGCCGGGTCTTCCAGTAGAGGCCTTCCGGGTCCGCGGCGAACAGGTTCGTGAACTCGATGACCGGCAGATCGCCCGGCAGTCCGATCACCGGCCCGATCATCTCGTTGGCCTCATGCATCCACGTGGTCGCCCACGCCAGCTCGTACGGCAGGGCGAGCAGCCGTGCCCCGTGTGCCGGGTTGAGCCGGATCCGCAGCCCCCGGCGGAGCCGCCGGGAGCCCGGTTCCTGCCGGGATGACCAGTTGGCGGGATGTACCCGGCGTGTGACGTAGCCGCGCGGACGCCACAATCGGGCGCCGAACGGGTTGAGGGGGCCGTCGACGTCGAGGAGGAGCAACGGTCTGTCGGTCATGGAGAGGGTCTACCCATACGTATACGTCGTGACCGTGACCGTGACCGTGACCGTGACCGAGACCGAGACCGAGACGGGTCGGCACGGTCGTGCTGCGCGGCGGCGATGCGTGTCCGGCGCGGGCTGCGTCATGTGTCCAGGACACGGAAGGCGCGTTCCGTCGCCAGGCCGGTGATGTTCCGGGTCTCGTCCTGTGCCGGGGCGTCCGGGGCCGCGGCATGGCTGAGCACGACGAGCACCCTGCCCTTCTGGACCAGGGTCTTGGTCTCGCCGGAGGGGTAACCGTCCAGGTCCACGCGGATGTTCGCCGCCCAACTGCGGTCGTCCAGACCCGGGTTCGTCGTCTCCCGCACCCGCTCGGTCCCGGTGGCCGCGAGGTCGGACCAGGTGACGGTGAACAGCTCGCAGTCCGAGAGGCCGGACACGGCCTTCTCGTACGCCTTCTCGGCGGCGGAGTCGTCGGGGTAGACCCGGAGCGTCTCGCGGAGCCATGGGCCCAGCTTGCTGTGCCCGAACTCCCGCCGGGCCTGAACCGCACTGCCGGAGGCGGGAGTTCCGTAGTCGAGGTCGTTGAGGGCGCGCAGACAGCGGGGCCGGTCCGAGCCGTCCGGCGGTGTGGCGTCCCGGTCCGGCTCGATCCGGTCGTACCCCGTGAGGTCGTCCGTGCTCAGCAGCGCGGCGGAGACCTCGGGGGGTGCGGGCAGCCGCTCGTCCTCGCCCTCGTCCGGCGCGGAGCCGCCGCCACCGCAGCCGCCGGTCAGCAGGGTGACGGCGGCGGTGAACAGGATCGTGGTGATGCCGATGCGATTCATGGATTCCCCCGGCGTCTTGAATTGCTCATTCACTGGCTGGGCGTTATCGATCCTGAACGACTTTGCACGCCGCATGGAGATCAAGTACGGCTGCTTCGACGTCGAATGTGTCGGCGTCCGTCCGAGCGCTTTCGAGACCCTTGAGAACTCTCAGAACGACCGAGCGCAATCCCGTATCGCGCGTCACTTTCATACGTTCCGCCACTTCTTCGAGGCCGTCGGGAGAGTGGAGGCGCTCGGTGGGGGTGCTGGAGAAGATGTAGCAGGCGAGTTTCGGTTCGACGGCCGGATCGCGGCCGGGAGTCGTGGCGCTCGGCGCGATGGGCAGGGATCGTTCCGGAATCTCATGGGCACTGCCGGTCTCCTCGGACGGCCTCGTCAGCGGGGGTGCCGGACCGGCGCGGTGTTCGACGACCGTGCCGACGGCCATCGCGGTGAGCGGCAGCAGGGCCGCGCAGACACAGGCGAGGGCCAGAGCCGGGCGCCACCGCTGCGGGCACAGCAGCGCGAGCGCGACGAGCCCGGTGGTGCCCAGGGCCCCGAGCGCGACCGGATCCAGCAGCACGCGCGCGACGGCCCTCGGCGGCACATACGAGGTGGCGACCAGTCGCTGCAGCTGGAACCACAGGGCCAGCGGCACCGAGAGCACCAGCCCGCCGAGGACGATCAGCACGGTGGTTCCGGTCAGGACGGTGGTTCCGGCCGCCCGGGACCGCACGCGTGCGAGCGCCCTCGACCAGGCCAGGAAGACGACCCCGCCGACGACCGGGGCGGCCACGAGCGGCAGCGCGGCGAGCGGCCGGGTGCCGAGGAGGGAGTAGTTGTCGCCGGTGACGAGAGCCGACGGGAACAGCCGTTCCCAGGCGGCGGCCGCGCGCGGGGACAACTGCGAACCCACGACGAGCGCGAGCCCCAGCAGAGCCCCGGGAAGCACGGTGTCCCGGAGCGGGGCGTAGGCGTACGGCGTGCCGTGGGCGTCCGGCCCGGCGTCCGGCGCGAGGTCGCGCCGCCACACCGAGACCGACACCACGGCGGTGACGCCCGTGCCCGCGAGCAGCCCCGTGAGCCAGTACGGGACGAGGGAGTTCCCGCCCGTCGCCGCCTCCGACAGCAGGGCGATCTCCTGGAACGCGGACCCGACCGCCACACCCGCGATCAGACAGGAGGCGAGCAGTGCCCGGCCCGGCTTCCCCGGGGTCTTCAGCATGCGCAGCCGACTGCGGTCGTGCGGATGCAGCCGCAGGAACTCCGGCAGCCGGGTACGGCCCCGGGCCATCGACGTCTCCACGGCGAACGCCATCCCGCCGGGATCCGACGCGGCGGTGTCGGAGGCCGCGTCGGCCTCGTACTCGCGGGTGCGGACGAACGCGGCGAAGGCCAGCAGGACCACGACGGTCACCGCGGCGAGCCGCCAGCCCAGGGCCGTCGCTAGGTCCGCCGGGCGCCCGACGGCCGCGACCGCCAGCGGGAGGACGACCACGCACGGGAAGACCCACAGGGCGTGGAACGCGAACCGGCCGCGGCCCACGTCCCCGGCGCGCAGATGGGCGATCTCGTGCCGCAGACCCGCGAGCGCGATCCGCCCGTCGGACTCGCTCCACGGCGTGTCCGTCGAGAGAGTCGTGTAGTTGGCGACGACGACGTACCGCCGGCCGAACAGCCCGTACGCCCGCGCCTCCTCGCGTACGCCGCCGAAGCCGCCGCGTCTCTCGACGACCAGCCGTGGTGGCCCGGCGGGGGCGTACCCCGTCTCGGTGAGGCAGGCCTTCAGTGCCGCCGTGGTCCGGCCGGGAACCGGCAGCGGGTGGCGTCGCCAGCGGCGCAGGCGCCAGAACGTGGTCAGCAGGACGGCGAGACCGGCGAGGGCGAGCACCACCGCCGGGCCGATCAGCGTCACGGCCGACTCCCGGAGCAGCAGTTCGTGCACGCAGTGCGCGGTGTCGCCCGGTGCCGGTCCCGCGTTCTCGGCCGCGCGGCGCAGACAGCCGTCCCGCCGCGATGCCCAGCCGTCCCGGGTCAGTACGCCCCACCAGGTGCCGGCGAACAGCGACGCGGCGCCCAGCATGAGCAGCAGGAGCAGGAACTGGGTGGATGTCGGATGGGGGAGCGTGGAAGTGGACGGTGTGGCCGGGGGACTGTCGTACGAGGACCCGTCGCGGGAGAAGCGGTCGTGCGAGGAGTGGGTGCGTAAGGACCCGTGGGGCGAGGCCCCGGTGCGAGGGCGGCGGCCCCTCACCCCCGGCCGCCCTCCTGGGTCGGCGCGTCCGGATCGCCGGTGCCGCCGCCCGGATCGCCGGTGCCGCCGCCCGGTACGCCGGTGCCGCCGCCCGGTTCGCCGCTGCCGCGTCCCTGACCGCTGGTGCCGCCCCCGGGTTCGCCGCTGTCACCCCCCGGTTCGCGCCCCGCGCCCCCCTCGCCGTCACGGTCGGGACGCACGGCCCGCCCCCGTGTCACCCACGCCGTGGCCACGGCGTCCGCCACCGCCGCGGCCTGCTCCGGCGGGCAGCCGACCCCCTCGCACTGGGCCGTCACATAACCGCGCAGCCACTCCGCGTCCTGGGCGCCGAACGGCTGGGCCGGCTGGCGCAGGGCCGAGGCCAGCCGGTGGCCGCGCCGCCGGTTCCACCAGCGGGACAGCTTCCCGGTGGCCGCACGGGCTCCCACCTGGACCTGCTCGGCGATGATGTGCGCCACGACGGCCGACACGAGGGACGAGGTGAGGATCGTGGTGACCAGGCCCGTGGTCATCAGGCCGCCCCGCCGGGCGGCGAGCTGATCGACCGTCACCGGATCGGTACGGAACTGCTCCAGATATCTCGGCAGTTCACTTTCGACCTGTTCGACGTCGGGAAGGCCGTATTCCCCCCGGGCGGCGAGCAGTCGCAGCGCGGCGCCTATGACTTCTTCCCCAGTGGCCTCTTCCGAACCAGAATTCACAAGTACCCCCGAACTCGCGTTCTCCCTGTGTCTGCGGACTATAGGGGGATATGCCGGGGGCGGCGAGCACGGGGAATTATCTTTTGGAAAATTCCCGGCCGCGTACGCCGCGAATGGAGGAGTCCATTGCCGCGTCTATTGCCGGTACCCGCTCAGGAACCGCCCGATCCGGCTGATCGCCGCGTCGAGGTCGTCCGCGTGGGGGAGGGTGAGGATGCGGAAGTGGTCGGGGGTCGGCCAGTTGAAGCCCGTGCCCTGCACCACCTGGATCTTCTCCCGCAGCAGCAGGTCAAGGACGAACTTCTCGTCGTCATGGATCTTGTGGACCTTGGGGTCGAGGCGCGGGAACGCGTACAGCGCCCCCTTCGGCTTCACACACGACACCCCCGGGATCTCGTTGAGTTTCTCCCAGGCCACATCGCGCTGTTCGTGCAGCCTGCCGCCCGGCGCGGTGAGGTCGTGGATCGACTGGCGGCCGCCGAGCGCGGCCTGGATGGCGTACTGCGCGGGCGCGTTGGCGCACAGCCGCATGGAGGCCAGCATGGTCAGGCCCTCCAGGTAGTCCTTCGCGTGCTGCTTCGGGCCCGTCACGACCAGCCAGCCCGAGCGGAACCCCGCCACCCGGTACGTCTTCGACAGGCCGCAGAAGGTCAGGACCACCAGGTCGGGAGCGAGCGCGGCGGCCGAGTGGTGCACGGCGTCGTCGTACAGGATCTGGTCGTAGATCTCGTCGGCGAAGACCATCAGACCGTGCCGGCGGGCGAGGTCGAGGATGCCCTCGATGATCTCCTTGGGATAGACCGCGCCCGTGGGGTTGTTCGGGTTGATGATCAGGACGGCCTTCGTGCGGTCCGTGATCTTCGACGCCATGTCGTCGAGGTCCGGGTACCAGTCGGCCTGCTCGTCGCAGAGGTAGTGGACCGCCTTGCCGCCCGCGAGGGTGGTCACCGCCGTCCAGAGAGGGAAGTCGGGGGCGGGGATCAGGATCTCGTCGCCGTCCTCGACCAGGGCCTGTACGGCCATCGAGATCAGCTCGGAGATGCCGTTGCCGAGGAAGACGTCGTCGACGCCGACCTCCAGGCCCAGGGTCTGGTAGCGCTGGGCCACGGCACGGCGGGCGGACAGGATGCCGCGTGAGTCGGTGTACCCGTGCGCCTGCGGCAGCATCCGGATCATGTCCTGGAGGATCTCCTCCGGGGCCTCGAAGCCGAAGAGTGCCGGGTTGCCGGTGTTGAGGCGCAGCACGCTGTGGCCCGCCTTCTCGAGCGCGTTGGCGTGCTCGACCACCGGGCCGCGGATCTCGTAACAGACCTCGCTGAGCTTGTTCGACTGCCGGAACTCCATGCGCGCTCGCCCTCCGGTTCGTTGTGTTGCTTGGTTTTACCAAGTTCCAGCTTGGAAAGTCCAACGACATGTCTAGACTGCGTGCCATGTCACGTCGCCGAAGCTACGACCAGTACTGTTCCGCCGCCCGCGCGCTCGACGCCGTCGGTGACCGCTGGACCCTGCTGATCGTCCGGGAGCTGCTCGCCGGTCCGCGCCGCTACACCGACCTGCACGCCGACCTGCCGGGCGTCAGTACGGACGTACTCGCCGGGCGGCTGAAGGACATGGAGCGCGACGGTCTCGCCACCCGGCGAAGGCTGCCTCCGCCGGGAGCGGCGTACGTCTACGAACTCACCGGGCGGGGCCGGGAGTTGCTGCCGGTGATCCAGGCGCTGGGAAAGTGGGGCGAGGGCGAACTCGGCGAGCGCAGCCCCACCGACGCCGTCCGCGCCCACTGGTTCGCGCTGCCGCTGCTGCGCTCGCTGGAGGGCGAGGGTCTCGTCGAAGTCCGGCTGGAGGAGGGGGACTTCCATCTGTACGTCGGTGTGGAGGACGGGCCGGTCTACGGCGACGGGCCCGCCCCCCGGGAGCCCGACGCGCGGCTCGCGCTCGACTCCGGCACCTGTGTGGCCGTGTCCCGGGGACTGTTGAGCCTGGCGGACGCGGTGCGCGCCGGGCGGATCGAGGTCGGGGGAGACGGCCCCCTGGCCAAAGCACTGCGGGAGGCATGACGGAGGGCCCACCGCAGCGCTGCGGTGGGCCCTCATGACGTGGGGTCAGGCACCCGGCGGCACGTGGCGCGGCCGTCCGGATCCCCGGGTCAGGGCGTAACCGCCGATGCCCGCGAGCGCGGCCAGCACGCCCCCGAGCGCCGTCCACACCCAGCGGTCGCTCCACCAGCCGGAGGCCCAGCCGTCGTCCGGTTCGAGGGAGGACAGCACGGCCTCCGAGGACGACTCGTCGTCCTCGGCCCCCTCCGACTGCGAGGTCACCGCGATGCCCGGCACGAGCGGCTTGGACAGCGCGCCGTCGACCGCCGCCGAACCGCCCATGTCCTCGGACTCGGCCTTCACCTCGGTGCTGAACGTCAGACCCAGGTCGGCGGTGCCCAGCGTCGTGGTGGTCAGCCGCACGTAGTACGTGCCCGGCAGCGGGTCGTCGGCCCACTGCTCCGACCAGGCACGGACCGTGCGCAGCGTGCAGGACAGCTCCACGGAGGCCGCGCCCGCCTCGGCGGTCCGGGTCTGCGACCCGTACTGGCAGGCCTGGCGGCGCCGCAGTCCGTCGTACACGTCGAGCTGCCAGGTGGACGACGACTTCGCGGCCTCGGGCAGCTTGACCGTCGCCCGCACGGTGGGCCGCTGCAGCGCGTCCGCCGGGAACGACCAGTACAGGTAGTCGCCGGTCGAGGCGCTCGCCGTCGCGGTCTGCCCCTGCTCGAACTCGGCGGCCGTACGGAAGGAGGTGCCCGCCTCGGTGGGCGCGTCACCGTCCTCGGCGGGGCTCGCGGAGGGAGTGGAGTCGGCGAAGGCCGGGGACACGGCCAGGCCGAGCATCAGCAGGGCTGCGCCCAGTACACGTGTGATCCGCATCAGTTGGTCCTCCAGACCGCGACACGCCAGCGCGACAGCCAGCCCCACAGCACACCGGCCAGGAAGCCGACGAGCACCAGCACGCCGAGCAGCCACCAGCCGCGGCCGAGGCCGAACGACGCCACGTCGCTCGACGTGTCCGGGCCCTCGACGACGTCGACGGTCAGCTCCAGCGGCAGACCGGGCGTCGTCTTGACCCTGCTGCCCGGCGAGTAGGAGTGGGTCACCTGCAGACACACCGCCTCGGCGACGTCCTCATCCTCCTCGTCGTCCGCCTCGGCCTTGGCATAACGCAAACCCGTCGAGATGACGTCGGTGCGGCCGGTGCCCCCGGCCTCGCCGCGCACGATCTCGCGGCCCTTCACGGTCACCGCCCGCAGCAGCACCCCGTAGTGGGGGTTGACGTCACGGTCCGCCGCGACGCTCACCGAGGCCCGCAGCTCCTGACCCGGCTTCACGTCCACGCGGTACCAGCGCTGCTGCCCGAACTCCTCGCGGTCGGTGAACAGACCCGACTCCACCGCCTTGGCGTTCGCACAGGTGTCACCGCCCTCGACGGCCTTGGGTACGACCACCGGATCGGCGGCCCGGTCCACCAACTGGTTGACCCGGTCGGTGAGTTCGTCGGTGTGCTCCACCGAGGTGAACGTCCCGCCGGTCGCCTCGGCGATACAGCTGAGCTGCTGCCGCAGCTTGGTGTTCGGCACCAGGCCGAGCGTGTCGATGGTCAGGCCGATGCCCTTCGCCGCGATCTCCCGGGCCACCTCGCACGGGTCCAGCGGGGCGCAGGTGTCCTCGCCGTCGCTGATCAGCACGATGCGCTTGGTGCCCTCGCCGCCCTCCAGGTCGTCGGCCGCCTTCAGCAGCGCCGGACCGATCGGGGTCCAGCCGGTCGGCGTGAGCGTCGCCACGGCCGTCTTCGCCTCGGTGCGGTCCAGCGGGCCGACCGGGTAGAGCTGCGCGGTGTCCTTGCAGCCCGTCTTGCGGTCGTCCCCCGGGTAGTTGGCGCCCAGCGTGCGGATGCCGAGCTGGACCTCCTCGGGCGTGGCGTCCAGTACCTCGTTGAACGCCTGCTTCGCCGCGGCCATCCGGGACTGCCCGTCGATGTCCTTGGCCCGCATCGAACCGCTGACGTCCAGCACGAGGTTGACCTTGGGCGCCAGCGCCGTGGTCTCGTCGGCGACGGCCGTGGTCGGGACGGCGATCCCGGCCGTCAGGGCGGCGAGCAGGGCGATGACCCCTGCCGCCAGCCGTTGTCTTGTGATCATCGGCGGATCCTATTGATCCAAGGGGCCGGGCTTCAAAACGAGACCGGCCGTTCACCCGCACGACTCCGACGGATACCGCCAACGGCCCCCGCAGGACCCGCCGTTCACCGGGTGCCGTCGAAAGCCGCTCACCGCAGCGGACTCGGCACCTCCGCCCAGCTGTCCCCCGACCGCTCGGGCGACAGCCGCATCAGCGTCAACGCCTTCGTCGGCACCGGCCCGTCCAGCAGCGGCACGAGGTCCGGCGTGCGCGGCAACTCCGGTACGGCGGCGGTGAGCGCCTCGCGCAGGGCGGGCGCCGAACCTGCCGTGGCCCCCAGCGCGCCCGTCACCAGTGCGCCGAACAGCTTGCGGCGCAACGTCGACTCGTCGTCGGTGACGATGCGTCCGGCGAGGTCCGGGACCGGGATTCCGTGCCGGGCCAGCCGGGCGGGGCTGACGCGGATGTCCGCCAGATCGCGGTAGACCAGCCGCAGCGGCGCACCCGACGGGGACAGCACCACCATCAGGTTCTGGCCGTGCGCCTCCAGGGCCACGCCCATCTCCAGCAGCCGGAGGCAGACGGTGAGCGCCAGCGTCGTGAACCCGGCCAGCCACGCGGGCGACCGGGGCAGTTCCGTCGTGGCCAGCGCGCCCACCGGCACGACACGCTCGCCGGCCGCCGTGTCCGCGTACGCCTCCGGTGACTCGCGCAGGACCGCCGCGAGGTCGGGCGAACCGGCGGTCACCGCGCCGAGCGTGCGCGTCACGTGCAGCAGACCGTCCGTGCGGGTCGCGAGGTCGGCCATGAAGTCAGAGACGGCCGCCGCGTTCTCGATCGAGTAGACCGAGATGTCGCGCACGGAGGAGGTCAGGCGGGCGCTCAGCGCGGTTTTGACATGCGGCCCGCCGTCGGCGAGCGCGAGGGTGCGCAGCGACATCAGCGGATGGGCGTCGAGCCCGTCGGGCCCCGGCGGGCTCTTGAGCACATGCGCCGCCTGCCACGGATGGACCGGCACCAGCACCCGCCGCCCGTCCCGGAACCGCTCCGGCCACTCCCCGACGACCAGCGCGTCGTCCACGGGCGCGAGCCCCAGCCGGACGACCGGCCGATGCTCGGGCCCGTACGCCAGCTGGTCGGCCGCCGTGAAGCCGGGCCGGGAGCGGCAGTTGGGGTGGAAGGGGTGCCCGTCGACCACCCGCTGCTCCCACTCCCAGCCGGCCACGGGCTCCTCGACACCGGCCTGGTCGGCGCGGGACAGGGCCAAGGAGGCCACGCTGTGGTCGAGTTCGGCGGCGAAGGCCGCGCTGTGCGGCACGGCCAGCGCGGTCATCAGCCGCGCCGGACGGTCGTACGCCCGCTCGTCGAGCCGGACCTCCGAGGTGTGCGCGGCGGTGGCGTACGGGTCCACGGCCGGGCCGTGCAGCCGCCGCCCGTCGGCGAGCCGGAGCAGGACCGAGTCGCCGCCCGGCTCACGGCTCGCGACCCAGGGCAGTGGCTCATGGACGAGCGCCCGCCACAGCCGCGACAGCACGGCCGCCCGCGCACCGGGGAGCGCCGCCGTGTACGGCTGCGTCAGATCGGGACGTACGGCGGCCAGCTCGGCGCCGAGCGCCGCCTCGGCGTCGGACATCGGACGATGTGGCACGGGCGGGCTCCTCGGGTACGGGGACTGTGTCGACCGGGTGTGCGGACCGCGTCGAACGAGTACGGGCACGCGGGACGGCATGGCGTACGACCACTGCCCGCACCGCTTCGCCGTGACGCGTCACGGCAGCCATACTGATCATGAGTGCACCGTAAGGAACGAATGGACCCCGTGGACGCCACCCCTGACCGTGACGGCATCGGCAAGGCCGCCGACTCCCTCGCCGCCGCGCCCCTGCTCAACTGTCTCCTGCGGGAGGCGGCCGAGCCCGTCGAACCCGGTGTGCACCGCCTCCGCGCCACCGGCCGCCTCCTACGGGTGCACGGCACCCGCCGCCCCACGGCACCCGAACTCCGCACGGACGGCACCTGGCAGCGCCTCTCCCACGCGGAGCTGGTCAAACTCACCACCGAGGAACTCCGCCTCCTCACCGGCCTGTCCAACCCCGAGCTGCCCACCGAGATGCTCGACAGCCGCGACGCCGTCGCCGCCATTCTCACCGCGCGCGCCGGCGCCACGGCACCCGAGGACCTCTACCTCCGCTCCGAGCAGTCCCTGATCACCGGGCACCCCCACCACCCCGCCCCCAAGGCCCGCGGCACCGGCCCGGCCACCGCCTGGCTGCCGTACGCGCCCGAGGCCTACGCCCGCTTCCCGCTGACCCTGCTCGGCGTACGCGAGGACACGGTGGTCGAGGAGGGCGACACCACCGCCCTGGACACCCTGGGCGAGGCCCCGCCCGGCTACCGCCTCCTGCCCGCCCACCCCTGGCAACTCGACCTGGCCGCCCGGGAACTGACACCCGCCTTCGCGGACGGCCGCCTCGTACGGCTGGGGCACTCGGCGGCCGGGGTATGGCCGACGGCGGCGATCCGCACGGTGTACGCGGCGGACGGCGACCTGTTCCTCAAGTTCAGCCTGGATGTGCGGATCACCAACGACATACGCCGACTCTGGCGCCATGACCTGCTGAAACTCCGCCGCACGGACACAGCCGTCACCAGGGCGTTCACCGAACTGCCGGGGGCGTGGCTGAGCGACCGCGGCTACCGCACCGCCGACTTCGCCTTCGAGGAGCTGGCGGTACTGGTACGCGACGGCCTGCGCCCGCACCTGGCCCCCGGTACCACCCCCGTCCTCGCCGCCGCCCTCGCCGAGGGCTTCCCCGGCAACCCCCTGGACCGGATCACCGACCCCGCCGCCTGGTGGGAGGCGTATCTGCGCGCTGTCGTGTCCCCGGCCCTCGGCGCCTTCCACCGCCACGGCGTCGTCCTGGAGGCCCACCTCCAGAACACCGTGGTCGTGGTCGACGCCGCCGGCACACCCGTGCAGGCCGTGTACCGCGACGCCGAGGGCGTGAAGCTCCTGCCGGACGTGGAGCGGGCGACCGGCTGGGAACGTCTCGTGTACTGCCTCGTCGTCAACAACCTCCTGGAGATCGCGGCGGCCCTCACGGAACGCCACCCGGACGCCGACCTCTGGCCGACGGCGCGGCGCGAGCTGAAGCGGCACGGGGAGATCCCCGAGGTCGATGAACTCCTCAGCTCACCCACGCTGCCGGGCAAGACGAATCTCCTGCTGCGGTGGACGGGCGCTGACGGTGCGGATGCCCGCTATCTGCCGCTGGCCAACCCCCTCCGCGGCGCATGAATGCCCGCGGGTTCGGTGAGCGGCTGTTTTGCAGTGGCCGGTGTGCGGTCGGACGAACGGTGCGCGTGTCGCGATGGCCGGGCCTCTGAGGCGTGGCCTGGCCATGGGCCCGTCAACTTGGCGGTGAGGTGCCGTCAGCGTGCCCGAGCCAGCGCAGGAGCGCCTGCGACTGGCTGTGCACTCCGAGCTTTCCGTAGACGTTGCTCAGATAGTTTCTGACCGTCTTCTCGGCCAGCCGCATCTCCACGGCCGTCTCACGCACCGACACGCCCGAGGCCAGCCGGGCCATGATCTCCCGCTCCTGCCGTGAGAGCGCGAGGGGCGATGAGCGGCCACCGGTCCGATCCCCGCCCTTGATGGTGTCCGCCTTCTGCGCGCGCGGCGTCGGAAGCCACGAGCCCCTTGCGCGCGCCGTGGCCTTCGGGTGCTCCGCGGCGATCTGCGGGGCGAGAATGGTGTGCCCGTGGGAGACGCACTGCAGCGCAGCCGTCAGCAGGTCCGGATCGTCGGTCTCCAGCAGATAGCCGACGGCCCCGCTGTCCAGTGCGAGACACACGTCGTCCCGGTCGAAGCAGGTCGCGAGGACGGCGAGGGGCGGCAGCCCGCCGTTCGCCTCGTCCGAGAAACGCCTCAACTCCGCGCCCATGCGGGGCCCGTGGAAGAGGACGACGTCGTCGGACGGGCGGATCTCCCAGGGCTCGCGGACGATGCGGCTGTGGAACCCCTCGCAGGCGAAGGGCCCGGCGCATCCGTGGCGGACCAGCGCGACCGACAGGGTCGTCGTGTGTGAAGGCCGCAGGGGTGCTGAGTAGACGGTGGAGGGTGGAATCACTGCTGCTCCGTGCATGGGGAGGTGGAGAAGCCCCGGCGGGCGACCATGTCGCCTTCGCTGCGGCCACAGGCCGGCCGGGGAGAGGGGAGGCCTCGGTTCCGGCGTCAAGACACGACCGCGCCATAAAGACATTCGGCCCGGGATTCCGTCTGGTTCGCCTTTCGCCCCGAGACCTCTCAGTGATACGGCGTGAGTGAGCACAGGGCGGCTGTCGTCGGCGCATACGTACTCGGTTGGTTATCTGCTTAAGCGGTCGGCAGGGTCTAGTCGTTCGACTGGAAAATTTCTCTCTTCGCAACCGAGGCCTACGAACTTGGGGCTATCTTGTGTTGCTTGAAGCTTCCAGTGGTTTAATGGTTGTGTTCTGGGCGGCTGATCGGCGCAGGTGCAGAGGCGAATGTGCTCGCCGGTGCCGTCGTCCAGGAAGGGGTCGGACGCATGATTTCATTGATGGCCGAGGAATCCGAGCGGAATCCGGGGAAAGCCACACGGATAATGCTCGTCGGTGACGACGATTTGGTGCGCAGTGGTCTCAAACAGATGCTTCTGCGGGCCACCGGATTCGATGTCGTCGCGGAGAAGCGGATCGATCAGGACGTCATTGAATTCGTGGCCAGAACGGCTCCGAAAGTGGTCGTGCTCGATATCGGCAGCCACGACGAGAACGACACTCTGCGTTTGGTGGGCCGGCTGTCCGCAGCCTCGCTCCGCGCCCGGCCGCGCGTGCTGATGCTCGCCGACCAACACGTCATCGACCGTAATCTGACCCGGGCCATCCGCCTGGGCGTCAGCGGCATCCTGCTGCCGGGTCTCACCCAGGACGAATTGATCTACGCGGTACGGCAGGTCTCGAACGGCCACAGCGTCCTCCAGCCGCTGCTGACGAGCAGGCTCTTCGTCGGCCTGCGGAACCTCGCGCCCTTCGGCGTCGAGGAGGGACGTGGCGATTCGCAGACGGTGGTGGCCGATCTCAGTCCTCGCGAGCGGGACGTGGTGGCCGGTGTCGCGAGAGGCATGTCCAACCAGGAGATCGCCAACGAGTTCTGCCTCACGGTGGCGACGGTCAAGTCCCACGTCTCCAGCATTCTCACCAAACTCGGGGCTCGTGACCGGCTCCAGGCGGCTCTCATATTCCTCCAGTACAGCCTGCTGCACGGTGAGAGGTGACCGCCCTCCGTAGCCGTACGGCGACCGGCCCACCCTGGACGACGTACGGCACGCTGAGCGGGAATTCATCGGGCAACACCTCGTCGAGCAGTTCCCCACGTTCTACGCAGCCGGGTTGCGGGGCGCGCGGGTGCCCAGGATGGCCGAGCCCACGCGGACATGCGTGGCGCCCGACGCGATCGCCATCTCCAGGTCGCCGCTCATCCCCGCGGAGCGGATCACGGCGCCCGGATGGCTCGCCCTCAGTCGCTCGTGCAGTACCGCGAGACGGTCGAACGCCTCGGCGGGCGAGATGTGCAGCGGAGCCACCGTCATGACGCCGGCCAGCTCCAGCCGGGGGGCGCGGGAGGCGATGGCGTCGGCCAGTCGCTCAAGTCCGGCGGGCGCGACACCGCCCCGCCCGGGGGCGTCGTCCAGGCCGACCTGGACCAGACAGCGCAGCCGCCGCCCGGCCCGCTCCGCGCCGCGGGCGAGCGCGTCCACCAGGGGGAGCCGGTCGACGGAGTGCACCAGGTCTGCGTACTGGGCCACGGACGCGGCCTTGTTGCGCTGCAACTGGCCGATGAAGTGCCAGCGCAGTGGCAGGTCCTCGGTCGCGGCGGCCTTGGCCGCGGCCTGCTGGTCCTGGTTCTCACCGACGTCCGTGACGCCGAGCGCGTGAAGGGTCCGTACGTCCTCGGCGGGCCAGGTCTTGGTGACGACCACCAGCGTGACCTCCGAGGGGGCCCGCCCCGCGGCCCGGCACGCATGGGCGATACGGGACCGGGCGGCGGCGAGGTTGCGCTCCAGTTCGGCGGCGCGGGACTGCGCGGCGGCGTCGGTGACGGGGGAGGGGGCGGTGATGGCGTCGGTCACGGAAGAGCACTCCAGGCAAGGGGGGTGGGTGATGGTGGCGAGGCGCCGCTCGGCGTCGGCGGCCGCGGCACGGCGGGGCGGCTCCGATACGTGCCGGCCCCGGCCGCCGACGGCGGTGAACGGTGCCTCAGCCGGCCGTTCGCAGCGGGGCGAGGCGGCGCAGCGCCTCCCGCAGTACGTTCTCCTGCTTGCAGAAGACGAACCGCACCAGATGGCGGCCCGCCTGGGGATCGGCGTAGAAGACCTGGGCGGGAATGGCTGCGACACCGTACCGGCGCGGCAGCTCCCGGCAGAACTCCAGACCGTCCGCCGCGCCCAGGGCCCGCACATCGGCGAGGACGAAGTACGTCCCCTCAGGTGCACGGGGCCGCAGACCGAGCGCGCTCAAACCCTCGACCAGCAGATCACGCCGGGCTCGGAGCGAGTCGCGTAGATCGGTGTAGTGACGCTCGGGCAGCCGCAGCGCGTCGGCCACCGCGTGCTGGAAGGGCGTACCGGAGGCGAAGGACAGATACTGCTTGACCGCGAGAACGCCGGCAACCAGATCGGCGGGACCGGTGGCCCAGCCGACCTTCCAGCCGGTGAACGAGAACGTCTTGCCTGCCGAGCCGATGGTGACCGTCCGCTCGAACATCCCGGGCAGCATGGCGATCGGGCGATGCCGACCGTCGTACACGAGGTGCTCGTACACCTCGTCGGAGATCACCACCAGGTCGTGGTCGATCGCGACACGCGCGACTTCGGTCAGTTCCCGCTCGTTCAGCACTGTTCCGGTGGGATTGTGCGGGTTGTTGAGGAGCAGGACCCTCGTGCGGTCGGTGACGGCGGCACGCAGCAGCTCGGGGGCGAGCCGGAAGTCCGGGCCGGGCAGCGGGACCGGGACGAGCCGGGCACCGGCCAACTCGGCGCCGGCCGCGTACGAGTCGTAGTACGGCTCCAGCGTGAGGATCTCGTCACCGGGTCCCGCGAAGGCGAGCAGCGCCGCGGCGATCGCCTCCGAGGCGCCGGTGGTGACCACGACCTCGGTCTCCGGGGCGAGCACGATGCCGTACCGGTCGCGCTGGTGGTCGGCGATGGCGGTACGCAGCGAGGGCAGCCCGGGCACCGGCGGATACTGATGATGCCCGGCGTGCAGAGCCCTGACGGCGGAATCGGTGACGGAACTCGGCCCGGGCGCATCGGGGAAGCCCTGCGCGAGGTTGACGGCCTGGTACCGGACGGCGAGCGCGGACATCTCGGTGAAGATGTTGCTCCCCACCCCGGCGAGCCGTACCCGAGGGTTCGCGCGGCGGCCCGCCGTCGGCGGACGTTCCGCCGTGGTCATTCCGCCACCTCCGGGCCGCGGCGTCCGGCGTCCTCGGCCGGAAAACCGGCCGAGGACCGTTCGAGCCCGGTCACACCAGGTCCTTCTCGACAAGTGCGCCGCTCGGCAGGCCCCTCCCCACGGGCGCGCGCACGGCATCGGTGTCGAGCCACAGAGGGTTGCCCGCCCGCCGGTACGTCACCCACTCGGGCCAGGACGGGTGATCCTCCAGCACCCCGTGGTTGTCCAGGATCAGCAGCGGCGACTCCCGCCGCTCCGTGAGCAGCTCCAGATACGGATCGCCGCGAAACTCGGGGTGGTCCGGGACTATCAGGACGGTGTCGGCACCGCGCACGGCCGCGGCGAGGTCCTTGGTGACCGTGCCGGCGCCGAGCAGCGCCTCGATCTCCTCGTCCGTGTACATCGGGTCGTGCACGGAGAACGGCACACCCAGCCGGTGGAGCTCCTCGGCGATACGGATCGTCGGGCTGAGGGTGGCGACCTTTATGCCTCCCTTGTAGGCGACTCCCAGGATCAGGACCGGGCCGCCGCCGACCGCTGTGGCGACCAGCGACCGCATCCGCATGTCCGTGTCGACGGCCTGGCTGAGCAGCGACAGCTCCTCGGGCCGTGCGGCCCCACTGAGCAGATAGCGGCTGGACAGTGGGATGCAGTAGCCGCCGGTGCCGAAGCTCGGGTGGTAGGTGCCGATGTTCCACTTGGTGCCCGCGAGCCGCAGCACCTCCACCATGTCGACGTGTGGGTAGCCCAGGGTGAGCTGGTTGGCGAGAGTGATCTCCAGATGGCGGTAGGAGTTCTCCACGCACTTGACGAGCTCGGCCTCCACGTGACCCTGAGCCCGGTGCAGGGTGTCGCACACCAGCGACAACACGTCGTACGCCGCGTCGGCGGAGGTCTCGCCGACACCGCCGTACACCCGGTCCAGGTCGCGCAGGCCGTACCCCTCCGAGAGGAACCAGTCCCGGCGCGGTGCGAGCGCCAGCAGCAGATCCTGGTCGGGAATGAGCCCGGCGTCGATGGCCTGCGGAAGCAGCAGTTGTGCCACGGTGCCGGGGGTGAGCGTCGACTCGATGATCACCAGCGGGGGAGGGCCGGATCGCGGGCGGGACGCGGTCGCTCGGACGATGGAGACGAAGACGTCCAGGAGGGCCTCGGAGTAGGGCTCGGCCTGCCGCTCCGTGGGGACACAGATGAAATGCACGGCGATGTCGTCGCCGAGCGCCAGGTCCCGGTCGTCGGTCACCCGGAGGAGACCCGGCTCCTCCTGGTCCTTCAGGAAGGCCACACGGTCGGCGCTGACGTCGTAGCCCACGACGTTGATCTTCTCGGCGCGCAGCGCCTCCACCGTGGACCAACCGATGTATCCGAGACCCCAGACGCAGGCCGTCCTGGTCCGGCCGAGCAGCTCGGAGGAGGGGGAGGCGACGGCGTCGGGAAGGCGAGCGGGTGGCTGTGCGGTGCCGTCGGTCACTCGGTTTCCGTCCTCGTGCTGGGTCTGTTTCGCGATCAGATCGCTCAAGGCAGAGGCTCACTCTCGGGTGAACGCAGGCTGGTGGCCTGCTCCGCATGCGCGTGCTGCGGGGGGCGGTCGGTGGGTTGCTGGGTGTGCGGTCGCGGCGAGGGGCGGCCGGGATCCGGGCGGTGGCGGACGAGAACGAGTCCCTCCGCCGCCCGGGTGCCGACCGCTGCGCCGCGCGCCCGGTCGAAGGCTTCGACGGTCTCCAGGTCCAGGGCGCGGAAGCCCTGGCCGGGGTAGCTGTAGCAGGCGAGGGCGCGCGCCTTCGCGGCGCTGTGGCCGCCCGTCGGTACGTAGACGGTCGGGACGAACTGGGCGTGGCGGACGGTCCGGTACTCGTTCGGCCCGAACTGCAGGAAGGTGACCTCGGGCCAGCGGCGAGAGGCGGAGACCACCGCCTGGGCGACCCGCACATGGTCGGTGTGCGAGTCTCCGTCCCAGTGGCTGATCACCGTGTCCGGGCGGATCCGGTCCAGGAGTTCGTCCAGCAGGGTCACGACGCGGTACGCGGGCAGGTCCTCCACCTGGTCGTACCGACCGTCGGCGACCCAGACGAGATCGTGTCCGAGCACCGTGGCGGCGGCCTCGGCCGCCGCCATCCGGCGGGTGCGTCGGTCCGGATCGTCGTCGGACGGCGTTTCCGAGACCGTCAGCACGGCGACGGTGACCTTCGCGTCCCGCTCGGTGAGGGCGGCGATCGTGCCGCCCACGGCGAGTTCCGCGTCGTCCGGGTGGGCGGCGATCACCAGCACCCGGTCGCCGAACAGGCTCACGTCGAGCCCTTGCGGCCGGCGGCGAGGGCGGCGTCGAAGGAGTCGAGGAAGGTACGGAACTCGTCGGCAGCCGTCCCGCCCGCCTGTTCGAGCGCGTTGCGCAGGCCGGGGCAGCGGTCGGCGAACACGGGGGCGCGGACGTCCTTCATCCTGGCTCCGTGCAGGGTGACTTTCACCCAGGTCGACTGGTACATGTTGGTGCCGTCGAGCCGGGCGCCCGACAGGTCGGACTGGCTGAAGCGGCTGTAGGCGCAGTTCGCTCCGTTGAGGTCGGCCTCCCGCAGGTCCGCCGCGATGTAGGCCTGCACCAGGGTCGCGCCTTCGAGGACGGCACCACGCAGGCTCATGCCACGCGGGGGATCGCCGGTGATCATCGCCCGGTAGAGATTGGCGAACCGCAGGATCACGCGGGCCATGTTGCCGTCCCGGACCGTCATACATCGGCCGGTGAAGGAGGTGAGGTCGGCGTCGGTGAGGTCGGCCTCCACGATGTGCAGGTTCTCGCCGTGGGCGCCCCGCAGGTCCGCGCGGCGCAGATTGCCGCCGGAGATCTTGCCGTTGTTGAGCAGGGCGCCGGCCAGCGACGCGTCGGGCATCGAGCAGCGCAGCAGCCGGGCCCCGCTCAGCTCGGCGTCGCGGAGGTCGGCCGCCGGGGCTGCGACGTCGGTGAGGTCGGCGCCCGCGGCCTTGAGCCCGGCCGCCTGCCAGTCCTGGCCGCTGATGTCGGACAGCCGAAGCTCGGGCAGGTCGGCGTCGGTGAGGATCAGGCCGTCGGAGGCCGTCAGCCGCTGCAGGACCAGGCCGCGTCCCGAGGCACGTACGAAGGAGGTGGCACGCAGGCTGGACTTGGTGATCGTGAGCTGGTCCGCGCAGATGCCGTAGAGCTCGGCCTCGTCCAGCATGCACTCGTTGATCAGCGAGCCCTGGAGATTGGCGTGGCGGATCGACGCGCCGGACAGGTCGCACTGGTAGAACGAGCTGCCGGCCAGGTGGCCGCCGTCGAGATGGACACCGCGCATGCTGCACCCGTGGAAGAGGGTGCCGGTCGCGTCCCGCAGGTCGCTCATGTCGGCGCCGTCGAAGTTGCAGGTCTGCGCGGCCAGCGCGTGGACGTAGGCCGAGCGCAAGCTCGCCTCGGAGAGGTTGGTGCGCTCCATGCCGGGACAGACCATGGTGACCTCGTCGAGGTTCGCCCGCTGGAGCTGAGTGCCGTGCAGCACGGCCCGGTTGAGGGTGGCCCTGCGTAGATCCGCCTCGTCGAGCCGAAGGTTGGACAGATCCGCCTCGGAGAGGGACAGACCACGGCCGGTGGAGTCGATCAGCCGCTGGGTCAGCTCGGAGAGTTCTTTGAGCCGCTCCGTGCGTTCCTTGCCGTCCGCCACAGAGATACGGCGGAGGAGTTCCACATGGTCAAACTGAGTCATCACATCTCTTTCGACGCAGGGTGAAGATTCGCGGGGGTGGATTTCACAGGGGGGATGTTCGAGGGGGCTGGACTCTCGAGGGGTCACAGGTGACGCGGCGACGGGCCCGGCGCCCGGTGCTGGTCCGGGTTCTGATCCGTGGCGAGGCCCGAGGCCGGAGTCCGGGAAATCAGCTCCCGGAGCCAGTCCGCGGTCCGGCGCGGCCTGTCCCTCTCGCGCCGCCCGGTCGGCTGGGGATTGTGCTCCATGACCACGACCGGTGGGCGGGTCAGTGCCAGCAGCCGGGGCAGTACGACGCCGAGGTCCAGATAGCCGTCCCGGCCCGACTGACCGGGGGCGGCCGCCTCGTGGCCGTGCCGGGGATAGCGGTCAGGGGTGGTGTTGTAGACGTGCATGCTGCGCACGGCGGGCCCGAGGACCTGCCCGAAGTGCAGCGGTGTGCCCCGCTCCCCGAGCAGGTGCGCGTGGCCCAGGTCCAGACAGAGGCCCAGTCCGGTGCCGTCCAGCGCTCGCGCGTACTGCTCGGGGGTGTGCAGGAGAGGGTGTGCGGTCAGGTTCTCCACCAGCACGGAAACACCATGCGTCTGGGCGGTCTCGGCCAAAGCCGTCAGGAACTCGGTGCAGCGCTCGGTGAAACCCTCGCTCGAGAACGGGGGATACGGGCTGGGGAAGTGGACGACGACATGGACGGCGTCCAGGTCCGCCGCGAGCCGGATGGTCCGCTGGGCCAGCCGCAGCGCGAGCGCGGCCTCCGCGGCGTCCGGCCCGGTGGGGGCGAACCGGCGCAGGGGCACGTCGAGGTCGTACGGCACAGGGGTGTGCAGTGCCGGCCGTATCCCGTGCCGCTCGCAGAAGCGGGCCAGGCGGGGGACCATCGTGCTGGGGTAGTTGTAGAACTCGACGACATCGGGTTCGTACGGCAGCAGGGATTCCAGCGCCGTGCGGTCGGACAGCACGCTGGTGGACACGCCCAGGGCGGGCGGCGGGATCGGGCCGGGTGCCTCGGAGGCAGGGGATTCCGGGGATCTCGGTACGGGCGTCACAGCGCGGCCGTCCGCATCGGGTGCGGGGTGGGTGACCGGTCGGCCGTGCCGGCGCGGTCGAGGGGGTGAGCCTGGGCCGACCCGCCGGCGAACGGCCAGCCGTTCGTCAGGGCGACACGGTCGACGAGGCAGCCGCTGTAGTGGCCGAGCGGGGAGTCGAAGCGGCGGAGAACAGTGCCGGAGCGCCGTAGCGAGGTGCCGGCCTGCTGGAGGGCGGTGCCGGATTGCCGGAGGGAGGCGCTGAAGTGATCGAAGATGCGCATGGTCAGCTCACTTCTACGCGGTCGGTCTCCTGGTCCGCCGTCTGTTCGGGGGGTGCGTCCCTGCCAGTCTGCTCGCTGGTGGCGGTGCCGGCCCGTTCGAGGCCGAGGCACTGCTGGTCGCTGAGGCGGCGGCCGTCGTCGCGGAGGGCGCCGAGCAGCCGGTCGACGCCGAGTGAGAAGCCGCCGAGCGGGGGCAGTCCGTGCTCCACGGCGGTCAGGAACTCCTCGTCCAGCGGCAGGTGTTCAAGACCCGGTTCGCGCCGCTGTTCCGTCATCCGACGGCGCTGTTCGACGGGGTCGGTGAGTTCTGTACAGCCTTGGCCGATGTCGGTGCCGGCCAGCACCAGGCTCCACGCCTCCACCAGCGTGGGATCACCCGGCCGGGGGCGGGCGAACCGCGCGGCGCGTGTGGGGAAGTCGAACACGAAGGTGGGCTGGGTCAGTGTCGGACGTACGAGCTTGCGGAAGAGGAGCAGCGAGAGGGCCGAGGCGGTGGTGTCGTCGGCGACATCGAGGCCGTGGCGGCGAGCGTGCTGAAGAAACGTTTCGGTTGAGGTCACGGACGTGATGGGGGCCTTGAGGTGCTCGGAGAGAAGCTGACGCAGCGTGACCCGGGCGAACGGCATGGGCCCTGTGGCGGCAAGGGGACTGTCGGGGGCGCGGAGACCGCCCGTGGGGTCGCCACCGCCTGTTTCACCGGGAGCACGTCCTGTTTCACCGGGAGCCCCCATGCCGTGCCGGGCGGTGCCCGCCGCCGGGCGGTGCGGCCTGTCGTCCGCCCCTCCCAGGACGGCCGAGGTGATACGACTCGGCCCCTCGGCCTCGTGCAGGACCGACGCGGCGGCGCGGACGAGTCGTTCCACCAGCTCCGCGCTGTCGCGGTAGTCGGTGTGGGCGGCGTACCCCTCGCAGACGGTGAACTCGGGGTGGTGCATGGCCCCGGTGCCCTCGTTACGGAAGACTCGGCCGAGTTCGAAGACCCGCTCGGCCCCGCCGACGACCAGCCGTTTCAGGTACAGCTCGGTGTTGCCCCGTAAGAAGACCGGCACCCCCCAGGCGTTCATCCAGGTGACGAAGGGGCGGGCGGTGCCTCCGGGCAGGGCGTGCAGGAGCGGGGTGTCCGCCTCCAGGTAGCCGGCGGTGTACAGCTCCTCCCGCAGCGCGCGCAGCACCGACGCACGGCCCCTGGCGCGCGCCCCCTCCCGACGGTCGACCATCATGCGCTGATAGGAGGGGAGTTGATCGCCGCCGCTCGGACGCTGCGTCCTCGTGGAGCCGCGGCCGTGCCCTGGTGCGCTGGGCAGCGGGCGCAGGGCCTTGGAGGCGAGCATCCAGCCGTCGACCCGGATCGAGAGGGCTCCCGTACGGCTGGTGACGATCTCACCCGAGACGCTCACCTGGTCCCCCAGGTCGACGTCGGTCTGCCAATCCGTGTAGACGGGCTGGGTCTCCGGAGCGCCGTCGGTGAGGAGAAGCTGGATGTCATCGGTGCCGTCCCGGAGGTCGACGAAACCCATGCCCCCGTGGGAGCGGTGGGCCATGACCCGGCCGACCAGGACGACGCTGTCCCCGGTCGTCGTGTCTGCGGGGAGTTCTCCGTACAGCCGTCGCAACTGGCCGAGAGTATGGGTCGGCTGAAGAGCCGGGGGATAAGGGTGCTTACCTTCGGATATCAATCGACGGCGGGTGGCGAGCCGGTCGGCCGACGGAGCCGGGTGCCTGAGTTTTTGTCGCATCGCTTTGCCTTTGCTCTCGGAGGCTCGGGGAATATCTGAGCTCTCCCGCTCTGCATTTGGCATGCCAGATGTCAGGGGTGGCTGAGTAAGTGCATAGTCAGAAGGAGTTCCGCGCCGTTGTCGGGTGGAGACGTCTGAACCTTAAGCCAGTAATGATCCATAGGCCAGAAGAATCAATCTCGGGTATGAGTGCGGCTCCGCCGCGGGACTGTCCGGCTGGGCGAAATAATCCTTTTTGAGGGTAGATTATTCGGTGAATTGGACATCGCGACCACGCCCTCGACCTGTGTGAACGACCATGAAGAAAATTTAGGAGTCTTGAGGTTTAGAACCGATAGGTATGGCATGCTGCCGAGGCATGGACGCCGATATTTTGGTGCTGGAAGCAGATCCATGTGTGGGTGTCGAACTCCGTCGAGGCCTTGAAGCAGCGGACTATGCGGTGGATCTCGTCGGAGACGGGATCACCGCAATGCGGCTCGTCGGGCGACATTCCTACAGGGCTGTTCTGATGGACATCCCGGAGCCCGGATCGAATCACTACCGGGTATGCGCCGAACTAAGAAGAAGCCGTATGGACGTGCCGATTCTCGTACTGACCGAGAAGGGTGGCGAAAATGACGAAGTGGAGGCCCTCGACGCGGGCGCCGACGACTACCTCCGCAAGCCGTACTCCCACGAGGTGCTGCTCGCCCGGCTGCGTGCCCTGACCCGGCGCAGCACTCAACCCGCCGACCGGACGCTGCGGATAGGTGACCTCTGGCTGGATCCGGCGCGCCATCGCTGCGGCCGGGGCCGACGTGACATAGCACTGACGGCTCGTGAGTTCGCCGTACTCGCCCAACTGGCCCGGCACCCCGGGCAGGTCGTCTCCAAGCCGGAGATACTCGACGAGGTCTGGGACATGGCCTACACGGGCAGCCCCGCCATCGTCGAGGTGTACATCAGCGTGCTCCGCCGCAAGATCGACGCCCCCTTCGGAGTCTGTTCCATCGAAACGGTCCGCGGCTCCGGATACCGCCTGGTGGCCGTGGGCGGCTGACCGCTTCCCGCCGCCTGGCACTCCTGGCCATCGGTCGTACGCAGACCGTGCCCTCGGCCCCGGCCGAGCGGGCTCGCCGCTCTCGGGAGCCGATGAGCGAAGCGGCCCTCAGCGGACCCGGCCGCACTGCCGGATCGGCCGATGTGAGGTTGACCGCCGTACGAGGTCGGCTGCCTTACGAGGTCGGCTGCCTTACGAGGTCGGCTTGCCGTACGAGGTCGGCTGCCTTACGAGGTCGGCGCAAGGGGGCGAACGCCCGGACCGGCGATGGTGTCGCCGTCCGCACCTGAAGCGCGACACGGGTCACCCCAGCCGGCCTCGCCTCCCCAACTTCCCCCCGTTCTCCCCTGCTTCACCTTCGTGTCCGGCGCCGACCGCGCCGCCGCGAACCCCTCCCCGGCGGCGTGGCTCGCCTTCTTCCGCCCGCCTGCCTGCTTCACCCCCCCGTTCAGAACTGGAAGGAACGACATGATCCTCGCCCAGCTCGGCATCCGTCTGCTCGCCGCTGATGTCCCCAACCCCCAGCCCGACGCCCCGACCGAGATCATCACCAAGACCGACACCGTGCTCAGCCTCGTGGCCTGGCTGGGCACCGCGGCCGCCGTGCTCGGCGTCGTCGCCATCGCCATCAAGATGGCCGGCTCGCTGCAGAAGGGCGACGCGGAGGACCACATCGGCCAGATGCTCACCGTGCTCGTCGGCTGTGTGCTGCTGAGCACCGCCGGGCCCCTGGTCAGTTTTGTCCTCTGAACGCGACCGGGAGTCTCGAGATGAAGAAAGTCGGACACCACCCGCAGAGCGGCGAGGAGTGGCGGCAGCCGTTCTGGCGGCAGCGGAGCTGGATCACCGCCGCGATATTCCTGCTGCTGATCTGTGTCACGGCGGTCGTCAACATGATCGCCGAGTCCGGCGACGGCGGAGGCGGTATCGCCGCCGACGCCACCCCGGACCCGGGCTCCTCCGCCTCCGACGACGGCGCTGAAGCGGACAAGGGCGGGGACACAGGTGGCACCTGCCCCCGACAGCAGAGCGGCGAGGCCCCGGCCGCCGTCCCGGCCGACCTCAAGTGGCGCAACCTCGGTGGCGGCTTCCTGCCGACCTCGTCGACGAGCGGCCCCCTGAGCCGTACGTCCACCACCTGGTCCTGCTTCGCGCACAGTCCCACCGGAGCCGTGCTCGCCGCCCATGTCATCCCCAGCCAGATGAGCGGCCCGCGCTGGCGCGACGCCGCCCGCACACAGCTCGTCCCCGGGGCGGGACAGCGCCAGTTCATGGCCGCCCGCGCGGTCGTGTCGGACGAGGAGGCCGGCGGATCCCCCGGCGAGCTCGGCACGTACGACGGATTCAACGTCCTCGACTACGCCGCCGATCGAGCCCATGTGCAACTGCTCGTGCGCCGCCCCGACGGAGCGTATGTCGCCACCTCCGTCTCGGTCTCCTGGAAGGACGGCGACTGGAAGCTTGTCCCGCAGTCCGATGGCGCGCTCACCTCGACGTTCGTCGCCGTGAGCGGCACCACCGGCTTCGTCCGCTGGGAGGATTGATGAGCTTTCTGAAATGCATTACCAATCCACTCAAGTGCGCCGTCGAGGTGCCGGCCAAGGCCGTGGTGTCCACCGCCGTCCAGCTCTTCGCGGAAGCCATCGGCAACGCCACCGCCGAAGTGCTGAAGTCGCTCAACGGAGTCTGGCTGCGGGTGGGTTCGGCGGCCGGGAGCAGCAGCGCGATCCAGGACATCAGCGACGAGACGGAATGGCTGGTCGCCTATGTCGCGGTGGCCTCGCTACTCGTCGCGGCGTTCAAGATGGCCATGGACCGCAGAGGCGAACCCCTGGTCCCGGTGATCCGCGGCATGCTGCGGGTGCTGCTGATCGCCACGGCCGGGACATGGATCTTCCAGCGGCTGGCGACCGCGTCCGACAACTTCGCCTCCTACATCTACGAGAAATCGGAACTGGGCGACAGGGCCTCGGCGATCCTAGGAGTCGTCACACTGCGCGTACCAGGCCTGATCCTCGTCCTCGGACTCGTCGTCATGCTGGCGGCCATCATCCAGATCGTCCTGATGTACGTACGCGTCGGCGTACTGATCCTGCTCCTGGGCACCCTGCCCCTGGCGGCGAGCGCGTCGATGACCGGCTGGGGCGAGAACTGGTGGCGCAAACACCTCGGCTGGCTGATCGCCTGGCTGCTCTACAAACCCGCCGCGGCCCTCGTCATCTACTCCGCCACGGCAATGACCCAGGACGCCGCCGGACTCGACGCCAACATCGCAGGCCTCGGCATGCTGGTCCTCGCCACTTTCGCGCTCCCGGCGCTCCTCAACCTCATCGTCCCGGCCACCGCTGCCCTCGGCAGCGCGTCCGGCGGCGGCATGGTCCTCGGCGCCGCCTCCGACCTCACCGACCTCGGGAAGCAGGGCTACCAGGCACTGAAGGCCTCCGGCTCGTCACCTCCGTCCCCAGCCCCGCCGGCGGTGGAGGGCGGCGGCTCCCCGGCCAAGGGCCCGAGCGGCAGCGAGGCACCGCCCGACAGTTCGGCTCCCGCGCCCCCGCCTCCCAAACCCCCGGCGGGCAACCCGGCCGCGGCCAAGGCCATGGGCACTGCCGGAAACATCGCCGGGAACTTCGCGCGACAGGTCGTCCATTCGGCGGACGACCAGGGCTGATCCCCACGCGACAAGGCCGCGGGCCCTGAGACCCGGCACGGGCTCACTGCCTCTCCGAGCGAGGGCCGGCCGCCTTCCCGAGCGAGGGCCGGCCGCCTTCCCGAGCGAGGGCCGGCCGCCTTCCCGAGCGAGGGCCGGCCGCCTTCCCGGGCGCGGGTTCGGCGCTTCCCCGGGCGTGCCCGCGTACCCCGCGGACCGAGCCCCGCACCGCAGTCGCACACGAGCACGAGACAGCAGAAGGAGTTGGTCCATGCCGGCAGAAACGACGCCGCGCACCTACGGAAACTGGCGGCGCCCCAGAGCGGCGGGTCTCGGCCCGCTGGGGATGATCGGAACCATCGTGATGCTCGGCGGGATCATCCTGGCCCTGCTCGTCTCGCTGGTCTCCCTGCGGGCCGCCATCGTCACCTTCGTCCTGGTCGCCCTCGTCACGGCGGCCTTCGCCTTACGCACGGCCGACGGCCGTACCGTCTTCAACGTCCTGGGAGTACGTATGGGATGGTCGCTCCGCCGGTCCAGGGGCTCCCATGTCTATGTCTCCGGCCCGCTCTCCAGGCGGCCGGGGGGCCGTTTCGCCCCGCCCGGCCTCCTTGCCAAGGTGGACATGCTGGAGACACACGACCCCTCGGGCCGCCCCGTCGGGGTGCTCCACCACAAGGGCCGCGGCCTCTACACCCTGGTGCTGGCGTGCGAGGCCGAAGGCATCTCCCTGGTCGACTCCGGGCAGGTCGACCGCTGGGTCGGTGCCTGGGGCGGCTGGCTGTCCAGGCTTTCCCAGGAACCCGGTCTGCGCGGCGCGGCCGTCGTCGTGGAGACCGCCCCCGAGAGCGGCGTCCGGCTCGCCGCGGAGGTGCTGCCCCGCATCGTCGACAAGGCGCCACCGCTGTCCCGGTCGGTGCTGGAGGAGGTGGTCAACGCCAACCCGGTGACCGCGTCGGAGACCAAGGTGTACGTCACCCTGACGTATCAGCCGCCCCGGGCCAGGCAACGCCCTGCGGCCGTCGCCGAGCAACTGGCCGACCGGATCCCGGCTCTGGCGGCGGGCCTGGTCGGCGCGGGCACCACCTCGGTGCGTCCGCTCTCGGCCGTGGGAATCGCCGAGAGCGTCCGTACGGCGTACGACCCGAGCGTCGCCTCCCGCGTCGCGGCCGCCCACGAGGACGGCGGTGACACCGGGCTCGAATGGGCGGACGCGGGCCCCGCCGTCACGCTGGAGACGCCGGACCACTACGAGCACGACGCGTCCTACTCACGGAGCTGGCTGCTCGCGCTCGCGCCCCGGGGCGCGGTCTACTCGTCCGTCCTGCGTGAGCTGCTCCAGCCCACACAGGACATACGCCGCAAGCGGATCGCTCTCTTCTACCGGCCGCTGCCGCAGGCCGCCGCCGCCCGCATGGTCGAGGCCGACCGGAGGGCGGCGCTCTTCAGGGCGTCCTCCAACGGAAAGAAGCAGATGAACGCCCGCGCGCAGGCCGAGCTGATGGCCGCCGAGCAGACCGCGCAGGAAGAGGCGTCGGGAGCGGGGCTCGTCGAGTTCTCGATCATGGCCACCGTCACCGTGGACACGGAGATGCAGCTGAACCACGCCCAGGCGCTCATCGACGAACAGCAGGCCTCCGCCCGTATCCAGCTGCGCCCGGCCCGCCGGACCCAGGCGGCGGCCTTCAGCTGCACGCTCCCGGTGGGGCTGCTGCCGTGGGAACTCACCCTCATGCCCCAGCAGCTCAGGGACGCGCTGTGAGCCCGCGCACATCGGCGACAGCGCGTGAGGAATTCCGAACCGCGACACGTACCAGCAGATGGTGCGACCCACGTCTTCCGGAGTCTCCGCTCCTCGAAGGGGAGCCCTGAGGGCGAAGTCCGAACATGCCGGGCCTCGGCGGTCCGAACACCTTCCTCGCCCGTGGAGTCGCGCCGGTTGCGGCCACCGCATCGCGGTGGTAGCCCGTTCCCGCGCCGGCATCCGCCCGGTCCAGGGCACTTCCTGACCCACTCCCTCTTTCCCGGCTCCCAGAGTCTGCCGTCGGCCCGGGGACCTCCCGCCGTGATCCGGCGTGATCAGCGGCGAGGCACCCATCTCGGGCCAGTCCTCCGGACTGGCCACCAACGTACGGAGCACCCCATGAGTAAACACAGGCTCACCCACGACCGGCAGGCGACGGAACCGCAGAAGGCTCCGCAGCCGGAACCCAGAGGACGGCGGCGCAAGAAGGCGGACACCGCCACGCACACCGCCCCGACGACGAAGCCCGTCCAGCGTCACAAGCGGGTGCCCTACAGCGCCGACGGCCCCGTGGCGCTGCCCACCGCCGAGAAGCTCACGGTCCGGGGCTGGACCGGCCCCGCCGGCGGCCAGGTCGGCCACGTGGATCCCCCGTCCCTGTGGCGGGCCACCACCGTGCAGGCGTGCGGCCTGTGGCCCTTCGCGGCCTCGGCCACCGCTCCGACCACGGGGGTCCCCCTGGGGCCGCATCTGCGCACGGGGACGACGGTGTGCGGCGACCCCATCTCCTGGTTCACGCGGGCCAACTATCTGTCCAACCCGTCGATGTTCATGCTCGGCATGCCCGGGCTGGGCAAGTCCACGCTGGTCAACCGCATGCTGATCGGTCTGGCAGCGACCGGCGTGGTCCCCATGGTCCTGGGTGACCTCAAGCCGGACTACGCGGAGACCGTCAGGGCGCTGGGCGGGCAGGTAATCAAGATCGGCCGTGGAGTGGGCGGCATCAACGTCCTCGACCCGGGCGCCATGGGCCGGACCGCGCGCCGGATCGGGGGCAGGGCGGGCGAGGCACTCGCCGCCGAGGCCCACGGCCGGGTGCTCAACACGCTGACCGCGCTGATCTCGGTGGTCCGCTCCGGCCAGGTCGACGACCATGAGCAGGCCATCCTCTCCGTCTGCCTCAACCTGCTGATGGAGCGTCACCCCCCTGGCCGGCCACCGACGTTGCCGGATCTGATCCGCCTGCTCGACGAGGGGCCGCCCCGGCTGAGGTCAGTCGCCCTGGACCGGGGACAGACGACCCGATACCACGAGGCGGTGGATCCGCTGCTCCGCTCGCTCATCGGCATCCTCAGCGGTGCGCTGGGCAGTTGCTTCGCGGGGGAGAGCACCACACGGATGGACCTCGACGCGCCCGCCGTGTGCATGGACATCTCCCGGATCGGCGAGGCGGACACCCAGCTGACGGCGGCGGCGATGCTCGCCTCCTGGTCCGACGGGCTCGGCGCGGTGGCAGCGGCGGGTGCCCTCGCGGATGCCGGGCTCGCGCCCCAGCGGTGGTACCTCACCGTGCTCGACGAGCTGTGGCGTCCGCTGCGGGCGGCTTCGGGCATCGTGAACCGGATCGACGCGCTGACTCGGCTCAACCGCACCATGGGCGTCGGCAGTGTGATGATCACGCACACTCTCAAGGACGCGGCGGCCCTGGACTCCAGCGCCGACCGGGCCAAGGCGGACGGCCTGGCGGAACGCGCGGGCATGGTGGTGTGCGCGGGACTGCCGGAGCGCGAGCTGGAGGACCTCAGCAGGATCGTCCATCTCTCGCGGGCCGAGATCGACCTCGTCTCGTCCTGGTCGTCACCGGAGGGCTGGAACGCCGCCGACGGCCCGGACGGTGCGCCTGGCCGGGGCAAGTTCCTGATCAAGGTCGGTGGCCGCCCCGGGGTTCCCTTCCGGCTCGCGGTGACCAAGCAGGAGCTGGCACTTCACGACACCAGTTCCCGCTGGTCGGAGGAGGCGCGTACGATCACCGCTCCCGCGCCCCTGCCGCCGGAGCGGACCATGAAGCTGTATCTGCCGGAGGTACGGACGGCCCAGCAGGGTCCCCGCCACGGGCAGGTGAAGCACGGTCGGCCGCGGCAGCCGGTGTTGCCCCTGCACGAGACGGCATGGGCACCGCAGGACGGATGGGGGGCGCAAAACCCGGCGCAGCCGGCGTGGGCCGCTGAAGGATCGGCACAGCCGGCATGGACTCCGGAGGCGGCCCAGTCGCATCCGCCGTTCCCGGACCCGGCGCCGCGCAGCGAGTCCACCTCCGTGCTGGGACGTATCGGACCGGGCCGACAGCAACAACGGCGTGTGCGGACGGAATCGGTGACCCCGGACGGCCAGTCGGTCTGGTCCCCCTGACCGACGGCCCTCCGGCCGCCGAGAACTCCTGTCGGCCGCGGCCCCGCAACGGGGGGCCGCAGCCGACAGGATCCGGGTCCGTGGGAACCCGAGGGCGTCGGGGGCCGACCCCCGGGGTCGGCCCCCGGGAGCTCAGCGCGCGGAGCCGGTCTCGTACCGGGGGATCAGCTTCCGTACCTCGCCGACGTAGTCTCGCGTCTCGCCGCTCGGCGGAAGCCCCCGGTACTGTTCCACGGCCTTCGTCCCGGAGTGATAGGCCGCCAGGGTCAGTTCGAGCGAGTCACCGGAGGCGAGACCTTTCTCCTTGAGCCGCTGGACCCCTTCGGCCAGGGCGCAGTCGAAGCGGCCCAGCGCCATGATGGCGTCCCCCGCGTCGAGCGGGGAGACTTGACCGTTGCCGTCGTCGTCCGACGCCCACTCCTCGAAGTCCGCCGCGCTCATCCCGACGAGCGCCCGCTCGGCCGGGGCGGTGTTCGCCGGGGTGGGGCTCGGTGATCCCTCCTGCCAGCCCGTCTCGGCGTCGATCTGCGCGGCGATCACGGACGGCAGGACGACATCGCAGATCGAGCCGGCGCGGATCACCCATTTCACATGGGCGGGAGGCACCTTCGCGGAGTCGAACGCCTGTTGGCGCTGATCGTCCCCATCGGTGAGCTTCGAGCCGGACAGACCCACCATCACCAGCAGGGGCATCAGGCACACCGCAAGCGCCCCCGCCGCGGACCACGTTGCCGCCTTCCTGAAGTTGCTACCGGCCACAGCGGCCCCCCGTCGCGAGCGCCAGGCCCGCACCCGCCGCTCCCAGGGCCACGGCCCTGTCCCCCGAACCGCCTGCCCGGCCCCAGGGCACGGCTGCTGCCACGAAAGGACCCACCCTTATGAACCCGCTGGCTGTCGACCCGACGGTGACCGCTCCACTCGACGACGTGATGTCACTCCTGGCCTGGCTGGTGACCGCGGCGGGCGTCGGTGGCCTGCTCTGGCTGGGCGCCTCGATGGCCGTTTCCGTCAGGTCGGGGCAGCGTGTGGGGGACTTCATGGAGAGCTTCTTGATGGTGATGGTGGCCTGTGTGCTCGCGGTGACCGCAGGTCCGCTGGTGGCGTTCATCCTGTGAGGGCGCCGGGCGCGAGCGTCAGGAGGAGCGGGGAAAAATGAGGAAGCGAACACCTTTACCTCTCTTCTGAGGCCCTGCGGTTCGCTGTGGGACGGTCATCCGCCCCACAAAGCAGGGAAGCCTGCCGCTCATCATGGACCAGCATCCCTGAAGCCCCGCCAAAAACCCTGAAGCCGTCTTCAGTATTCCTGTTTCGGATTCCGATTCACGGGCCCAGAATTGCGGGCGCCGGGTTCCATGGCCTCGCGGCGAACCTGCGGCGGCCAGACCCCGATGCTCAGAATTCCCAGGGAATACGCCCGGGACACCAGGGCGGATCGGTTCGGCACATCGAATTTGCGCAGCATTCCGGCGATGCGGTACTCGATGCCCTGTCGGCTCATACAGAGCCGGGTGGCCAGTCGGGTGGACGGCATCCCGGCCGCCACGCCCTCCAGGATGCGGGCGTCGACCTCCGTGACCGTGTCGGGCCGCAGCGCGGCCGGTCCCTGCTCGGAGACTGCCGGACCTTCGGGTTTCACGAGCACCACACAGGAGTCCGGGGCACCGTCCGTAGTCGGCGGCGTGATGCCGGTGAGCAGTCCGTGAAAGGTCGAACCGTCGGGGCGTAGCGCGACGATCGGGGCGTCCACACGGGTTCCGCCCGGTTCGAAGAGCTTGTTCAGCTGCTGCCGGATGTGCATCCTCAACCCGGGGTGCAGCAATTCCTCGAACTGGCGTCCGCTCATCTCCTGGGCGGGGCGGCTGAACTGACTGAGGAAATTCCGGTCGGCCGAGACGATCTGTAACCGGGAGTTCAGGGTCATCGTACAGATGCCGGAGATCTCGGACAGGACGGCGGACAGCCATGGCCCCCTGTCCACGAAACCCCGGTCGACATCGGAAGGGAATTCGGAGGTGAGACAGGAAGTCATGTGTACCTTCTCTACTACTCGAAGCCCGTGACGGAACATCTCGCGGAAGCGCCGCCCGAGCGCATGTCGAGGTCACTTGTCAAGCTGCTCGCGGACCGGTTAGGTCGTCTGTTCCGGGAGCTTCCGTAGCACCGTCGCTCATATCCGGTTCCGCCTCGGACCGCTGAAGATCGCGTTCGTCTTTTTCGGACTCCGCGACCGTCCTCGGCTGGGGCGGTGACACGAAATCCGTTGCGATGCGCGGCGGCCAGTGCCCGCCCGAGAAGATTCCGAGGGAATGGGCCCGGGACACGAGCGCGGTACGGTTCGGGACGCCCGCCTTACGGAGCATCGCGCCGATGTGGTATTCGACGCCCTGGCGGCTCAGATGCAGTCGGAGCGCGAGCTTCCGAGTGGAGATTCCGGTGGCCAGCTGCTCCAGGATCCGGGCCTCCATCTCCGTCAGCGTCATCGGCGCGGTCGTGTTCGGTACCCTGACCCGCTGTCGGCCGAGGGACTCGGAGGGCTCCTTCTCGGGGGCGACGAGGACGATGATCTCGCTGGCCCCGGGGGTGACGCCGTCCCGTACGCCGATCAGCGTCAGTTCCACCGGCAGGGGCGATCCGTCGGCCCGCAGCGCGACTCCGCGATCACCGAGCCGCACCCGACTGCCGGCCGCGACCTTGGACAGCTGCTCCCGGACGCCGGGTCCGGTGGACGGGTGCAGAAAGTCGAGGAAGGGCCGTCCGCGCAGCGCGGACGGCGAACCCCCGAACCAACGCACGAAGTCGCTGTTGGCTTCGAGCAGACATAAATCGGAGTCCAGGCGCGCCATGGATATGCCCGCCTGCTGGAATATGCTCAAGAAAGACTCGGCGTGCCGGTGCAGCGATTCCTGTGCGGTCCCCGAGGCTGCCCAAAACGAAGTCATTGACATCGAACCCTCCGAATGTGGATGCTCTGGGAATCGCCGGCCCAGGCGCACCTCCCATTTTCCTGAGGCTAGGCGGACGGCTTCTTCCCGATCAACCCGATCTTCGGCCCGGAGGGAAAGTTAGTGGTAGTACGTGACTACCGAGGTTCGGACCCTTACGCGACGTACGGCTCCGCGAGGGGGGGAGGTACGGTCACCCGAAGGTGCCCGTTCGGGCACCTTCCGTGAGGGTCCGTCGACTACGTCACGTGCCCTCGAGGCTCCGGCGGCTGGGCCGGGTCGGCCGGAGGGTCGACCATCTCGTCCGGGCTCAGCACTGAGCGAAGATCCGAGCGTGTGGTCACCAGCAGCTTGCGGTACACGGCCGTCAGATGTTTCTCCACCGCCCGTGAAGTGATGCCCAGCGCCTTCGCGATGTCACGGTTCGTCAGCCCCTGCGCGGCCCACGACGCAACCGTCCGCTGGGTACCGGTGAGCGGTTGGCGGGCTCCCCTCTGGGGGAAGAACTCCATTTCGCTCTCCGCGCGGGTCGCGGCCCAGTGTGCCCCGCACTGGACGGCGAGGTCATGGCCCCGGCGCAACCGAGTCTCGGCCTGGGCGAGATCGCCGGCCTCCCGCAACAGTTGACCGAGCGACACCAGGGATCGGGCCAGCTCCAGCTGGTTGTGGCTGTGCTCCAACGTCTCCACCGAGGATTCCGCCAGCGCCAACGCCTCCCGGCCGCCGACCAGTGTCGCCCGCATCCGCAGCGCCCGGCCGATGAACTTGGGCGCACCCCAGGCCTCGGCGATCCGCAAGTCCTCATCGACCAGCTCCATCGCCGCCGCCGTGTCGTGCAGGCGTACGTACTGCCGTGCCGCCCACGGCCGCCACGCCACCTGGAGGCCCGCCACCGGGCCGTCCACATGCTCCACCCGTCTGCCGCACCGGCGCAGCACCGCCAAGGCGGTCGAGGGATCCCCGGCCAGATCGGCGGCCATGCCTCTGAACATGTCGGCCAGCACGGGGAAACCGCCCGGGGCGAGCCGGTACTCGTGGATCTGGGACGTGTGCAGCCGTATCTCCTCGCGCAGTTGCCGGGCCAGGCCCAGGTCGCGGCTCTCCAGCGCGACCATCATCAGCGCGGTGAAGGCCGGTCCCGCCGTCGGATGCAGGCGGTCGGCCGTCGCCAGGGATTCCTCGGCGCTGGTCCGCGCCGCGACGAGATTGCCCTGGGCGGCCGACGTCCAGGCGTGCAGGCCGAGCGCGATGCTCCGGGCGACGATGTCGTCGTCGGGATCCATCCGTTGCAGGGCGGTCCGCAGCCCTGCCTGCAGGAAGTCCACCTCGTCGGCCATGAACAGGGTGCTGGTCAGCAGGGGCAGCGAGACGTGGACGGGGGAGGACAGCATCTCGCTCGCCAGAATCCGGTGTGCGAGCGCGACGGCCTCTGCCCGAGGGAGCAGACCCGCTGCCGTCACCGACCGCAACAGGACGGCCGCCATTTGCCGTTCGGCCCAGGTGTCCACGGGAACCTGCGGACCCAGCCCGGTCAGCCGCTCCAGGCTCTTGGCTGCATGGTCGGCGCCCCAGCCGAGACTCTCGTGGCGGGCTGCCAACCACATCGGCGGACGCCCGCCGCGGGCTCCCGGCGCTCGGCCGTCATCGTCGGTGAAGCTCTGCATCAACTCGGCCACGGTTGCCTCGTCGACGCACCAGTAGGGCGCGAAGCGGACGAGTACCTCGAACTGTTCGTAAGGCGTCTTCAACAGTGCCAGCGCCTGCCGCAGATGGCGGTCCGCGGCGTGGGGGGCGAACCGGCTCTCCGCGACGGCGAGATCGCTCAGCAGTGCCGGCCGCTCCACCAGCGCCCCCGGGTCTTCCTCGGTGTCCGCCAGGGCGCGCCGCAGATAGCGTGCGGAGGTGTGCGACGCGCCCCTGTCCAGTGCGGTCTTGGCCGCTGTGCGCAGTGCCGTCCGCAGGGACCGGGACATCGGGGAGGTGGTGAGCAGCAAATGCTCGGCGGCCTCCTCCACTGCATGACCGTGTGCCAGCAGCAACCGCGCGGCCTTGAGGTGCAGTTCCTCGTACCGCTCGTCGGACAGCGCGTCGATGAAGGCCTCCTGGAGCATGGAGTGCCGGAAACGAGTGCGTTTCGCCGAGGGGCAGGGGCTCCCGTCCGGCCTGACTCCCGTCGGTTCTGTCTCCACCAGACCCAGTTGCTCCATGGCCGTCAGTGCGGCCGCACTGTTACTGGTGTCGAGTCCGGTGAGCGGCGCGATCAGCCCGGCTCGGGCCGACCCGTCGAGCAGGGCCACGGCGGTGGCGCAACGACGCAGCCTCTCGGGCAGCCACAGCACCAGCTGGGCCAGCCGCTCCCGCAATGGTTCGGGCCGTAGCCGGGGGAACGCGAGCGCCTCTTCGGCCGAGGGCTTCCGCCCCTCGTCCGCCAGCTCCCACAGAGATGGCAGCAGGAAGAGCGGGATGCCGCCGGAGACGCTGTGGCACACCCGGACGAACTCGGGGTCGCCCTCCGTGCCGAAGACATACCGCACCGCGGCGGCCACCCCGGACAGGCTGAGCGGACCCAGCTCGAGCATCCGGTCGGCGGCGTTGGTGGTCTCCCTCAGCCGGGTCGGGCTGTACAGCGCATGGCCGGACGGCAGTGTGGCCACCACCGTGACGGCCAGACCGTTCAGGCGCCTGGCGAGATAGCTCAGAAAGGTCAGCGACGCGTCGTCGGCGTGCTGGAGGTCGTCGACGAGCAACAACAGTGGCTGCTGTCGGCATATGGCGGCGACCAACGCCCGCAGCCCTTCCAGGAAGTGCGGGCGCAGCCCGGTCGACATGACGGGCGATCCGCCCGAGAACAGCCACTGGGTGTCGGCGGCGGCGCCCGCGAACCAGCCACGGCGTATATTGACGGGCGCCTGCCGCACCACGGAGTCGAAGAGCTGGGTGACGATCCCGAGGACGAAGTCCTGCTCGGACGGAGTGCCGACCGCCCGCAACGCCCGTACGTCCTGGTCGGAAGCCCGTCGTGCCAGTTCGTCCAGGAGCGTGGTCCGGCCGATGCCCGTGGGACCGGTGACCAGCAGCATCGAGCCGCCGCCGGCGGCCGCGGCGGCCTCGTCCACCGCGCGCAGCACGGTTGTCCGTTCAAGCAGCACGACCGTCCCCCTTCGTGTGACACACCGAGGCGAGAGCGGCCCGCAGCCCGGCCCGGCCGGAGATGCCCAGCTTCCGGTAGGCGCGGGTCAGGTGCAGTTCCACGGTCCGGGGGCTGATGGACAGCCGTTCGGCGACGAGCTTGTTGGACAGTCCCTCGGCGGCGAGCTCGGCGACCCGGCTCTCGGCCGGGGTGAGCGCCACCGCGCCCGGCGACGGATCGGGCCCCCGCTCCCGACCGTACGCACGCTCCGCTTCACCCGCGCGGGACGTGGGGGAGAGCCTGGACGGATCCACGGACCCCGAGTCCCCCGATGTCCCCGCCACTGCCCACGCCGACGCCAACCGCCGCTCCTCGGCGAAAAGCCTGCTCGCGAACGCCCTCTTGCCGAGTCGCTCTGCCAACGTGGCCGCGCGAGCGCGCCACGGCAGCAGCGCGGGATTGTGCCACCCCCGGTTGGACAGCCCCCGGCCGACGCTCATGAGGTCGGCCAGCGCCTCCTCGAACCGGCCTGTGGCCTCGTACACCTTGGCGCGGGCGGACAGGAAGGCGGACATGGCCATGCTCTCCTCGCGTACCTCGGGCAGATCCACGGCCAGGACGTGCTCCGCGGCGGCGAGATGGCCCTCGAGCCGCAGAAGTGTCGCGTGCGCGGCGGAGAGCAACGGCAGCAGCCGCGGATGAGGTGTTCTGTTGTCACTCAGCTCGGCAACGCTTTTCAGGTCGGCGATCTGCAGGTCCGTCCTGCCGAGACGGCGGTAGGCCTGTGCCCGCAGCAGCAGACCGTGCAGCGCGGCAAACCGCGCGCCGGCGAACAGGGCGTCGTCGACAACGGCCCCGGCACTGAGAACGGCCTCTTCGATGTCTTTCACGTCCTCCGACAGCATCAGGGCGCCCACGCCGGCGAGAGTGGGGGTGAACAGGGTGATCCCCGGGGGAGGGGGCGCACCGCACAGCGCCTGCCTGGCCAGTGCCATCGCCCGTTCCTGGTCGACGCCCGCCGCGGCCAACTGCCAGGCGCGCAGCGCCGCCCGGGCCGGTCCGGGAAGGGGGTCGACGGCGTCCGGGCCTTCGGCACTGCCGGACCTCGGCGCGGACGGTTCGCGCCAAGGGTGACCCGCCTGGGGCGGGACTCCCCGCTGGAACTGCCCGACCGTGGCATCGGCCAGGGCGTCGGGCCCCTGGAGCATCGTCAGAATGTCGGCGGCATGCAGTCGTATCCGGGTGGACACGGGGTCCGTGCCCGACAGGGACAGCCGGTACGCCGTGTCCAATTGCCGTTGGGTGACGATCGGGTTGGACGTTATCGAGGCCAGTGCCAGCTGGATGTGCAGGCCCAGCCGTTCCATCGGGGCCTCGGTGCGGAGCAGCGAGTGCTCCAGGACATGGATGGGGGAGTGAGCCTCCTCCGACGGCCGCGGTGCTGTCACGTCCGAGCACAGCACCTCCAAGGCCCAGGGCGGCCGGAAGGACGGGGCGGCGATCAGCATCCCGGCGATGCGGGACGCGCGGACCCCGGTGCGGTAGCACAGCTCCGCCGCCCGGGCATGCAACTCCTCTCGCTCCGTGGCGTTCAGCCTCGCGAAGGCGAGCCTTACGGAGCCGGGGAAGGTCGGCACGGGACGGTCGCCGTCGGTCAGCAGGTCGAGGCGGTTCAGCAGCGTCTGAGCGCGGGCACCGGCCGGGACGCTCAGCCCGGCCAGCCGTACGACCTGTTCGGTCTCCAGTGCGCCGGCGGCGACGTCGTAGGCGCGCAGCAGTGCCTGGGCCTCGTCGGGCAGGTGTTCCACCGCGCGGTCGGCCAGCTCGGCCAGAGCGGCGGTCGCGGGCCCCTGTAGAGCCTCCGGGGTGACCTCGCCACCGGTCGGCCGGTCCGCCCCGCAGGCGGCCAGCGCCCGGTCGAGCGCCTTGGGGTTGCCCCGGCACAGCCGCGTCACCTCGGCGGCGAGGGCCGGGTCGACGGGCGCGGGCCAGCCGTGTGCGGCGAGCATCTCGGCGAACGCCTCCGGGCCGAGCGGCCCGAGTCGGAGCAGCCGGTCCGTACGGCCCCGGCCCCGGTGCAGCGCACCGAGCCCCAGCAGACGGCGCAGCGAGTCAGGGCGGTCGTCGGGAGTGGTGGCGACGAGAACCGTCACCCGAGTGTCGCGAAGCTGCCGGATCGTTTGCGTGAGTACGTGCAGGGAGGCGGCGTCCGCCCATTGGGCGTCGTCCAGCACGAGCAGCAGAGGCCGCTCTGCGGCCTCGGCCAGGAGCGCCGGGGCCAGCCATCGCGTCCGCGCACACGGATCGGCCGGCGGGTGGAAACGAAGTAGTTCCGACACCTTGGGCGCGAAGCTCGGCAAGGGCGCCAACAGCTGGGTCACCGCGCCGTACGGGAAGTCGGACTCCGTGCGCGAGCAGTGGGCGGCGAGCACCTGGGCTCCGTGCCGCTCGGCGGTGGCGGCGGCCCACCGCAGCAGTGTGGTGCGGCCCAGCCCGAACCTGCCTTCGAGGAGGACGACGGCGGCGGACGAGGTGATGTCGTGCCGCTTGGGCAGGACCTTTTCCAGCAGCCTTCGTTCCTTGTCGCGTCCGACCGGCAGGAGCCCCGGGCGGGCCGTCGTACAGGGTCCGGGACGGTCCGGGGCCCCGCACGTGGTCTGTCTACTCATCGCTCTTTCCTTTCTTGGGCCCCCGGTACGTGCGGTGGTGCCGGTTCTCCCGCCGTGTCGACCAGGGACAGGCGCAAGGCCGCCCGGCCGCCCGGAATCTTCTTGTAGACGCTGGTGAGATGGGACTCCACCGTCCGGGACGCGATGAACAGCCGGTCGGCGATCTCCCTGTTGGTCGCTCCCCCGGCAGCCAGTTCCGCGACCCTGCGCTCGCTCGGGGTCAACGCGTCCGCGCTGTGCCGGAGCGGGCCCCCGGCAGCGGCCAGCTCGGTCTGGGCCATGGTGGCGAGCACCTGCGCGCCGCACTGGTCGGCCAGGCCGTATGCCCGGTACAGCTGCTCACGGGCGGCGTGGATCTCGCCGCGGCGCAGCAGGGCCGAGCCGAGCCGGTACACGGCCCAGGCGGACGCCAGGCGCTGCCCCGGCCCGCCCGTCAGAGCGTGCGCGGTCTCGGTGAGTTCCCCCACGGATCGTTCGCCGTCGACGGTGACCGTGAGCGTGTCGGTGAGCAGGCCGAGGCCGGCGCGGCGGGCGGCGTGCCATCGGCCGTCCGCCCGTGGCGTGTTCCCGAGGACGAGCAGGGCCTGGTCGACGGAGAGCCGCCAGTGGGTGAGGACGGGGTTACCTCGGTCGGATGTCAGGACGGTGTCCTGGCGTCGCTGGACGCGCCGCGTGTCGGTTGGGTCCTGGGACGGCTGGGCCGGCCGTCCCGGGACCGCCGCGAGCACGTACTGCTCGTACAGCGGCCTCTTCATCTCCCACAAGTCGTTGCCGCTGGGCACTGTGGCCGGGGCGCTCTGGGAAGCACCCGCGGCGAGTCCGGTCGCACCGCACCCGACAAGGCTCTGCACATGTGCGATGTAGGGCAGCAGGAGCCCCGCCGCCTGCGGGGTGCGAGCCATCGTGGACAGGGCGGAGCGGGCGGTGTCCTGCGCCTCGGCGAGGTCTCCGACGACGTGTGAGATCAAGGAGCGTACGGATAACGCGAGGATCAGGGCGCGCGGGTCACTCTCCGCCGAGGCCGTCCGGAACGAGCGTCCCAGCAGCGCGCGGGCTTCCCCGGACCGCTCCGCCAGGTGGAGCGCCACTGCCGCGGGCAGCTCCGGCGGCAGAGCGGGACGCGGCTCGCCCGGGTCCTGGGGGGCGTCCTGGGGCTCGAGCAGGGCAAGGGCCAGCCGGGCGTACGCGACCCGGGTCCGTAAGGCCCCGGAGGCGGGGACGGAGGGCTCGGCGGGCTCGGGGGCCAGGGCGCGCAGAGCCTTTTCCAGATAGCCGTCCGCCTCGGTCATGTGGGCCGTGTCCGCCACGAGCGCACCGAAGTGGATCGCCGCGTCGGCCAGGAGCTGAGGGTCGCGCGAATGCTGCAGGATCGCGCGCAGATGCCGCGCTGCGGTCGTGGGGCTGGTGCGGGCCAGGAGGTACTCAAGTTCCAGCCGGTGCCGGAGCCGAATGTCCGAGTCGAGCGTGGGCAGGTCGGCGGCGATCAGCCGGTCCAGGAAGCACACTGCGGCCATCTGGGCCCCGAGCCGGGCGGCGCGGGTCGTGGCCTCGCGCAGGACGTCGTACATCCAGAGCTGGTCCGGGGAGTCGGGCAGAAGCCTGGCCACGGCTTCGGCGGGGCCACCCGCCTCGTTGAGCAGCCGGGCGGCGCGGCTGCGCAGGTCCCGCAGCTCCGGGACGGGTAACGCGGCGAGCAACCGGGACCGCACGTTCGGCCGGATCCGCGTACCGCATGCAGTCGTGCTCAGTAACTCGTCCTGGCGCAGGGTGTCGAGGGCGTCGTTCGTGACCGCCCGGGGCACCCGGGCCAGGGCGCTGACCAGCTCGGATTCCGTCGGCTCGGGGCTGTCGATGTCGACGGCGCCGACGCTGTCGAGCAGGGCGACGGCCTGGGCGACCCGGTGGACGCGTTCGCCGTGCTGGGCCAGCTTCCGCAAGGCCAGGACGGAGAGCACCTCGTGTGCGAGGGTGTCCAGACGGCGGGTGCCACGGGTGTCGGGGCGGAGGCCGTGCCGCCGTGCCGCGTCGAGGACACGCTGGAGCACGAGCGGATTGCCTCCGGACAACTCCGCGCAGCGGACGGCGAAGTCGCGCTCGGGGGGCTCGCCCAGCGCCCGGCCGACGGTCTCGGCGACCTCGTCGGTGGTGAGGGGCGGCAGGGTGATGACGTTCCGCTGCCAACGGGTGGCGAGTGTGCGCAGAACCGGATGTCCGGGACCGGAGTCGCCGGGTCGGTGGGCGAGGACGACCAGGAGGCGGAGTTCCGCCCCGTGACGCAGCACATGGTCGATGCAGCGCAATGACTCCTCGTCGCACAGATGGGCGTCGTCGACGAGCAGAGCCACCGGATGGGCGGCCGTCAGGTCGGCGAGCGCCTGGTGAACACGGTTGCTGATGCTCTGTCGCGACTGCCGGGAGGAGTGCGCCAACGACAGGCCGAGTGGGGACGCCACGGCACGGATCGCGCCGTAGGCACCGAGCGGAGGAAGCAGGCGTCCGGCGGTTCTCAGTACCTCGTAGCCGCCTTCGGAGGCTCTTTCGTGGACGGCGCGCAGCACCGTGCTCCGGCCGCTTCCCCATCCCCCTCGGACGAGCGCGCACTCGGCGGGGCCGGACCTGGTGGCCAGGACGAGATCGTGCAGCGAGGCGAGCACGGTGGCGGTGTTCCTGGGCCGTTGTGCCTCCGTGGCCCGGTGCCCGACGTTCGTCATGTGTACCTCCAGCAGTGGGGGCGGCGAGGGAATGTGCGGATGGATTCATGCGGGATTATGGGGCGTGATGTCCGCAAATGAAGGCAAGGTCGGACGGAAAACTAGGGAGTTCCCCAGGGCCTTCTCGCGGAGATCGCGCAACCGTTCCGTTACGGTTAATTGCATGAGGGCTTCAGGGCGGTCGGAATCGGTCATGGCGCCCCACGCGTTCCTTGGCGGGAGTCGTGGATGGCCGACCGGAGGGATGCTCTTCACGGATTCCCGAAGAGTGCGGTTTCCGCGACCAGGAACATCGATCCCACCGGCGGGCTGTGAGCGTCGCGGGTTCGCGGGCCGAACGCATCCGTCGTTCTGCATGACTCATGCGGGCAGTGGTGCGAGGGCACCCCGGGCGCGCAAGGAGGTCTAGACGTGTCCCGTGTCCCGCTCAATATCCGTGCTTCTTTCCTTTGTGGCGCTGTGCCTCGGCGGTCGCGCACTTCGCGGTTGCCGAGGCGGGCCGGAGTTCATCCCGGCCGGTGTGCCGGCTCCCCCTTTCCGGCCGGGAAGGCGGTGCAGGTAAATATATGCGCTCGACGGTGGCATGCCGACCTTTTGGCGCATTGCTTACCTGGTGGTTCCGCGTGCGTCGGTTATTCCAGCCGCCGTCGCGGTGGCTGAAAATGTTCGATCCGAAGGCGGACTCTGGGGCGGGAGCGACCTCGCTCTCTCGCATCGAGTCCACGGGGTGAGTCGACGGAGTTTGGAAAAGTTCGATTTCGTGCTGGGTTGGCGTTTTCGGAAATCTTCTGTCGGTATCACCTCGGAGGAAGGGGCGCAGGTGTGATCAGGTCGGTTGAGCCGGTGGCTGCGCGTGATCAACATCAAGTCATCAGCATCGTCCTCGTCGATGACGAGGATCTGGTCCGTAGCGGTCTGAAGCAGGTGCTGCTGCGGGGGGCCGGGTTCTCCGTCGTCGCGGAGACGAGGGTCGGCCGGGGTGTGCTGTCGAGCGTGGGCAGGCTTGCTCCGGATGTGCTGGTGCTCGGAGTCGGCAGTCATGGCGAGGTCGCGGCGCTGGAACTCGTGGCGCGGCTCTCCGAGGCCCCGCCGCGCGTCCGGCCGAAGGTGCTCATGCTCGCCGACCAGCAAGTCATCGATCGGAACATGACGCGGGCCATTCAGCTGGGCGTCAGTGGTCTCCTGCTGCGCGGCGTCTCCGCGGAGGAACTGCTCTACGCGGTACGGCAGGTGTCGCGCGGCCACAGTGTCCTGCAGCCCCTGCTGACGAGTCGGCTTTTCGCGGGTGTGCGCAACTTCGTCCCGCACGGTTCGCCGGAGTGGCGCGGGGATCTGCACGAGGTCCTCGTCGGTCTCAGCCCCCGTGAGCGGGACGTGCTGGCCGGTATCACACGCGGAATGTCCAACCAGGAGATAGCCGAGGACTTTCAGCTCGCCGTGGCCACGGTCAAATCCCATGTATCCAGCATTCTCAACAAGATGGGTGCGCGAGACCGACTCCAGGCAGCTCTCATGTGCCTCCAGTTCAGTCTTTTCCACGGCGACCGTTGAGGGTCCACCCGTATTTGTTTCGCTCGAAAATCCTGATTTCGACAAGCGAATAAATCCGTGCGCCTCGGAATGCCGACCGGATGATCAATGAATCACTATCAGGTCCACCGGAATCGTGCTGCCATCGAGCAGTCCGGTATGGCATCGACGGGTGAGGGTGTCCGTGCAAGCATGCGATATCCGTTCAAGCAGAGAGGAACCGGAGCTTGATTTCAAGTGAAGCCTGGGAATTCGATGACGAGGCTCGGGTGGATTCTTTGATCGTTTCCGCATGCAACCGCTTCGGTGCGGAACCGGCCATTCTCGGCGGCGACGCGGAGATGTCATACCGACAGCTCCTCTCCAGCTCGCAGGAAATCGCCTCGAGGCTGAAGTCGACGGGCGTGGGCCCCGGCGACGCGGTCGCATTGGTCGTTGCCAACCGCCCTGGCGACATCGCCACGCAGTTGGGTGTATGGCTTGCCGGAGGCACGGTTGTCCCGCTCAATCACACGCTTCCCCCGAATGCGGTCCGGCGTGTGCTGCGCCGCTCGGGAGCCCGCTGGGTCGTGTCATGTGAAGATACGTTCCTTCTCGATGGGTACCAGCAGCGATCGCCACATACGAAGCGCTGGGCCGAGGGAATTCACGCCGTCGTGCCGGACGTCGACGACGAGCCCGTATCGGTCAGACGGGACACGGCTTTGGTGGCTTTCTCGTCGGGTTCGACCGGCGAGCCCAAGGCCATCGAGCTGTCGCACGCGGCTTTCGCCAACAAGCTCCTGGCCATCCAGTCGGTGCTTCGTTTCGAGGCGGGGCAGCGCGCGCTGCAAGTGCTCCAGTTGAACTTCACCTTCGGGCAGTGGACGTCCTTGCTGACGCTCCTGACGGGCGGTGTTCTCGAGCTGATGCCCTCCTTCAGCCCGCGGCGGACACATGCGCGTCTGGGCCGGGGAGATGTCGACCGTGTCGCCGTGGTTCCCACCATGCTCCGCATGCTGTTGCGCATGCGTGAGTCCGACCCGGTCGCCGCCGCGACGGGGCGGGTCGGCGTGGGACCGAAGCTGTGGATCGCCGGGGGCGAGCCTCTCTCGGCAGGCTTGGGACGCAAGGTCCGGCAGCACTACCCCGGCTCGTCCATCACCGATGTCTACGGGCTGAGTGAGACATCGACCTCCGATCTGATCCTTCGGGCGGAGGATTACCAAGACGGAGCCGGTACCATCGGCACACCGTGCCCGGGTGTCGTATGCCGCATCGATGCGGCGCCCGGCGAAGCCGGGGAGATACAGATCAAAACCCCGTTTCTGATGTCCGGTTATCTCGGATTCGACGACGCCACGCACCGTGCCGTTCCGGACGGTTGGTTTCGCACGGGGGACATCGGCAGGATTCGGTCGGACGGCCGCGTGGAACTCGTCGGCCGCGCGAAGAGCATGATCTCCCGCGGCGCGGTCAAGGTCTCGCCCCTGGAGATCGAAGCCGCATATGCCGGAAACGCGGCCTGGACCGACTGCCTGGCGGTCGGTGTTCCGGACGACGTACTGGGAGAGAAGATCCACCTCCTCATCGCCCGGACCGGCGCCTCGGTCGATGCCGAAGAGCTGCGCCAATGGGCCAAGGACCACCTCGAGCCGGGGAAAATCCCCGATGCGTTCCACCTCGTCGACGAGATTCCCCAGGGGGAGACGGGCAAGGTCGATCGAAGGGCCGCCGCCATCCTCGCGACACAAATGAGTCGGACGTGACGCCGGTCGGCGTGTCCTGGCATACCGACGGCGAGAGAGCTCCCGAAAAACCTGAGGCGATGAGGTGCGAAAACAGGAAAACCGGCACGGGGAAGGTGTGAGAACCGGAAATTCTGAAACATGCTCTCTTCGTGTCGGCCAGATGTCGGCGCGCCGCCCCATGAATGCTCTCGACGTCCATGTCGAACCCCTTGGCCCGTGAACGGTTCGGCCCGCGGCGGACTCGGCTTCGCGGCCGGTCACCAGCGCCCCCGGACGCATGACAGCGGTCCTCGCCACGCCGGTTCGGCACCGACGTGCCGAGTGAATCATCCTCAGCATTCCCTCTCCGAAAGGCAGACCCACCAGCCATGACTTTGGCCGCCACCCAGGTTCGGTTTTTCGAGACCTTCGGCTTCCTCCACCTGCCAGGTCTGATGGCGAACGAGATCGAACGGATCACAGCGGCATTCGAGTCCGTGTGGGAGCGGGCTGGCCGTCAGCGGACCCCGGGAAAGCGGGCCTGCCTGGTTCCCTTCGTCGACCGTGACGCATACCTGAGCGCTCTCCTCGACGATCCGCGCATCAACACCATCCCCAGCCAGCTACTGGGCCCCGACTTCAACTACTGCTCGTCGGACGGAAACTTCTACACCGGGAACACGGCGTACCACTCGAACCCCTTCTCCGGCGGGCTGTCGGCGCTGAAGGTCGCGTTCTACCTCGACCCCGTCGGCCCCGACTCGGGGTGCCTGAGGGTCTTCCCGGGCAGCCACAGGTTCGACGACAGCTACGCCAAGCTGCTCAGCGGCAGCATCGGTTCCTCGGCGGAGGCATGGGGGCAGGAGCAGTCCGACCTGCCCGCGATCTCGATCTCGAGTCAGCCCGGCGACGTGGTCGTGTTCACCCACGGCATCAAGCACGGCTCGTTCGGAGGCGGGGAGGGCCGGCGGCTGTTCGTCATGAACTTCACCGAGCACTGTCCGCAGGAGCTGCTGCCCGCCCTGCGCGACCATGTCGGCGCCATGGCCCGCTTCTGGAACGACAACTACTACGGCGAGGCCATGCTTGCCACGGCGGGTCCCGAGCGGATGGTCCACCTCCAGCAGATCCTCGACAACCAGGACCACCTGCCGGAACTCGTCGCCCAGGCCCGTCGGGAGATGGACGGACCTGCACAGGGATGACCCGCTCCCCAGGGCGACGAAAGGTGACCGTATGACGGAGCGTGATCTCCCCACGCGAAAGATCGGGCTCATCGGCGGAATGAGCTGGCCCTCGACCATCACGTACTACCGCGAGCTCAACCGCAGGCTGGCCGCGAAGCTGGGCGGATCCCATTCCGCCCATGTCATCATCTGGTCCGCCGACTACCACTTCGTGGAACAGGCACAGCTCAGCGGCGACTGGCCTGCGGCGGGCCGCCTGCTCGGAGAGGCGGCCGAGGCTCTGGAGGCGGCCGGTGCCGACTTCCTGGCCGTGGCCTGCAACACGATGCATGCCGTCGCGGACGAGATACCGCGACACTCTTCCTTACCTCTCGTCAGCCTCATCGACGCGACCGTCGACGCACTGGACGGACGCACCCGGGTCGCCCTGCTGGGAACGAGCACCACCACGCGTATGCCCGCGTTCGCGAATGCCTTCGCGAGGGCGGGGATCGAAGTGGTCGATCTCGGCGAGCAGGCACAACGGGAGCTTGACAGGATCATCTATTCGGAACTGTGCCTCGGGCACGTCGTATCGGACTCGGCCCTACAGCTGCGGAAGCTCGGCCAGGCCGCGGTGGACCGTGGAGCCGAGGCGGTGATCCTCGCGTGCACTGAGCTGAACCTGCTCATCGACGCCACCGAGCCGACGCGGGTCCCCTGGCTCGACACCACCGTGGCCCACATCGACGCGATCGCTGACGCCGCCCTGCGGTGAGCAAGGAGAGGAGGACAACAGTGCTGACCATGACGGGCACTGACCAAGAGATCGCCGGTCTGCCTGCCTCACTGCGAGCCGAGCTCCGCGCGCTCGGGGAGAGCGACGAGGACCGGCTGCCCGCCGGACTCGTCACCAAGCTCCGGCGAAGCGGTCTGACCGGCCGGGTCATGAGCGCGGAGTACGGAGGATCCGACGAGTCCCTGCCGGACTTCACCCGCACCCTGAGAGCCGTTGCCGAGTTGAACGGCTCCGCGGCCTGGCTGGTCATGGTCTGGGCCCAGGGAAATCTCATCCTGCCGCGACTCAGCCCATGGGCCCGTGACCGGATCCTCGCCGATCCCGATGTCCCCTTGATCGCGGCGACCTCGGCCGGCAAGGGAAGCGTGCGCGAGCAGAACGGCGTGTTGCGGGTCGACGGCCGGTGGAACTACGTCAGCGGCGTCTGCCACGCACAGTGGGTCCTGGTCCACTGCGAACACGAGGAGTCGCAGCGGACCGTCGGTGTCGTCCTGCCCGCCGACGCCGTCGCCATCGACCGGACGTGGCAGGTCATGGGGCTGGCCGCCACAGGGAGCCACTCCGCCGTCGTGGACGGCGTGAGCGTGCGCCCGGAGCAGCTGTACCCGCTCGACACGTTCGACGAGACCGCTGTGCTGACCCGGCACGACCGCCTCCCGCACCGCATGGCGTACGCCCTCCACATGGCCGCTGTGTGTGCCGGCCTGGCGCGTGGCGCCCTGCGGGACGTGGCCGAGATCCTCCAGGGTTCTCCGCCGGACCATCGCACGGTCGAGCTCGGAGATCTCGCCGGCCGGCTGACGATGGCCGAAGCCGCGCTCGAACGTGCGAGTGCCCAGGTGTGGAACGAGACGGCCGAGGGCAGCTGGAGCGAAGCCGAGATCTCGGGTCTCGCCCGCGCGATCTGCCGCATGGCGGCATCGGTGACTCAAGGAGCGTTCGGCCTGGCCGGCTCACGAGCCAACTTCACTACCGTCCCGGTCCAACGCCGACTCCGCGACGTCCTCGCGGCAAGCTCCCACGCCAACGTCGGAGCCCAGCGCGCCTCGGCTCTGGGAGAGCTTCTGACCGGACGGGGCGGCCTCGTATGACGACGTCGGACAACACGCCTGACGCACCGGGAGCGACCTCGGCCGGCACCAGCCTCTGGGAACACGACTGGCGTCACACCGAGGGCGCCCGCTCGATCGACCTCCGTTATCTCCAGCGCGATCCCCACACCACCCAGCGGCCGTACTTCGCTCCCGTCCTGCGGCTCGCCGCCGGCCACAAGCGCTTCGACGAGAAGCTGCGTCTGCTCGACGTGGGCTGCGCCAACGGCGCTTTCGCCCGCTACGTCCTCGAACGGAGACCCCGGTGGGACGTCAGCGGGATCGATGTCCTGCCCGAACTCGTCGACGCGGCTTCGGCCGCTCTGCCCCAGGCGAGCTTCTCCGTCGCCAGTATCTGTGAACCGCGCTCTCTTCCGTCGCTCCAGGCCGACATCGTCACGGCTCTGACGGTCCCGAGCCATTTCGACACCCTGGACGTGTGGCTTCCGCATCTGCTGCGAATGGTCGCCGCCGACGGCATGGCGATTCTCTACGGTCCCATGAACCCGTCGCCGGTCGACCTGGTCTGTCGCCTGCGCCATGCCGAGGGGGACGGGGAATGGCTGCCGGGCTGGAATGTGCTGTCGCAGCAGACCTATGACTCCTTTCTGACCGGACGGGCCCGCTCCTGGGACTTTCACTACCCCTCCGTGGCCGACATGGGATATCCCACGGGAGATCCGGCCGACGACCTGTCCAGCAGGCTCGTGTCGGCGCAGGACGGCCCACGACTGGGCAACGCGTCCGGACTCACCTACCGCATGGCCTTCTTGGAGATTCATGTATGAACGCGGTCACCGCGTCGACAAGCGCGCCCTATGAACTGGTCAGTCCTTCCAACGGCGAGCCCCTGCGGCCCGCCGCCAGGAATCTGCTGACCGACGGGGAGCGACTGTGGCCCCACTTCGACAACTGTCACTACCTCCGTGTGGGCAGGGAGGCTCTGATCGAGGAGGTCGTGTCCCTCATCCAGAACGGCAGACGTGAGCAGGCGCTGGCCCTCCTGCTGTGCGACCGCCGAAGCGCGGACATCCCTGAACTCGACCCGCGCGACGCGTATGAGGCGGTGCGGGCGAAACTCTCATTCCACAAGACCGTCGAGCTTCTGGACTACGGAGGACTGGGCTGGTACTTCGAGCACCGCTGGATCATCCCCACCTATCTCAGTGGTCTCTCCCTGCTTCACTGGCACGCCCCACGGAACCGGCGGATTCTCGAAATCGGCGCCGGCCTCGGGCACCTGACCGCCCATTGGGAACAGATGGGCGGTGCCGAATCCATCTGCTCCGACGTCGTCTTCTCCCACCTGTGGTTGTCCCAACGGTATCTGCGCCCCGGACGCACCTCGGTGTGCTTCGACGCGAACGGTCCCTTCCCGTTCTCCTCCGGGGCGGTGGACACCGTCCTGGGGCACGACTGCCTGCACTACCTGTCCGACATCCCGGGCGCGATCTCGGAGATGCGACGTGTCACGTCGTCAGGCAGGCTCCTTGTCGGCCATCTGCACAACGCGGACGTTGAGAATCTCTCTCCCGGCGGCCCCCTCACTCTCAGCGAGTACGAACGACTGCTGGAGCCGAGCACCGTCTACGACGACGCCGAGATGACTCGCGCGTGGGTGGGACAACGCCCGCCTCGGCCGCTCCCGGCCACAGCGGAATTTCCTGTCCAGGCGTTCGCCTTCGTCACCGGCGAGCCCACGGCCGACCCGGTCGGCATCCTTCCGGACCCGGAGCCGTCCCGACTCGGCGAGATCACCGTGAACCCTCTGCTGGGGGAGACCTCACCGGCGTGGCCGTCGGCGAAGTTCGTCAAGGAGTACGTCCGGCCCTTCCCCTATCTCGAAGGTCTTCGGCGTCCGAGCGAGGCGGAACTCTCCCGCGTTCGGCAGGGGGCGGCGGACGTCGAAGCGCTGCGGAAAGGGCTGGCAGTGGGCGCCCTGATTCGCCCTCCGGCCGACTGGTACTGAGATGTGGACTCGAAGCCGAACCGGTACAGCACCGCGCGATCAGGAGGCACTCGCATGAGACATTGGCCGGTGGACAGGCCGGGGGTCGACCCCAGCGTCCGAATTCACTGTGAAGAGCTGAAGCTGGCGCCGGACGTGATCATCGGTGCGGGGACCGTCCTTGTCGGTGACCGGATAGAGATCGCGGAAGGAACGGTGATCGGACCCGGCTGTGATGTGCGGGCCTCGCAGGTCCGGATCGGACCCGGGAGCGAATTCGACCGGGATGTGCGCGTACTGGTCGCCGAACGGTTCGAGGTCGGCGCCGCGGCTCGGATGGCCCGAGGCGCGCGTATAACCTGCCGGTCGTTCACCGCGGGAAATCTCCTCTACTTCGGTGACGAATCGGTGGTCGGCTACGGCGGTACGACGACGTCCACCGCACATGTCTCCGTCGGATCGCGCGTCACCATCGGACAGCACTCGATTCTGAACGCCAATCTTCCGATCACCATCGGCGACAACGTCGGAACAGGTTCCTATCTGTCCATCTGGACCCACGGATATCACTTCGGGCACGGCCCCCTGGACGGCTTCGAGACCGCCTACGCACCGGTGACCGTCGAGGACAACGTCTGGCTCGGCTTCCAGATCACGATTCTCCCCGGCGTCTCCGTAGGACGGAACACCATGGTCGCCGCCGGTGCGGTCGTCTCACGGTCTCTGCCGGAGAACGTGATGGCGGCGGGCGTGCCGGCGAAGGTGAAGAAGACCATCGCCGCCAGGCAGCTCACCCCGGGCGACGCGGTGAAAGCCTTGACCGCGGTGGTGGACAAGTGGGCCGAAGAGCTGCGCTGGAAGGGACACCAGGTCTCCCACCGCGGCGAGGACGGAATCTGGACGGCCAGGCTGAGCCCGGCGGGCACCGCCTCGTCGGAAGAGCTGAGCGTGAGCGTGCGGAGCCGGCACCAGCCCGCGCCTGCCATGGGCGGTGCGTCGCACCATGCCGTGATCTTCGTGGACGGGCTGCCGGACGGCTTCGAGCGTGACCATCCGGACGTCAGCTACTTCGATGTGCGGGGCGGTGGCATGGGCGGCCCCCGGACCGGACTGTCGGAGGACCTCCGCAACGAGCTGCGCCGTCATGCCATGCCCTGCGGGGAGAGGCACACGTTCACGTCCATCAAGCCGGAGCCCTTCGGCCGCCTCTCGCGGGTCGGCATCACGGGCGAGTTGTCCGACGGCGCACGGAGGGAAGCGGGGGCCGACGTCGTCGACGGCGCGCACTGACCGCAAATCCGCACCGCCGCTGGACCGATCACGATCCTGGTCGCAGCCGCCGTGTCCGAGCACGGCGAGGCCTTTCGACCGTGGCCCGATGGCTCGGGCATTCCTCCTCAGCGATCACCCTCGGTTACTATGCTCACTTCATGCCCGGAGGCAAGGGGTGGACGGCCATTGACGGATCGCTGGGGAGGCAGGGAGATCCGCATGCCGGTCCGAACTCCCCAGATTCTCCCCAGGGGTGTTGACGGGCAGTTCCCCCTAATCGGACACCTCCGAGGTGAGCCATGGATTGCAAGGTCAATGAAGTGGGTGGCCTGAGAAAATGCTGAGGGAAGTCACCGCAACCCGCTATATCGAGCCCCTGCGGGCAGGCGGCTCCGTCCCCGGGATCGTCGAGGCCGACGACCTGGGCACCTACGTCGTGAAGTTCACGGCCTCCGCGCAGGGCCGCAAGGCGCTGGTCGCCGAGGTGATCGTGGGGGAGCTGGCCCGCGCGCTCGGGCTGAGGTTCCCCGAGCTGGTCCTCGCGCACTTCGACCCGGCGATCGCCGACCACGAGCCCCACCAGGAGGTGCGCGAGCTGCACGGGGCGAGCACGGGTCTCAACCTCGGCATGGACTATCTGCCGGGGGCCGCGGACTTCACCCCCGAGGCCGCCAAGACGTTCCGTGTGGATTCGCTGGAGGCGGGCCGGATCGTCTGGCTGGACGCCCTGACCGTGAACGTGGACCGCACGGTCCACAGCTCCAACCTCATGATCTGGCCGACCTTCGGGACCGTCCCCCCGCGCCTCTGGCTCATCGACCACGGCGCCGCCCTCGTCTTCCACCACCGCTGGGACGCCTCCGACCCGGCCAAGGCCTACGACTTCCGTCACCACGCCCTCGGGCACTACGCCCCCGACGTACGGGCGGCCGACGCCGAGCTGGCGCCGAGGGTCACCGAGGAGCTGCTGCGGAAGATCGTGGCCGAGGTCCCGGACGCCTGGCTGACCATGGAGGACGGGTTCGCCTCGCCCGACGAGGTCCGGGCCGCGTACGTGGACTACCTCCACACGCGGGTACGGGCCTCCGCGGCCTGGCTCCCCACCGACTTCCCCACCCGGGAGGAACTCGCCGCCGAGGAGGCCCTGCGCGCGGCGAAGACACGGCGAGACCGGCCGAACTGGCTGAAGCGGGTCCCCGACCTGCACGGCAAACCGGCGGCGGAACAGGATTGGTCGGTGCATCTCGGATGAGCCAAGCAGTGGAGATCGAGTACTGCACGCAGTGCCGCTGGCTGCCCAGGGCGGCCTGGCTGGCGCAGGAACTGCTCACCACGTTCGAGGAGGAACTGACCGAGCTGTCCCTCAAGCCCGGCAAGGGCGGCGTCTTCGTCGTCCGAGTCAACGACGAGGTGGTGTGGGACCGCCGCGAGCAGGGCTTCCCGGAGCCCACGGCAGTGAAGCAGGCCGTACGCGACCGAGTGGCCCCGGGGAAGTCCCTGGGCCACTCGGACAAGCCTGCTTCGTGAAGAGCCGGGTTCAGCCCTTGAGCTGCTCGTACGCCGGCAGGGTCAGGAAGTCCGCGTAGTCCTCGTCGAGGGCGACCTCGAGCAGCAGGTCGTGGGCCTGCTGCCAGTGACCGGCGGCGAACGCCTCCTCGCCCAGCTCCGCGCGGATGTTCGCCAGCTCCTCGGCGGCGACCTTGCGGGCCAGCTCCGGCGTCGCCTTCTCGCCGTTCTCGAACTCGACGCCCGCGTTGATCCACTGCCAGATCTGGGAGCGGGAGATCTCGGCGGTGGCCGCGTCCTCCATGAGGTTGAAGATGGCGACCGCGCCGAGGCCGCGCAGCCAGGCCTCGATGTAACGGATGCCGACCTGGACGGCGTTGACGAGACCGGGATACGTCGGCTTGGCGTCCAGCGAGTCGACGGCGATCAGGTCACCGGCGGCGACGGACACGTCCTCGCGGAGGCGGTCCTTCTGGTTCGGCTTGTCGCCGAGGACGGCGTCGAAGGAGGCCATGGCGATCGGGACCAGGTCGGGGTGGGCGACCCAGGAGCCGTCGAAGCCGTCGTTCGCCTCGCGGTCCTTGTCGGCCTTGACCTTCTCGAACGCGACCTTGTTGACCTCCTCGTCACGGCGCGACGGGATGAACGCCGCCATGCCGCCGATCGCGTGCGCGCCGCGCTTGTGGCAGGTGCGGACGAGGAGTTCGGTGTACGCCCGCATGAACGGGGCCGTCATCGTGACCGCGTTGCGGTCCGGGAGCACGAACTTCTCCCCGCCGTCACGGAAGTTCTTCACGATGGAGAAGAGGTAGTCCCAGCGGCCCGCGTTCAGCCCCGAGGCGTGGTCGCGGAGTTCGTAGAGGATCTCCTCCATCTCGTACGCGGCCGTGATCGTCTCGATCAGGACGGTCGCGCGGACGGTGCCCTGCGGGATGCCGACATAGTCCTGCGCGAAGACGAAGACCTCGTTCCAGAGGCGGGCCTCCAGGTGCGACTCCGTCTTCGGGAGGTAGAAGTACGGGCCCTTGCCGAGGTCGAGCAGCCGCTGGGCGTTGTGGAAGAAGTACAGGCCGAAGTCGACGAGCGCGCCGGGCACCGGGGTGCCGTCGGCGTCGACGAGGTGGCGCTCGCTCAGGTGCCAGCCGCGCGGGCGCATGACGACCGTCGCCAGCTCCTCGTTCGGCCGCAGGGCGTACGACTTGCCGGTCCGCGCGTCGGTGAAGTCGATGTTCCGGGTGTAGGCGTCGGCCATGTTCACCTGGCCGATGACGACGTTCTCCCAGGTCGGCGCCGAGGCGTCCTCGAAGTCCGCGAGCCAGATCCTCGCGCCCGAGTTGAGGGCGTTGATCGTCATCTTGCGGTCGGTGGGGCCGGTGATCTCGACGCGCCGGTCGTTCAGGGCGTCCGGAGAAGGGGCGACCTTCCAGGAGTCGTCCGCGCGGATCGCGGCGGTCTCCGGGAGGAAGTCGAGCGTGGAGGTGCGGGCGATCTCCGCACGGCGCTCGGCACGGCGGGCGAGGAGCTCGTCACGCCGGGGCGTGAACCGCCGGTGCAGCTCGGCCACGAAGGCGAGGGCCGCCTCGGTGAGGACCTCCTCCTGCCGGGGCAGGGGCTCGGCGTCGACGATGGCCAGCGGGGACGGCGCTGGTGCGGACATGAGCTGTCACTTCCTTCGGCGGGCGTGGCACCGGGTGCCAGTCGACCTGGATACGGCTGTGGCGCCCGCAAGTCGGTCAGGCGCTTCTGAACAGTGGATACTAGTTTCCTCATCGTGGAAGTTCAATATTTTGTTGATGTCGAGATTCTCAGGGGCGAGGCGGTGTGGCGCCGAGTGCCGTCCCGCTCACTCCAGGTGGCCCAGATCGGCCTCCGTGTCGATGTCGTACGCCCGCGCCACATCCCCGCACTCGACCAGCACCACCTCGTCCTCGCGGGCCTTCAGATAGCCCCGCGCCCCCCGGTCGCCCACGGCGGCCTCGGTGATCCCGGCCCAGTGGTCGGCGCCGAACAGCACGGGGTGGCCCCGCTCGCCGTCGTACGCGGCTGCCGCGAGCGACGCGCCCGACCTGTACGCGGCGAGGACCCTGGCCACGGCCTCCGGCCCGATCCCCGGCTGGTCGACGAGCGAGACCAGCGCGGCCCCGGCGCCCGTCCCGGCCAGCGAGGTGAGCCCGGCCCGCAGCGACGAGCCCATGCCCTCCTCCCACTCAGGGTTGTCCACCAGGACGCAGCCGGACAGCTCGGCCCGCGCGCGTACGGCCGCCGCGTCGGCCCCCAGGACCACATGCACCCGCGTGCAGCCGCCCGCCCGCAGCACCGCGACCGCGTGCTCGACCAGGGGGCGCCCCCGGTGGGACAGCAGTGCCTTGGGGCGCCCGCCGAGGCGCCGGCCGCCACCGGCGGCGAGCAGCAGCCCGACGACGGTGCCGGTGCCGGGCTCGGTGTCGTGCCGGTCGTCCGGCTCGGCGTCCGCGTCCTTGTCCGGACCGCTGTCCCGGCTGCGGTCCCGGCCGTTGTTCTCGGTCATGTCCCTTGCATACCCGACCCGGCGCGGGCGCGCCCGCGAACCTCGGTGGGCCGTGTGAAGTCGAGGACTGAATTTCGGTCCCCGTAGTGGCGTTCGCCATGCGGATTGGCTTTACTGGCCCGCGCACCCCGGCGCCCGACCGGCGCCACGGGGTGGTCGACCGTACGACCACGTGCGGCGGCGGGCGGCGCACGAAGGCGTGCGAGGGGGAGCTGTGTTGCGGAGCTTGGGGCAGAGGCCAGTGACCGGCATTGACGAGGACCCGAGAGTGACGGAGCTGCGCTCCGCCGTGTCCCGGTTGCGCCGTGAACTCGCCGCCCATCCGGCGGAGTTCCCGGACCGAGGCATCGCCGAGGACGAGCTGGCGGCGCTGGCCGCGATGGCCGTCAGTGGTATCCCGGAGATACCCCGTCTGCGTCGCTCCCTGCTGCTGATCGCGGGCTCCATCGGCTCGGTCAGCGCCCTGGCGCGGGGCCTGGCGGAGGTCCGCACCGCGGTGGAGCTGTTCGGGGAGCCGCCGCGTCGGTGAGGGCCGGGTGCGTTCGCGGGTGCGGGTGTGTCGTGGTTGCGCGCGCAGCCCCTGCTGCTCAGGGACGCAGGGGCCGTTGCTTTCGGGGACTGGAACTGCGGGACCAGCCCCCACCCCCCTACCCGCGGACAACGAACCGGCCCGGGGGTCCGGGCGCGGAGCCCCCGGGATGGGATCCCCGGACTGGCGTCAGCCCGTGGTTCCCGAGCTCGCCAGCGCCTCCGACAGTTCCACCGCCACCTGCTGAAGCACCGGCACGATCTTCTCCGTGGCCGCCTCCGTGACGCGTCCCGCCGGCCCGGAGATCGAGATCGCCGCGGCGGTGGGGGAGCCGGGCACGGACACCGCGAGACACCGGACGCCGATCTCCTGCTCGTTGTCGTCGACCGCGTAGCCGAGCCGACGGACGTCGTCGAGCGCGGCCAGGAAGCCTTCCGGCGTGGTGATCGTCTTCTCCGTGGCGGCCGGCATACCCGTACGGGCCAGCAGCGCGCGCACCTCCTCGGCCGGGAAACCCGCGAGCAGGGCCTTGCCGACGCCCGTCGAGTGCGGCAGCACCCGGCGTCCCACCTCGGTGAACATCCGCATCGAGTGCTTGGACGGCACCTGAGCGACGTAAACGATCTCGTCGCCGTCGAGCAGCGCCATGTTCGCCGTCTCGCCGGTCTCCTCGACCAGGCGTGCGAGATAGGGGCGGGCCCAGGTGCCGAGCAGCCGGGACGCCGACTCGCCGAGCCGGATCAGGCGCGGGCCGAGCGCGTATCGCCGATTGGTCTGCTGGCGTACGTAACCGCAGACCACCAGCGTGCGCATCAGGCGGTGGATCGTGGGCAGCGGCAGCCCGCTGCTCGCGGAGAGCTCGCTGAGGCCGACCTCGCCGCCGGCGTCCGCCATCCGCTCCAGCAGATCGAAGGCGCGCTCGAGGGACTGGACACCACCGCCGGACGAGGGCGACTTGGCGGAGTCGGTGGTGCTGGCGCTGGACGTCGGCACGGGCGCGGTCCTTTCGGCATCAGGATCAAGGGGTGCGGCCCGTAGGGGCTCGGTCGGGGCGGCGGCGGGTGACGGGCGGGCAAGGTCGCAGCCTACCGGGCAGTTCGTTGACTACCTGCTTGTGTGTCACTACGTTCTGCGCAGTGGAATTTTAATTCCACCTTGTGAAAACATCCAGAGTGGAGGTGAGGGGGCGCAGAGTGGAGAGGGCGCCCTTGACTGCGCTGGGGCCGGAGTGAAGACTCCTTCAACAGAACGTTGAATTCCGTTACGCGGAAGTTAACGGCGGTACGGAGAGAGGGGTTCGGGTGTCCGACGTAGAAGACGTGGAACTGGTGCTGCGCTCGACGCGCGTCATCACGCCCGAGGGGATGCGCGCCGCGTCCGTCGCGGTGACCGACGGCATGATCACGGCCGTACTGCCGTACGACGCCGCCCTCCCGGGAGGCGCCCGGTTGGAGGACTTCGGCGACGACGTCCTGCTGCCCGGCCTCGTCGACACTCATGTGCACGTCAACGACCCCGGCCGCACCCACTGGGAGGGCTTCTGGACCGCCACGCGCGCGGCGGCGGCCGGCGGCATCACCACCCTCGTCGACATGCCCCTGAACTCCCTCCCGCCGACCACGACGGTCGACCACCTCCGTACGAAGCGGGACGTGGCCGCCGACAAGGCCCACATAGACGTCGGCTTCTGGGGCGGCGCCCTGCCCGACAACGTCAAGGACCTGCGGCCGCTGCACGACGCCGGGGTCTTCGGCTTCAAGGCGTTCCTGTCGCCGTCGGGCGTGGACGAGTTCCCGCACCTCGACCAGGACGGGCTCGCCGGCTCCCTGGCCGAGATCGCGGACTTCGGCGGACTGCTCATCGTGCACGCCGAGGACCCGCACCACCTCGACGCGGCCCCGCAGCAGGGCGGCCCCAAGTACGCCGACTTCCTGGCCTCCCGCCCGCGCGACGCCGAGGACACGGCGATCGCCGGCCTGATCGCCCAGGCGAAGCGACTGAACGCGCGCGTGCACGTCCTGCACCTGTCGTCGAGCGACGCGCTGCCCCTGATCGCCGCGGCCAAGGCCGAGGGCGTACGGATCACGGTCGAGACCTGCCCGCACTACCTCACCCTCACCGCGGAGGAAGTGCCCGACGGGGCCAGCGAGTTCAAGTGCTGCCCGCCCATCCGTGAGTCCGCCAACCAGGACCTCCTCTGGCAGGCCCTGGCGGACGGCACGATCGACTGCGTGGTCACCGACCACTCCCCGTCCACGGCCGACCTGAAGACGGACGACTTCGCCACCGCCTGGGGCGGCATCTCGGGCCTCCAGCTGAGCCTCGCCGCGGTCTGGACGGAGGCCCGCAGGCGCGGCCACGGCCTGGAGGACGTCGTCCGCTGGATGTCGTCGCGCACGGCCGACCTCGTGGGTCTGGACCGGAAGGGCGCCATCGAGGCGGGCCGCGACGCCGACTTCGCCGTCCTCGCCCCCGACGAGACCTTCACCGTCGACCCGGCCGCCCTCCAGCACCGCAACCGGGTGACGGCGTACGCCGGCAAGACCCTGTACGGCGTCGTCCGCTCCACCTGGCTCCGCGGCCAACGCATCGTCGCCGACGGCGAGTTCACCGAACCGAAGGGACGACTCCTCACCCGTACCACCTAGGGCCCCAGCCCCCGCACCCGCAGCGGCCGAACAACCGAAAGGCAGACCTGATCATCGTGACGGCGATCGTGAACTTCACCGGCGACGCAAACCCGTACGGCGGCGGTGACCCGTACGTGGACTACCGCACCGCCGACTTCCCCTTCACCCGGTACGCCGACCTCGCCGACCGCCGGCTCGGCGCCGGTGTCATCGCCGCCAACGACGAGTTCTTCGCCCAGCGAGAGAACCTGCTGCTGCCCGAGCGTGCCGAGTTCGACCCCGAGCACTTCGGCCACAAGGGCAAGATCATGGACGGCTGGGAGACGCGCCGCCGCCGTGGCGCCTCGGCCGAGCACCCGTGGCCGACGGCCGAGGACCACGACTGGGCGCTGGTCCGCCTCGGCGCGCCCGGTGTGATCCGCGGCATCGTCGTCGACACGGCCCACTTCCGCGGCAACTACCCGCAGGCCGTGTCCGTCGAGGCCACGTCGGTGCCCGGCTCCCCCTCCCCGGAGGAACTGCTCGCCGACGACGTCAAGTGGACGACGCTCGTCCCGCGCACCCCGGTCGGCGGCCACGCGGCGAACGGCTTCGCGGTCTCCGTCGAACAGCGCTTCACCCACCTCCGCGTCAACCAGCACCCCGACGGCGGCATCGCCCGTCTCAGGGTCCACGGCGAGGTCGTCCCCGACCCCGAGTGGCTCGCGGCCCTCGGCACCTTCGACGTGGTGGCCCTGGAGAACGGCGGCCAGGCCGAGGACGCCTCCAACCTCTTCTACTCACCCGCCACGAACACCATCCAGCCCGGCCGGGCCCGGGTGATGCACGAGTGCTGGGAGACCCGCCGGCGCCGTGACCAGGGCAACGACTGGATCCGCTACCGCCTGGCCGCCCAGTCCGAGATCCGGGCCCTGGAGATCGACACGGCGTATCTGAAGGGCAACGCGGCGGGCTGGGCCACGGTCTCGGTGAAAGACGGCGAGGACGGCGACTGGACGGAGATCCTCCCGCGCACCCGCCTCCAGCCCGACACCAACCACCGCTTCGTCCTGCCGGCCCCCGTGGTCGCCACCCACGCCCGCATCGACATCTACCCCGACGGCGGCATCTCCCGCCTCCGCCTCCACGGCACGTTGACGGAGGAGGGCCGGACGCGCCTGTCGGCCCGCCACCAGGAACTGGGCGCCTGAGGGCACCGGCACTCCCCGCGCCCCGCCCTTTGTCCTTCAGGGGCGCGGGGAACCGCGCGACCAGCCCCCACTCACCCGCAGCCGCGTACGAGGGCGGAGCGCCCCGGAACCTTCTGCGCACGGACCGAACCTTCTGCGCACGGACCGATGAGTTGCAGGCTTCCGCAGGGTCTGACCTGATGACAACAGACCCCGCACCAGGAAGCAGGCGATTCCCATGGGCAAGCTCGTCTCGACCGTCTTCGTCACTCTCGACGGCGTCTACCAGGCCCCCGGCGGCCCCCAGGAGGACACCCGTGGCGGCTTCGAACACGGCGGCTGGAGCTTCTGGTACGCCGACGACGACTTCGGCCGGTTCGTCGACGAGTCCTTCAGCCGGGTCGGCGCGTTCCTCCTCGGCCGCCGGACCTACGACATCTTCGCCTCGTACTGGCCGAAGGTGACCGACCCCGCCAACCTGATCGCCGGCAAGCTGAACGCCCTGCCGAAGTACGTCGCCTCGTCGACGCTCACCGATCCCGCCTGGCCAGGCACCACCGTCATCGGCGGCGATCTCGCCAAGGAGGTCACCGCCCTCAAGGAGCGCACCGACGGCGAACTCCAGGTGCACGGCAGCGGCGCCCTCGTCGGCTCCCTGCTGGCACTCGACCTCGTCGACACCCTCCACCTGCTGACCTTCCCGGTGGTGCTCGGCTCCGGCCACCGCCTCTTCACGGAGGGCGCCGTACCGACGGCCTTCCGGCACGCGGGCGGCCGTATCACCGGCAAGGGCGTCTCCATCCAGACGTACGAGCTGGCCGGACGCCCCAAGTACGGCAGCTTCGAACTGCCCGAGTGAAGATCTCTGCCGGATGAGAAGTGGGTTGGCGGTGGCGAGAGATCCGCACACATGCCGCAGGTAGGCGGCAGTGGGCGTAGATGCCGAGCCTGCGCAGCCGAGGCATCATATTTGTGCGGCAGATGATCAACATAAAAAGAATCGATTTCCCAGATCGAGCGGGGCGCGCCAGATTAGTCGCACCGCAATCTGGAGGAAACGCCCGTGCAATCCGCTGCCCCTTCCGCACCCTTCGCCGGCCCCTTTGCCATCGGTACCCTCTCGGCCACTGACCAGGAACTTTTCCCCGGTCTTGTGGTCCCCGAGGGGCGCGTGCTGGACCTTCGCACAGCGCTCGGGGAGCCCGCACTGACGACCCGGGGGCTCTTCGAGCGCTGGGACGAGGAGCTGCCTCGCCTGCGGGCCCTGGCGGCGGACGTGACCGGTGACGCCTGGCAGCCGCTCGACGGTCTGCGGGTACATGCCCCCGTCGCGCCCCGCCAGGTCTTCCAGTCCGGCGCCAACTACCGGCAGCACGTGATCGATCTGGAGGTCGCCCACCGCTCGCCCGACGACCCCCGTACGGTCGAGGAGGCGCGGGCGGAGATCGCCGCGGTCATGGACCGCCGGGCGGCCGAGGACCTGCCGTACGTCTTCATCGGTCTGCCGAGCGCGATCACCGGTCCGTACGACGATGTGGTGCTCCCGGCCTGGGCCGAACAGCCGGACTGGGAACTGGAGTTGGCGGCCGTGATCTCCCGGCCCGCGTACCGGGTGTCCGTGGCGGAGGCGCTGGAGTACGTCGCCGGGTACACGATCGCCAACGACCTCACCGACCGGGCCACCGTCTTCCGCCGGGACATGAAGGCCATCGGCACGGACTGGCTGCGCAGCAAGAACGCGCCGGGGTTCACCCCGCTCGGCCCGTGGATCGTGCCCGCCGAGTCGATCGCCGACCCCGGCGACCTGCGGGTCACGCTGAAGCTGAACGGCCGGACCATGCAGGACGAGTCCACCGAGGACATGCTCTTCGGCATCGCCCGGCTCGTGTCGTACGCCTCGCAGACCGCCCGACTCCTGCCCGGTGACCTGGTGCTGACCGGTTCCCCGGCCGGCAATGGCATGCACTGGGGACGGCTGCTGCGCGACGGCGACGTCATGGACGGCTCGATCACCGGGCTGGGCGCCCAGCGCACCCGCTGTGTCGCGGAGGGGGCCTCGTGATCCCGGACCGGCACGACCCCGAGGGTGCCATTGCCGAAGCCGCCAAGGCGTACTCGAACTGGGGGCGCTGGGGGGAGGACGATGTGCTCGGCACCCTCAACTTCCTCGACGAGGCCAAGCGCCGCGAGGGAGCCGCACTCGTCCGGCGGGGTGTCAGCTTCTCGCTCTCGCAGTCCTTCGACATGGACGGCCCGCAGAAGGGCTGGCGGCGCCGGACCAACCCGGTGCACACCATGCTGGACACCGGAACGGACGCGGCCCTCGGCAACCAGGGATTCCCGCACGGCATCGGCGGCGCCGACGACGTGATCGCGATGCCGTTGCAGTGCTCGACCCAGTGGGACGGCCTCGGGCACATCTTCGACCACGGCAAGGCCTGGAACGGGCGGCGGGCCGAGAAGGTCGTCACCTCCGACGGCGACCTCGTCACCGGCATCGAGCACATGGCACCGCACGTCGCCGGACGCGGGGTGCTGCTGGACGTGGGCCGGGTGGTCGGCACGGACGGGGAGCTGCCCGACGGGTTCGCCGTCACCGAGGAGCACCTGACCGCCACCGCCGAGGCCCACGGGGTGAGCGTCGGCCGCGGCGACATCGTCGTCGTACGGACCGGACGGCTGGCGCGCGCCCGCCGCGACGGCTGGGGCGACTACGCGGGCGGAGACTCGCCCGGGCTGTCGTTCACCACGGCAGGCTGGCTGCACCGCACCGAGATCGCGGCGATCGCCACCGACACCTGGGGCTTCGAGGTACGGCCCAACGAGTTCGACGGAGCCTTCCAGCCGCTCCACCAGGTCGCCATCCCCAACATGGGTCTGCTCATCGGCGAGATGTGGGACCCCGACGCGCTCGCGGACGACTGCGCGCACGACGGCGTGTACGAGTACTGGCTCACCGCCGCGCCTCTTCCCATCACCGGAGCCGTGGGCTCACCGGTCAACCCGATCGCCGTCAAGTGAGCGGCGTAACAAGGGAGTTCCCCATGACCAAGACGACCGAGACCCGAAGGGTCCTCGTGATCGGGGGCGGCGCCTCCGGCAACGCCGTGACCATCCTGCTTCGTGGAGCCGGTCTCACCGTCGACTTGATCGAGGCGAGGCCCGACTGGAACGCCACCACCGGCTCCGGCATCACCCTCCAGGGCAACGCCCTGCGCGTGCTGCGCGAACTCGGCGTCTGGGAGAAGGTGGAGGCGTCCGGGTTCGCCTTCGGCGCGCTCGGCGTGACCGCCCCTGACGGGACCCTGCTGCACGAGGCCGAGGATCTGAAAACCGGCGGCGACGACCTGCCCGCCACCCTCGGCCTGCAACGCCCGCAGCTGCAGCAGATCCTCATCGACGCGGTCCGCGCGTCCGGCGCCACCGTGCGCCTCGGCATCACCGCGGACATCCAGGAACAGGACGCCGACGGCGTCACGGTGCGCTTCAGCGACGACACGACCGGTCGTTACGACCTGGTGATCGCCGCCGACGGCCTCAACTCCGCCACCCGGGCCGCGATCGGCATCACCGACAGACCCGAGCCCACCGGCATGGCGATCTGGCGCACCCCCGCCCCGCGCCCCGAGGGCGTCACACGCACGGACCTCGCCTTCGGCGGCCCGGCCTACATCGCCGGCTACACCCCCACCAGCGAGAAGACCCTCTACGCGTACGTCGTCGAGGCCAGCCGAGGTGACCGCTCCTCGATCCCGCCGGAGTCGTACGCGGACGAGATGCGGCGCCTCGCGCAGCGTTACGGCGGCGCCTGGCCCGAGATCGCGGCCCACATCACCGACCCGGCGCGGGTCAACTACACCTGGTTCAACCGGCTGTTGGTCGAGGGGTCCTGGCACCGCGGCCGGGTGGTCGTGATCGGCGACGCCGCCCACTGCTGCCCGCCCACCCTGGCCCAGGGCGCGGCCATGTCCCTGGAGGACGCCTCCGTGCTCGCCGAGATGCTCACCGGCGGACGGGCCTGGGGCGACGAGCTGTTCCAGGCGTTCTACGAGCGGCGCATCACGCGCGTGCGGACCGTTGTCGAGGCGTCCGTGCAGCTCGGGCAGTGGCAGTTGGACGGCGTGCGCGACGCCGACGTGCCCGGCCTCATCGGCCGCACGATGACCATGCTGAAGGAACTGCCGTGACGACACCCACCGTCGACGTGCACGCTCACATCCTGCTGCCCGAGGTCGAGGCCCTGGTGGCCGACCACCCCGGCCTGGCCGAGGCCAGGGCGCTGGACGCCCGCCGCAACGGTCCCGCCGCCCTGGCCGTCAACGGCCCCATGGTGCGCGAACGCATCCCGAAGCTGACCGACGTCACCGTACGGCTGGCCGCGATGGACGCGCAGGGCGTGGACGTTCAGTTGGTCAGCCCGTCCCCCTCGCACTACCACTACTGGGCGGACGAGGAGACGGCCGAGAAGGTGTACCGGCTGGCCGACGAGGCGACGGCCGCGCACTGCGCCCAGGCGCCGCAACGGCTGCACGGGCTCGGCCTCGTCCCCCTCCAGCACCCGGAGCTGGCCGTGCACGCCCTCGAACACGCCCTGGAACAGGGCCTGTTGGGCGTCGAGATCTCGTCGCACACGCCGGGCCGGGAGCTGTCCGACCCGGCCTACGAACCCTTCTGGTCCCGGGCCGCCGCGACCGGCGCGCTCCTCTTCCTGCACCCCTTCGGCTGCACCCTCGACGAGCGCCTCGACCGGTGGTACCTGTCCAACACCGTCGGCCAGCCCACCGAGAACGCCGTCGCCCTGTCCCACCTCATCTTCTCCGGCGTCCTGGACCGCCATCCGGGGCTGAAGCTGATCGCGGCGCACGGGGGTGGCTACCTGCCCACCCACATCGGCCGCTCCGACCACGCCTGGCAGGCCCGCTCCGACGCGGGCGCGGGCTGCGCCCATCTGCCGAGCAGCTACCTGAAGCGGCTGTACTTCGACTCCCTCGTCCACGACCCCCACGTCCTGCGCGCGCTCATCGCCGCCGCGGGCGCGGACCGGGTCCTGCTCGGCTCCGACTTCCCCTTCGACATGGGCACCGAGGACCCGGTCGGCGCCCTGCGCGCGGCCCGCCTGCCCGATGCCGACTTCCACGCCGTACGCGGCGGCAACGCGGCCGCCCTGCTGCGGCTCACCTGACCCCCCACAGGAGGAACCCACCATGAGCGCACGCCTGCTCACCCACCTCCGGCACGTCGACCTCGCCGTGCCCGACTACGACAAGCAGCTCGACTTCTACGCCGGCGTCTGGGGCCTGACCAAGGTCGCCGAGGACTCCGGCATCTCCTTCCTGGCCGCCGAGGGCTCCCCCGAGCAGTACGTCGTCCGGCTCCGCAAGGCCGAGGAGAAGCGGCTCGACCTCGTCTCCTACGGCGCCGCTTCGGCGGCCGACGTGGACACACTCGCCGAGCAACTCCTCGCGGCGGAGGTGCAGTTGATATCCCAGCCGGGCAAGGCCGACACCCCCGGCGGCGGTTACGGCTTCCGTTTCTTCGACGTCGACGGGCGGACCATCGAGGTCTCGGCGGACGTCGACGTACGGCAGCACCGGAAGATCGAGGAGAAGGAGTCGATCCCGGTCAAGCTGTCCCACGTCGTCCTCAACTCCCCGGACCTGAACCGCACCCGGGAGTGGTACGAGCGGCACCTCGGCTTCCGCCTCTCCGACACCCTCATGCATCCCAGGATGGGTGAGGCGATGCACTTCATGCGGATCAGCAACCAGCATCACTCCATGGCCATCGCCCAGGGCCCGCACACGGCCCTGCACCACATCTCCTTCGAGATGCGCGGCATCGACGAGTACATGCGCGGCTCCGGCCGCGTCATCCGGTCGGGCGCCAAGAAGGTCTGGGGCCCCGGCCGGCACCTGGCCGGCGACAACACCTTCACCTACTTCCTGGACCCGCACGGCAACACGGTGGAGTACACGACCGAGCTGGAGGTCCTCGACGAGGACACCTGGCACCCGCACGTCTACGACTTCTCCCAGCCCGAGGTCGCCGACCAGTGGGGCACGGCGAACCCGATGAACGAGCTGGTCGCCAAGGAGTCGTTCAACGACGTCGACCGCGGCGTGTTCGTCGCCCCGCCGGTGTAAGGGGCGCCGACCATTGCGTATCGCCACTTACCTGTACCAGGGGCGGCGTCACTGCGGAGTCGTGGACGACACCGTCGTCCACGCGCTGCCGGACGAAACCTCGCCGCTCGACGCGGCGGCCGGGGTCCCGCCGGTCGGCCCCGCTGTGCCGCTGACCGACGTACGCCTGCTGCCACCGCTGGAGCCGCCCACCATCCGGGACTTCGTCACCTTCGAGGAACACGTCGAGGGCGTACGGCGGTCCGTGGACGGTGTCGGCGGGGTGCCCGATGCCTGGTACGACGCGCCCACCTTCTACTTCACCAACCCGTACGCGGTCGTCGGGCCGTACGACGACGTCCCCGTGCCCCCGGGCGCGCAGGTCCTCGACTTCGAGCTGGAGGTCGCCGCCGTCATCGGCCGCGAGGGACGTGACCTCACCCCCGAGCAGGCCCGCGACCACATCGTCGGCTACACGATCCTCAACGACTGGTCCGCGCGCGATCTCCAGTCCCGTGAGATGCAGGTCCGACTCGGCCCCTGCAAGGGCAAGGACACGGCCGCCACCCTCGGCCCGTACCTCGTCACCGCCGACGAACTGGAGCCCTACCGCGACCCGGACGGCTTCCTGCGCCTCGCGCTGACCGCCGAGGTCAACGGCGAGGTCGTCGGCAGGGACCTGCTGTCCAACATGAGCTGGACCTTCGAGGAGATGGTCGCCTACGCCTCGCGCGGCACCGTCGTACGCCCCGGTGACGTGCTCGGCTCGGGCACCTGCGGCAACGGTGGCTGCCTGGCGGAGCTGTGGGGCGTACGGGGTGAGCAGTCCCCGCCGCCGCTGAAGCCCGGCGACACCGTCACCCTCACCGTCGAGGGCATCGGCACCGTCTCCAACACCGTGGTCACGGGCGCCGCTCCGGTGCCGCTGCCGACCGCCCGCCGACGCACCCGGGAGCGGCCGTGAGCACACCGGGGAGGCTCAGCGGCAAGGTCGTGGTCGTCACCGGGGCGGCCCGCGGCCAAGGCGCCGCCGAGGCCGAGGCCCTGGCCCGGCAGGGCGCCCGGGTCATCGCCACCGACGCGACACCGGAGGGCGACTGCCGCCGCCTCGACGTCACCAGTGAGCAGGACTGGGCCGAACTGGCGGCGGAACTACGGGACTCGTACGGCCAGGTCCACGGCCTGGTCAACAACGCGGGCGTCACCTGGCGCGCCCGCGTCGGAGACGTACGCCCCGAGGACTTCGCCCGCGTCCACGCCGTCAACGTCACCGGCCCCTTGCTGGGAATCCAGCACCTCGCACCCCTCATGCCGCCCGGTGCGTCCATCGTCAACGTCGGCTCGTCCGCCGCGCTCACCGGCCATTACCCGGTCGCGTACACGGCCAGCAAATGGGCACTGCGGGGTCTGTCGAAGAGCGCCGCGACGGAGCTGGGCCCACGGGGCATCCGTGTGAACACGATCCACCCCGGCTTCATCGAGACCGACATGACCGCATCCGCCGCGCCCGCCTTCCGTGAGGCGAACGTCCGCGAGACACCGCTCGGCCGCACCGGCACCGTGCGCGAAGTGGCCCCGCTCGTGGTCTTCCTCCTCTCCGACGAGGCGTCCTTCATCACCGGCGCGGAGATCCCCGTCGACGGCGGGTTCACCGCCCACGGCGGCGCCAAGTCCATCTCCGACGCGCTGCGCACGGAGGCGACGTGAGAAGGCTCGACGGCAACGTGGCTCTGATCTCGGTCACGGCCTTCCTCGCCTCCGACGAGGCCTCGCACATGACCGGCGCCAGTCTCGTCGTCGACGGCGGTTGGTCGTTCGTACCTCCCGGCGCCGCCGGCTGAAAGGCAGTTCCCTGATGGACAAGGTCAGTTCCTCCGCCACTGAGGCGGTCGCCGACATCCCCGACGGCGCGTCGCTCGCCGTCGGCGGCTTCGGTCTCAGCGGCGTACCCGAAGCCCTCATCCGGGCCCTGCACGAGCAGGGCGCCACGGCTTTGGAGGTCGTGTCGAACAACTGCGGCGTGGACGGCCGCGGCCTGGGCGTGCTGCTGGCCGCCGGGCGCATAGCCCGGGTGACGGGTTCCTACGTCGGCGAGAACAAGGAGTTCGCCCGCCAGTACCTGTCCGGCGAGCTGGAGGTCGAACTGGTCCCGCAGGGCACCCTCGCCGAACGCCTCCGCGCGGGCGGCGCGGGCATCCCCGCCTTCTACACCCCGGCAGGCGTCGGCACCCAGGTCGCACACGGCGGCCTGCCCTGGCGCTACGCGCCGGACGGCTCGGTCGCGGTCGCCTCCCCGCCCAAGGAGACCCGCGACTTCCACGGCCGCCCGCACGTCCTGGAACACGGCATCACCACCGACTTCGCCCTCGTACGGGCCTGGCGCGGCGACCGCCACGGCAACCTCGTCTTCCGCAGGGCGGCGGCCAACTTCAACCCGCTCGCCGCGATGGCCGGCCGCGTCACCGTCGCCGAGGTGGAAGAACTCGTGGAACCGGGAGAGCTGCGCCCCGACGAGATCCATCTGCCGGGTGTCTTCGTCCAGCGGGTGGTCGAGCTGACGAGTCACCAGGCCGCCGACAAGTACATCGAGAAGAGGACCGTACGAGCATGAGCACGACCACGGGCTGGACCCGCGAGCAGATGGCCGCCCGCGCCGCCGCCGAACTCACCGACGGCTCCTACGTCAACCTCGGCATCGGCCTGCCCACCCTCGTCCCCGGCCACCTCCCGCCCGGCGTCCACGTCGTCCTGCACTCCGAGAACGGCATCCTCGGCACCGGTCCCTACCCGACCGAGGCCGAGGTCGACCCCGACCTGATCAACGCGGGCAAGGAGACCGTCACCGTCCTGCCCGGCGCGAGTTTCTTCGACTCCGCCCTCTCCTTCGGCATGATCCGCGGCGGACACATCGACACGGCCGTGCTCGGCGCCATGCAGGTCTCCGAGTACGGAGACCTCGCCAACTGGATGATCCCCGGCAAGATGGTGAAGGGCATGGGCGGCGCGATGGACCTCGTTCACGGGGCTCGCCGGGTCATCGTGCTCATGGAGCACACCGCCAAGGACGGCACTGCGAAGATCGTCAAGGAGTGCGGTCTCCCGCTGACCGGCGAGCGCTGCGTCCACCGCGTCATCACCGACCTCGGTGTCCTGGACGTCACGCCGGACGGCCTCGCCCTGGTGGAGACCGCGCCCGGCGTCACCGTCGACGAGATCACCGCGAAGACGGCCGCACCCCTGCGCACCGACGCCTGCTGATCACCGCATGCTCGACGAGGGCGAGGGCGAGGGCGAGGGCGAGGGCGAGGGCGAGGACGAGGGCGAGGACGAGGCGGGGACGGGGACGATGGCGTCGGCCACCGGCCGAGGCGCGACGGTCACCCCGCTGCCCTCGAACGCCGGCTTGGCGAGATCTCCCGCGCCGCGCGGCGCGCAATCGCCCGCCGGTGGCCGAACGCGCCTCGCCCCGCGGCTGAGTGGGGGAGCCGCGGGGCGAGGAGTGACGATCGTGCAGGGCAAGAACTCGGACTCGGGTTCTCAGCAGTCGTAGTCGATGAGGGCGAAGGACGCGTAGTGGTTCGCGGTGTAGTAGTCCTCCTGGTACTCCTCACCGGTGACGATACGGCGGGCGCCGCGCGTCGAGGAGCCGGGCGTCTTGACCGTGTATTCGTGGTAGTAGCCGGTGGCCTGGCTGGGCAGGACACGCTCCCGGTTCTGGAAGACGCTCCCGTCCTGCGAGTACGGGAACGGGCCGCCCCTGGCGATCAGGTTGAGCGTGGTGTATGCCTGCGACGGCAGGTCGCCGTAACAGATGCTGCCGACCGCCGACGTGGCGGCACCCGCCGGGCCGGCGGTGACGGTGCCGCCCACGAGGAGGGCGGACAGGAGGGCGGCTGCTGCGCCGATGCGTGTTGCGCGTGGGGGGAATCTCATGACCTCATGATGACGCGCGTAGACAGTGACATGTCAATGACAAGTTCCATGATTTTCCCGGCACGTCCGATGAGTTTTCGGGAAGTTAACCTGGCGCGCGATGGCTCCACGAGGCCTCCACATGCGCGTGGCTGGGGGGCTTGGCGCCGACGGGCGATCACCCCGGCTTCCGGCTCTCGGCCGCCACGAACAGGGCGATCGCCAGGACGATCAGCGCGATGCTCACATAGATCTCGTAGCCGTCCAGCACCGCCCACCGCTGTGTGACGCCCCAGCGCAGCTTGCCGGTCAGCTCGTACACCAGGCCGCCCGTGCCCTGCAGCAGGGCGATGAACCCGAAGAACTCCAGTAACTGCTTCATGTTCCCGATCCTCGCCCCGTGGCCCCTCCACTCTCGTCGGCCGCGGGGCCAGGTCTGTTCGACCTCGGACTCGGATGGGCGCGGTCCCTGGCGACGAAAGTCGGCGGGGTCACGACTTCGGTCGCGTTCATGGGCGGAGACGAGGTGAGGGAAGCCGTCCCTGCGTAGATTTGTCGACCGTGAGTAGCGTGCGTCGTGACCAGTCGGGCCCGGCCTCCGTGCCCGAGTCGCCGGTCTTCCCCGGGCGGCGCTGGCTGCTGCCCTCAGCCGTGGTCGACGAACTCGACGCCGACTTCGGGGCGGACTCCGGCGCGGAACGGTCCGAGCGATCCGGACGATCCGAGCGGTCCGGGGGGTCCAAACCCTCCGGGGGGTCCAAACCCTCCGGGCGGTCCAAACCCTCCGGGCGGTCCGGACGACCTCGGCGGCGGCCCCGGCGCACCGCGCGCGACTGGGTCGTCGACTTCACGTGCTTCCTCGTCGCCGTCTTCATCGGCCTGCTCGGCGCCGACACCCTGAGACAGGAGCACAACCTCCCGCACGTCTTCGCCCTCGTCGACCAGTTGTTCGGCGCGCTCGCCTGCGCCGCGGTCTGGCTGCGCCGCCGCTGGCCGTTCGGGCTCGCGGTGGCCATGGTCCCGGTCTGCTTCGTGTCGAACACCGCGGGCGGCGCGGGCCTGGTCGCCCTGTTCACGCTCGCCGTGCACCGGCCGTTCCGGTACGTGGCATGGGTCGGCGGTGTCTCCTTCGCGACGACCCCGGTGTTCTTCTGGCTGCGCCCCGACCCCGATGTCGACTACCCCTGGGCGGTGCTCTTCGCCGCGCTGCTCACCGCCGCGATCGTCGGCTGGGGCATGTTCGTGCGGTCCAAGCGGCAGCTCATACTGAGCCTCAGGGACCGTGCCCGGCGGGCCGAGACGGAGGCCGCGCTGCGGGCCGAGCAGGCCCAGCGACTGGCCCGTGAGGACATCGCCCGCGAGATGCACGACGTGCTGGCCCACCGCCTGACCCTGCTGAGCGTGCACGCGGGCGCGCTGGAGTTCCGCCCCGACGCGCCCCGCGAGGAGGTCGTCCGCGCCGCCGGAGTCATCCGGGAGAGCGCCCACGAGGCCCTGCAGGACCTGCGGGAGATCATCGGCGTACTGCGGGCCGGCGAGTCCGACGAGACGGGACGGCCGCAGCCGACGCTCGCCGCGCTGGACACCCTGGTCGCCGAGTCCCGAGAGGCCGGTATGAAGGTCGTGCTCGACAACCACGTCCTCGACCCCACCGCCGTGCCCGCCTCCGTCGGCCGCACCGCGTACCGCATCGCGCAGGAAGCCCTCACCAACGCCCGCAAGCACGCGCCCGGCGCCGAGGTCACCGTCACGGTCTCGGGCACCACGGCCGACGGCCTCACCGTCTCCGTACGCAATCCGGCGCCACCGGGGGAGGTCCCGGCCGTCCCCGGCTCCGGCCAGGGCCTCATCGGTCTGACCGAGCGCGCGACGCTGGCCGGGGGCCGTCTGGAGCACGGGCCCGAGGGGGACGGCGGATTCGGGGTGCGGGCCTGGCTGCCCTGGGGGTGAGCAAGGGCTCGGCCGGGCCTCCGTAACAGCTTGTCACGGCGCGTGCGCGACGCCATCTGCTCCCGCATGATTGCCGGTTGACTCGTACGAGCCGATCGGCCCCATGCGCCTCGGGAGGACAACAGCGTGAGTTTCGGGGGAAACAGCGGTCACGGAGGGCACAATCCGTACCGGCCGCAACCGCCCATGCCGCCGAACGGAGGACCGTACGCCCCGCCCACGGGGCCTTACGTCCCACCACAGCCGGGCACGCCGTACCCGAATCCGTACCCGCACCCGTATCCGTACGTCCCTGTGCCGCCGCCGTCCGTCTGGCAGCGGCTGCGTGAGGACGAGTGGCCGCCGCTCAGGGAGTTCCTGAGCGGGCTGCGGATCAACGGCTGTCTGTGGGCGCTGGCGGTGATGTGCGCGTGGCCGCTCGTGGTGGGTGTGCTGGTGGGCTATCCCCTGGCCCGCTCGGCGCGCCGCCCGGCACGGCGGATCTTCCCCTCGCGCGGCCGCCGCCGGATCGAGGACCCGGGCGTGCAGGCGCTGCAGCGGACCCGGGCCTGGACCGCCACGGCCATGTCCGTGCTGATCCTGGCCGCGTACGGCAAGCCCGGGGACGTCGACCAGGCACGGGACCAGTTCATGCTGCGGCTGACGATCACCCCCTGGCTGCTGCTCCTGAGCGCGCCCGTGGTGGTGGCCCTGTTGTTCCGCTGCTCGTCGCCGCCCGCGCGCCGGGCGATGCGCCCTCATCTGCGCAACGCCTGGCAGTCGGCCCTGTGGTACTTCGGTGCCTTCGTGGGGGTGGGGGCCGTGATGGCGGTGATGTTCTACGCCAAGCAACTCTTCGGGGCGGAGGCGGACCACTGGGTGCGGGTCGGGCTCCTCGTACCGCTGGGGTGGCTGCTGCTGTTCATCGGCTTCGCCTCCGGGCCCGCCGTGCGCAGCGCCTTCAACACCGCCGATGTGCACGCGGCGCTCCCGGCGCTGCTCACGGGCATCCTGGTGTGGGAGTTCTCCGCCATCGGCCTCGCGACGGGCGGGCTGCCGCCGGGCCCGCCGGCCGTCCAGTTCGCAGCCCTTGTCGGCGGCCCCGCCTCCGTGACGGCCGTGGCCTGGTGGGAGATCCGCCGGCTGCGCACGCGCCACGGGGTGGCCCTGCGGGGCTGAACCTCTCCGTGCCCTTGCCGTCGAGTGCACTCCAAGTCCTAGAGTGACGCCCCCAACCGCCCCCCACCTGCGACGGAGCACCGGTATGCGTTATCGCGTCCTCGGCAAGACCGGCATCGAGGTCAGCACCCACTGCCTCGGCACGATGATGTTCGGTGCCATCGGCAACCCCGACCACGAGGACGGCGCACGCATCATCCACGCCGCGCTCGACGCCGGCATCAACTTCGTGGACACCGCCGACATGTACTCGGCGGGCGAAAGCGAGGAGATCGTCGGCAAGGCGCTCAAGGGCAGGCGCGACGACGTCGTGCTCGCTACGAAGGTGCACTTTCCGCTGGGTGAGGGACGCAACCGCAGCGGTAATTCGCGCCGCTGGATCGTCAAGGCCGTCGAGGACAGTCTGCGGCGCCTGGACACGGACTGGATCGACCTCTACCAGGTGCACCGTCCTGACCACACCACCGACATCGAGGAGACGCTGTCCGTCCTCGGCGACCTGGTGAGGGCGGGCAAGGTCCGGGCGTTCGGCTGCTCCACGTTCCCCGCCGAGGACCTGGTCGAGGCTCACCATGTGGCGGAGCGGCGCGGGCTGATGCGGCTGCGCACGGAGCAGCCGCCGTACTCGATTCTCGCGCGCGGCGTCGAGCGGGCCGTGCTGCCCACCGCGCAGCGCCTGGGCATGGGGGTGCTGACCTGGTCACCGCTCGCCTCGGGTTTTCTGTCCGGCGCCTACCGCGAGGGTCGGCCCGTCGACCTCGCCACCGGCCGCGCCAAGCTCACTCCGCACCGCTTCGACCCCGCCGTCCCGGGCAACCCCGCGAAGTTCGCGGCCGTCGAGCAACTGGCTTCTCTCGCCGAGGAGTTGGGCCGGACCCTGCCTGAACTGGCCGTCGCCTTTCCGCTGGCCCACCCGGCCGTCACGTCGGTGATCACCGGTCCGCGCACCATGGACCAGCTCACCTCGCTGCTCAAGGGCGCCGACCTGCTGCTCGACGACGCCGTGCTCGACCGTATCGACGAGATCGTGGCGCCCGGCACCGATCTCTATCGGGCCGACGGTGTCTGGCAGCCGCCGTCGCTCACCGACCGCGCGCGGCGCAGGCGCCCGGCCGGGGAGCGGGCGGCCGCGGACTGACCCCGCCGTTCGAGGGCCCGGTCGGCGTGGGGGCGACGGACCGCGGCGGAGCGACGAAGTCGCATGCAGGGACTCCTTGTTGAGACCATGAGGTCCCAGCGAGTCGGCCCTGCCGTCACCTCACGGGGCGGTACGCGGCACCACGCGCTGCCCGGCCGTCCCGTAGACCCACGCCGAGGTGTCGTCGATGAACTCGCCGGGGAAGCCGAGACGGAAGTCGGTGGACTGCTCCAGCCGGGCCAACACCTCGCCGGGCAGCGTGAGTCGGGCGGCACCCAGATTGTCGTCGAGCTGCTCGACGCGGCGGGCGCCCAGGATCGGGTGGACGGCGGGGGAGTGGGCCATGGTCCAGGCGATGGCCACCTGCGCCGGGGAGGCGCCCAGCTCGTCCGCCGCGGCCTGCACCGCCTCCGCCACGGCACGCTCCCGCACCCCGACCGCCTCGGCGGGCAGCCGGGCCACGGCACCGGGCCCCACCCCGCCCGGCCGGGTGTACTTGCCGGACAGGATGCCGTTGTGCAGCGGGCTCCAGGCCGCGACCGACATCCCGAACGCCTCGGCCATCGGCAGCAGTTCACGCTCGATGTCCCGGTTGAGCAGGCTGTACGGCACCTGGAGCGCCGAGAGTGGGGACCAACCCCGCCACTCCGCGAGGGTGTTGGCGCGCGACACCACCCACGCCGGGGCGTCCGAGATCCCGACGTACAGCACCTTCCCGGACCGTACGGCGTCGTCGAGGGCGCGCATGGTCTCCTCGACCGGGGTGTTCCGGTCCCAGATGTGCACCCAGTAGAGGTCGACGTAGTCGGTGCCCAGGCGCCGCAGGCTGGTCTCCAGCGACAGGGTGAGGTTCTTGCGGTGGTTGCCCGCGGCGTTGGGGTCGGTGCCGTCGCGCGAGACGGTGTACTTGGTGGACAGCACGAACCGGTCCCGTCGCCCCTTGAGCAGCTCGCCGACGATCCGCTCGCTCTCCCCGCCCCGGTAGTTGACCGCCGTGTCGATCACATTGCCACCGGCCTCCGCGTACACATCGAGGATCCGCGCGCACTCCTCCCGGGGTGCCCCCACACCGCCCTGCTCGCCGAAGGTCATGGCGCCTAGGAACAGCTCGGAGACGCGGAGCCCGGTCCGGCCCAGAAGTCGGTAACGCACAGAAACCCTCCGTGAGTTGACTGCTGACTGTCGAGTGCGGTGTCGATCGACCGACATTAGCCGGGGACACGGCGGACGGCATCAACGGGCCAGGTCGCGTACGGCGACGACCGGGAGGCGGGCGGCGGGAGTCGGGCGGCCGGGACCGTGGCGGGAAATACGCGAGCCGACGCGGGCAGGACAATACGGTGGGCCGATGACCGCGAAGATCCGACTGCTCCTCGTCGACGACGACCCTCTCGTACGTGCCGGACTGTCCTTCATGATGGGCGGTGCCGACGACATCGAGATCGTCGGTGAGGCCGCCGACGGCAGCGAGGTGGACGCGCTCGTCGACCGTACGCGCCCCGACGTCGTCCTCATGGACATCCGGATGCCCACGGTCGACGGCCTCGCGGCCACCGAGCGGCTCCGGAGCCGCAGGGACGCACCCCAGGTCGTCGTCCTGACCACCTTCCACGCGGACGAACAGGTGCTGCGGGCCCTGCGCGCGGGCGCGGCCGGGTTCGTCCTCAAGGACACCCCGCCCGCCGAGATCGTCGAGGCCGTGCGCCGCGTCGCGGCCGGTGATCCCGTGCTCTCGCCCACCGTCACCCGCCAGCTGATGGCACACGCCGCCGGCAGCGCTCCCGACACCCGCCGGGCGAAGGCCCGGTCCCGCGTCGCCGTCCTCAACGACAGGGAACGCGGGGTCGCCGTCGCGGTCGGCCGGGGCGCCTCCAACGCCGAGATCGCCGCCGAACTGTTCATGAGCGTCGCCACGGTGAAGACCCACGTCTCCCGCGTCCTCGCCAAGCTCGACCTCAACAACCGTGTGCAGATCGCCCTGTTGACGTACGACGCGGGGCTGCTGGAGGAGGAAGGGCGCTGAGGGCGGGTGGGTTTGGCGCTGCTGGGCGGGTGGGGGGCGGGTGGAGGCTTGTCGCGCAGCCCCTGCTTCTCCGGGGCGCGGGGAACCGCGCGAGCGACCCACTACGACCCGCACCCGCCCACGCACCCCGACCACCCGAGCCGGGCGCACAAGGCAGGGCGGAGCCTCAGTCGCGCCCGCCCGGAATCTCCCCCAGGTTCACCGGCCTCCGCTCCACCCGGGACAACTCGCACGCCTCGGCGATCCGCAACGCCTGCAACGCCTCACGCCCATCACATGGATTCGCCCGCTCCCCCCGGACCACCTCCACGAACGCCCCGATCTCCGCCTCGTACGCGGCGGCGAACCGCTCCAGAAACCCGGTCCACGGCTTGTCCGCGGCAGGCGGCCCCGCAGGCTCCGTCGACGCCACCGGCGTACGGTCGTCGAGCCCCACCACCACCGTGTCCAGCTCCCCGGCGAGCTCCATCCGCACGTCGTAGCCGGCCCCGTTCACCCGCGCCCCCGTCGCCGTGACCAACGCCCCGTCGTCGAGCGTCAGCACGGCCACCGCGGTGTCGACGTCGTGCGCCTCGCGGAACATCACCGGCCCGGCGTCCGACCCGGTGGCGTACACCTCCGCCACCTCACGTCCCGTCACCCACCGCACGATGTCGAAGTCATGGATCAGACAGTCCCGGTAGATGCCTCCGGACACCGGCAGATAGTCGGCGGGCGGCGGCGTCTGGTCGGCCGTCATCGCCCGCAATGTGTGCAACCGCCCGAGCCGCCCCGCCCGCACCGCCTCCCGCGCACCGACGTACCCCGCGTCGAAGCGTCGCTGGAACCCCATCTGCAACACGGTCCCGGCCGCGTCCACCTCGGCGAGCGCGCTTAAGGTCCCTGGCATGTCCACGGCAATGGGTTTCTCGCAGAACACGGGCAGCCCGGAGCGTGCTGCCCGACCGATCAGTTCACCGTGGGCCGAAGTCGCCGCCGTGATGACCACGGCGTCCACACCCCAGGTGAAGATCTCGTCCACGCCCGGGGCCGCCGTCTCACCGAGGCGATCGGCGAGATCATGGGCCCGAGCGGAATCGACGTCCGTGATGATCAGAGAGCCGACATCACGGTGGCGGCTGAGCGTGGTCGCGTGGAACGTGCCGATGCGACCTGCCCCGATGAGTCCGATGCGCATGGGAAACAAAGTGGGGTCGCACCCGCCACCGTGTCAATGGATTGTCCGGACAACCGAACTACGCAACTTCCCGTGACCAAAGCACCACGGTTACGCTCGCCCCGTGCCGAAACCAGAAGTGGATCCGACCGTGCCGCTCCAGCTCAGCGTCGACCGCAGCAGCCCGGTCCCGCTCTACTTCCAGCTGTCCCAGCAACTGGAGGCCGCGATCGAGCACGGCGAGCTGACCCCGGGCAGCCTGCTGGGCAACGAGATCGAGCTGGCCGCCCGCCTCGGCCTGTCCCGGCCGACCGTCCGCCAGGCCATCCAGTCCCTCGTCGACAAGGGCCTGCTCGTACGCCGCCGCGGCGTGGGCACGCAGGTCGTGCACAGCCAGGTCAAGCGCCCGCTGGAGCTGAGCAGCCTCTACGACGACCTGGAAGCCGCCGGGCAGCGCCCCGCGACCCGCGTCCTCCTCAACACCACCGTCGCCGCCTCCGCCGAGGTCGCGGCTGCCCTCGCCGTCACCGAGGGCAGTGAGGTCCACCGCATCGAGCGACTCCGACTGGCGCACGGCGAGCCGATGGCGTACCTCTGCAACTACCTCCCCACCGACCTCCTCGACCTCGACTCCCCCCAGCTGGAGTCCACCGGCCTCTACCGCCTCATGCGCACCGCGGGCATCACCCTCCACAGCGCCAGGCAGACAATCGGAGCCAGGGCGGCCACGCCCGAGGAGGCCGCCCGGCTGACAGAACCCGAGGGCGCCCCCTTGTTGACCATGCAGCGCACGACGTTCGACGACACGGGCCGTGCGGTGGAATACGGGACTCACGTGTACAGGGCCTCGCGCTACTCCTTCGAGTTCCAACTTCTCGTGCGGCCCTGAGGCGCCGTGAGCCCTTGTCGGCAGGGGGCCACCATGCTTTAAGGGGCGCGGGGCGGTGACATTTGCGGCTGCGCCGCGTGGGCGCGGCAAGCTCCCACCGGCCGGCAGCCAGAACACAACACCAGGCACCCGCCCCCACGGCGCACCGAGCGGAGCGTTAGGGCAGAATCGGCCCGATGAGCACCTACCGCGACTTCACCCACCGCGGCTCCGCGCGGGCCACCGTCCTGCGGACCGTGGGAACGCGCGAGCGCCGCTCCCACCTGACGGCGCCCCGCGTCCCCACCGTCGGCATCGACATCGGCGGCACGAAGGTGATGGCGGGCGTCGTGGACGCCGACGGCAACATCCTGGAGAAGCTCCGCACGGAGACGCCCGACAAGTCCAAGAGCCCCAAGGTCGTCGAGGACACCATCTGCGAGCTGGTCCTGGACCTCTCCGACCGGCACGACGTGCACGCCGTCGGCATCGGCGCGGCCGGCTGGGTCGACGCGGAGCGCAACCGCATCCTGTTCGCCCCGCACCTTTCCTGGCGCAACGAGCCGCTGCGCGACCGGCTCGCCGGACGGCTCGCCGTGCCCGTCCTCGTCGACAACGACGCCAACGCCGCCGCCTGGGCCGAGTGGCGCTTCGGCGCCGGCCGAGGCGAGGACCAGATGGTCATGATCACGCTGGGCACCGGCATCGGCGGCGCGATCCTGGAGGACGGCCAGGTCAAGCGGGGCAAGTTCGGTGTGGCGGGCGAGTTCGGCCATATGCAGGTCGTGCCCGGCGGCCACCGCTGCCCGTGCGGCAACCGCGGCTGCTGGGAGCAGTACAGCTCCGGGAACGCCCTGGTCAGAGAGGCCCGCGAACTCGCAGCGGCCGACTCCCCGGTGGCGTACGGGATCATCGAGCACGTCAAGGGCAACATCGCCGACATCACTGGCCCGATGATCACGGAGTTGGCCCGCGAGGGCGACGCGATGTGCATCGAGCTGCTTCAGGACATCGGTCAGTGGCTCGGCGTCGGCATCGCCAACCTCGCCGCCGCCCTCGACCCGTCCTGCTTCGTCATCGGCGGCGGTGTCTCGGCCGCCGACGACCTGCTGATCGCCCCGGCGCGGGACGCGTTCAGGCGCCAGCTCACCGGTCGTGGCTACCGCCCCGAGGCCCGCATCGCCCGCGCCCAGCTCGGCCCCGAGGCCGGCATGGTGGGCGCCGCCGACCTGGCCCGCCTCGTCGCCCGCCGCTTCCGCCGCGCCAACCGGCGCCGTGTCGAGCGGTACGAGCGTTACGCGAGGTACGTGGAGGGCCGCCGCACCACCCAGGACTCCGCGTGACCCCCTCGGTGCCGCGCCAGGGCTCGTCCCCGGACGAGCCGGAGCGGCCGGCCGAGGACCGCCGTCACCGCAACCGCCGCCGGGCGCTCACCCTGGCGATCATCGTGCTGCTCATCGGCGTACCCGCCGGTTACCTGGTGATCTCCGCCAACCAGAGCCGCGACAGCGGCAAGGACAAGGAGGAGAAGTACTCGGCGACCGGCCTCACCGCCGGCTGGCCCTCCCGCGTCCAGCGCCGCCTCTACCGGGTGCCGATCCCGCCGTACTCGGACCACGTCGCGTACTACGAGACGAACAACTGGAAGACCAGCCGCCTGTACGCCCAGTTCCGCACCAGCAACGAGGGCCTGGGCCGCTTCCTCGCCCAGATCGGCGCCGACCCGGCCGACCTGCAGGAGGGCGAGAAGGCCATAAGCGCCCGCGACCGGCGGATCATCGGCTGGGAGTTCACGGGCGCCGGCCCCTGGTACGGCCTCGTCCACGAGCAGAAGAACCCGGCGCCCACCCACGACATAGTCGTGAACCGCTCCGACCCGAACCATCCGATGGTGTACGTGGTGTCCCGGACCGTGCCCTGAGTAGGCCTCTGACGTGCCCGAACGTGATGCCGGGGCCGATTGTCGGACCCCGCCCGTAGAGTCGGAGACAGCTGATCCGAGAACTGGGACACAGCTGACACGACTCATGGGCGGGAGGTGACCGAACGAATGCGGGACATGGCTGTTCCCGAGGCCGACACGGCCGTTCCCGTGCGGCTGGCCGCCGTCTTCCAGCCCGCGCCGCTGCCGCGCGCGGGGCGGATGGTCTTCTGGGACCCGGAGGGCGACGCTCCGCCCTCCGTCCCCCGGCCCTCGGAGCCGACGGAGCTCACGGTGGTACGGCGGCACGGCTCCGGCGTCCGCAGAGGCACCGTCCCCGCCGTCTCACTGTCCCTCACCGAGGCCCTGCCCCTGCTCACCCGCGCCCGACGCGACCCGGCCGCGCACCCCGCCACCGCCTGCTGGGGTGCCGCCGCACTGCACGCGCTACGACTCGTCGCCCGAGGGCGACTGCTCCCCGGGCTGACCACCGAGGGGTACGACGCCTGGCGCGCGGGCCCGCTCGACCAGGACGACATCGCCCACCTCAGGGCCGTCGCCGCCGCCCTGCCGTACGAGGGCCACGCCGTGCCCCTGCCCGGCAAGGGCCCGCTCCGGCTGCCCGAGCCCGAGGCGCTGATGCGGTCCTTCCTGGACGCGGTCGCCGACACCCTGCCACGCGGCCCGGCGGCGCCGTACGTCTCCGGGCGGCCGTTCGCGGCGACCGCGGGACAGCGCCTGCCGCACGCGCGCGACTGGGCGGCCGAGGTCGCCGCGGGCATGGACGCGGGCGTACGGATCTCGCTGCGCCTGGACCTGTCGGCGTCCGACCTCTTCGACGACGGCGAGGGCGCGCGGCGGGCCGGCGCGGCCGTCGTCCAGGTGCACAGCCTCGCCGACCCCACGCTCGTCGTCGACGCGGCGGCCCTGTGGGCGGGCGACGCGGACGCGGCGTTCGGGCCACGCGCACGCGTGGACGCCGCCCTGGCCGTACGCCGCGCGGCCCGCGTCTGGCCACCCCTGGACCGGCTCGCCGAGCAGGACGTGCCCGATGTCCTCGCCCTCTCCGAGGACGAGCTGTCCGACCTGCTGGGCGTCGCCGCGACCCGGCTCGGTGCGGCCGGGGTCGCCGTGCACTGGCCGCGCGACCTGGCCCACGACCTGAGCGCCCGCGCCGAGGTCAGCCCGGCGCCCGGCTCCGCCACGGACGGCACGGGCTTCTTCGAGAGCGAGGAACTGCTCCGGTTCCGCTGGCAGTTGGCGCTCGGCGGCGACCCGCTCACCGAGACCGAGATGGACACCCTCACCGAGGCCCACCGCCCCATCGTCCGCCTCCGCGACCAGTGGGTCCTCGTCGACCCGGCCCTCGTCCGCAAGGCCCGCAAACGCGAACTTGGCCTGCTCGACCCCGTGGACGCCCTGTCCGTGGCCCTCACCGGCACGGCCGAGGTCGACGGGGAGACGGTCGAGGCGGTGCCGGTCGGGGCACTGGCGGCCCTGCGGGACCGTCTGACGGCCGGCATCGGCACGGTCGACCCGCCCCCGGGCCTCTCGGCGACCCTCCGCGACTACCAACTCCGGGGCCTGGCCTGGCTGGACCTCATGACCTCCCTCGGCCTCGGCGGCTGCCTCGCCGACGACATGGGCCTCGGCAAGACGGTCACGGTCATCGCCCTGCACCTGCGCCGCGCCCGCGCCGAACCCACGCTGGTCGTCTGCCCCGCGTCCCTGCTGGGCAACTGGCAGCGGGAGATCACCCGCTTCGCCCCCGGCGTCCCCGTACGCCGCTTCCACGGCCCCGACCGCACGCTCGACGACATCGACGGCGGCTTCGTCCTCACCACCTACGGCACGATGCGCTCGACGGCGCCGCAACTCGCCCAGCAGCAGTGGGGCATGGTCGTCGCCGACGAGGCCCAGCACGTCAAGAACCCCTACTCGGCGACGGCGAAGGCCCTGCGCACGATCCCGACACCCGCACGGGTCGCCCTGACCGGCACCCCGGTCGAGAACAACCTGTCCGAACTCTGGGCCCTGCTCGACTGGACGACCCCCGGCCTGCTCGGACCGCTGAAGTCCTTCCGCGCCCGTCACGCCCGCGCGGTGGAGAACGGCGAGGACGAGGAGGCCGTGACCCGCCTCGCCCGCCTGGTCCGCCCGTTCCTGCTCCGCCGCAAGAAGTCCGACCCGGGCATCGTCCCCGAACTCCCGCCCAAGACCGAGACGGACCACCCGGTCCCGCTCACCCGCGAACAGGCCGCGCTGTACGAGGCGGTGGTACGCGAGTCACTGCTCGTCATCGAGACGGCGGAGGGCATCGCCCGCAGGGGCCTGGTCCTGAAGCTGCTGGGAGCGCTGAAGCAGATCTGCGACCATCCGGCGCTGTATCTGAAGGAGGAGGCGGCGGGCACGGGCGACCGGCTGGCGGTCCGCTCCGGCAAACTGGCCCTGCTGGACGAGCTGTTGGACACGTTGCTGTCGGAGGACGGCTCGGCGCTGGTCTTCACGCAGTACGTGGGCATGGCCCGACTGATCACGGCGCACCTCGCCGCACGCGCGGTGCCGGTGGAGCTGCTGCACGGAGGTACGCCGGTCAAGGACCGCGAACACATGGTGGACCGCTTCCAGAGCGGGGCGACACCGGTACTTGTGCTCTCACTCAAGGCGGCGGGCACGGGCCTGAACCTCACCCGGGCGGGCCATGTCGTCCACTTCGACCGCTGGTGGAACCCGGCGGTCGAGGAACAGGCCACCGACCGCGCCTACCGCATCGGCCAGACCCAACCCGTCCAGGTCCACCGGCTCATCACCGAGGGCACGGTCGAGGACCGCATCGCCGAGATGCTGGAGTCCAAGCGGGCCCTGGCCGACGCCATCCTCGGCTCCGGCGAGGCCGCCCTCACGGAACTGACGGACCGAGAGCTGTCGGCCCTGGTGTCGCTGCGGAGGGCGACATGAGCGGGATCGAGGGGGAGGGCGAGGGTGTGAGGGCCGTGGAGGAGGCTGCGGGGAGGCCGCAGACCGAAGGATTCGAGGTGCCTGAAGCGTCTTTGGCGGATGTGGAAGTGGAGGGAACGGAAGCCGGCGGAGGGCCGCGCCCTGCCGACGCGGCCCGTCGGGCACTGCGCGCCGCACGGGAGCGGGGAGCTCGGGACGCGGAGGCGGTTGACGAGCAGAGCCCGTCTACGGCGCCTGGCGGTGGTCGTGGGGCCCCGGGTTCGTCGGCGGCCGGGGATCCGGCGCGCCCCGGCGCCGCGGTGCGCGAGGCGTTGCGCAGAGCTGTGGGCGGTAAGGCGGTCGGGGCCGAGGAGCCGGAGGGAGAGAGCACCCGTACCGCTGCGGAGGTCGCCGCACCCGCGGACGGCACGTCGTCGGGTACCAGGCCCGGGGACATCGCGCGGGAGGCGTTGCGCGCGGCCCGTGCCGAGCGAGCCCGAGCGGCGGCCGAGGCCGAAGCAGCCGCGATCGCGCGCCGAGCCGCCGGTCGGGCCTCGACCCGCTCCCGGGCGCGCGGGGACTCCGGGGGCGAAGGCGCCGGCCGCGCCGGGGAGGGCCGAGTCTGGAGCGCACGCGAACTGCCCACCGGTGGCTTCGAGGTGCCCGCCGAGGACGAACTGGCCGAGATGGGGGCCGGGGCCGCCGACGAGCCGGAGCCTGCCGTCTCTGCGGCAGCCGACGGTCCGCATCCCGCCGCCTCCACGGCAGCTGACAAGCCGCATCCCGCCTCCTCCACGGCAGCTGACAAGCCGGAGCCCGCGTCTCCTGCGGCAGCCGACGAGCCGGAGCCCGCGTCTCCTGCGGGAGCTGACCGTGCGGTCTCCCGGCCCGCAGTCATGGACCCGCATGACACGGTCCCGCCCCCGGACCAAGCCCTCTCCGGTCCGCAGACCGGCGGCGCCGCCCAGGACCCGGCGACCCCTGCCTCGCAGGGCAGCGTTCCCACCTCGGACTTGTCGGCGGCACGCGCGCAGGGCAGCGTTCCCACCTCGGACTTGTCGGCGGCACGCGCGCAGGGCAGCGTTCCCACCTCGGACTTGTCGGCGGCACGCGCGCACGGCAGCGTTCCCACCTCGGACCTGCCGGCGGCACGCGCGCACGGCAGCGTTCCCACCTCGGACCTGCCGGCGGCACGCGCGCACGGCAGCGTTCCCACCTCGGACCTGCCGGCGGCACACGCGCACGGCAGCGTTCCCACCTCGGACCTGCCGGCGGCACGCGCGCACGGCAGCGTTCCCTTCCCGCCCCCGGGCGCTCCCGCCCAGAACCAGGCGGCTCCCGCCTCGCACGGCAGCGCTCCCACCCCGGACCTGCCTGCCGCACGCCCCCACCACCCCGCCCCCATCCCGCCCCCCGGCGCTCCCACCCCGCCCCACGTCACCCTCGACGCCGAAGAGGCGCCCGCCCCCTCGCCCGCGACACCCCGCGTCCCCCGTTCCATGGCCGCCCCCTCCCGAGACGGCGAACTGCGCCGCACCTTCCGGGCCTTCCCGCCGCGCCCCCAGTCGGAGAAGGGCTTCGCGGAGACCTGGTGGGGCAGTGCCTGGGTGACCGCATTGGAGCAGGGCGCCCTCGACGCGGCTCGCCTGGCGCGCGGGCGGGCCTATGCAGACATGGGGCACGTCGACGCGATCACCGTCACACCGGGGCTCGTGCTCGCGTACGTCCACGGCAGCCGCCCCCGGCCGTACCGCGTACAGGTGCGGCTGCGGACGCTGGACGACGCCGCCTGGGACCGTTTCCTGGACACGGCGGCCGAGCGGCCGGGGCACATCGCCGCCCTGCTCGACAAGCAGATGCCCCACTCACTCGCCGAAACCCACCCTGACGCCGACACCGACACCGAGGCCGAAACCGCGTCCGCAGGCGCACCCGAGCCCGTACCGGCCGACCCCGATTTCCAATCCGTACCCGTACCCGAGCCCGTACCCGTACCCGAGCCCGTACCCGAGCCCGAGCCCGAATCCGAACCTGACGCCGAGAACCGAGGCGCCCCCCAGGCCAAAGACAGCCGCAGCCGCGAGCCCGCACGCGGCGTACGACTGCTCCCCGGCCCCGGCGAGCTGGAACCCCACTGCAGTTGCCCCGACTTCGGCCACCCCTGCAAGCACGCCGCCGCGCTCTGCTACCAGACCGCGCGCCTGCTCGACGAGGATCCCTTCGTCCTGCTGCTCCTGCGTGGCCGCGGCGAGCGGGAGTTGCTCGACGCGCTGTCCCGGCTGAGCGCCGCCCGCGCGGCCCGTGCCGCCCAGGAGAAGGAGCCCGCCACGCTCCCCGGCGTCCGCGCCCGCGACGCCCTCGCCCCGCGCGCACTCCCTCCGCTCCCCGCGCCGCCGCCCCCACCCCCGATCCCGGAGCAGCCACCGGTCTACCCGGGCGTGCCCGGCGGCCCGGACCCGTTCGCGCTGGACCAGTTGGCCACGGACGCGGCCGCCCGCGCGCACACGCTGCTCACCACCGGCCGCGACCCGGTGGCGGAGCTGACTCTCTGGCAGGACGCGGTACGGCTGGCCGCCGCCCGCCCCGGCTCCGGCCTCACCGCCGGCAGCCGCGCCCTGTACTCCTCCCTGGCGGCGGCCACCGACCGTACGTCCGGCGACCTGGCTCGCGCGGTCGCCGCCTGGCGTCAGGGCGGGCTCGACGGGCTGGCCGTCCTCGAAGAGCCCTGGGACCCGCCGGCGGGCCGCTTCGACCGCGCCCGCCCCCTGCTCCTCGCCGCCGACTTCCCGGCGTTCCGGCCCTGGCGCAACCACCTCACCCACCCCCGGGGCCACCTCCAACTCCGCCTGGGCCACGACGGCCTGTGGTACGCCTACGAGTCCGAACCGGGCCGCGACGACTGGTGGCCGAGAGGCATACCGGACCTCGACCCCGTGGGCGCGCTGACGGGACTGGGAGCCGCGCAGGACCTGTGAGCCGTACTCGCCACCGCGCCCACCCGCACGACACGCCCCAACGAGCTTCCCCTGGGGATGTTTGTTCGACACCGCGGTTCGTGCTCCGGCGGCGGCCGTATGACCTGGGCTCCGGTGAAGGCGGTGTGAGAGTTGCCCGGTGATGTTCGGGAGTCGTCAGGGCGGATTCGGGGGCCAGGGACCGAGCACCGAGGAAGTGACGTTAGCGTGGAATCGTGAGTGAGACGACGACCCCTGCCCTCCAGTACCGCTTCGACGGGCCGGACGACGCCCCGGTTCTCATCCTCGGGCCCTCGCTCGGCACGACGTGGCACATGTGGGATAGGCAGATTCCGGAACTGACCAAACAGTGGCGGATCTTCCGGTTCGACCTGCCCGGCCACGGCGGCGCCCCCGCGTACCCCGCCGGGTCGGTGACCGAGCTGGCCGCACGGCTGCTGGCCACGCTCGACGCCGTCGGCGTGCAACGCTTCGGCTACGCGGGTTGCGCGCTGGGCGGCGCCATCGGTGTCGAGTTGGCGCTGCGCCACCCGGAGCGCCTCGCCTCCCTGGCGCTGATCGCCGCCTCGCCGCGCTTCGGCACGGCCGACGAGTTCCGTCAGCGCGGCGTGATCGTACGGACGAACGGCCTGGACCCGATCGCCCGTACGTCCCCGGACCGCTGGTTCACGGGCGGGTTCGCGGCGGCGCAGCCCGCGATCACCGAGTGGGCCGTGCAGATGGTCCGCACCACCGACCCCGGCTGCTACATCACGTCCTGCGAGGCGCTCGCCTCGTTCGACGTGCGCTCCGAACTCGGCCGCATCGGCGTGCCCACCCTCGTCCTCGTCGGCTCCGACGACCAGGTCACCGGCCCCGCCGAGGCCCGCACGCTCGTCGCGGGCATCCCGGACGCCCGTCTCGCCGTCGTCCCCGGGGCCTCGCACCTCGTCCCGGTCGAGCAGCCCGCCGCCGTCACCGACCTCCTCGTCCGCCACTTCTCCACGGCCTGGCAGCCCGCCTACGACTCCACCACCGGCCAGATCGCCATCCCGGCGGCCCCGGCCAAGCAGGTCCTCGCCGCCGTCCCGCCGCAGACCGGCCCGATCGCCGAGATCGCCCCGGCCGCGGCCGTCCAGCCCGAACCGATGGGCAGACCGGACCCGTACGACGCCGGCCTCAAGGTCCGTCGCGAGGTCCTCGGCGACGCCCACGTGGACCGGGCGCTGGCCTCCGCCGACGAGTTCTCCGGCGACTTCCAGGAGTTCATCACCCGCTACGCCTGGGGCGAGATCTGGGACCGGCCGGGCCTCGACCGCCGTGCCCGCAGCTGCGTCACACTGACCGCGCTGGTCGCGGGCGGCCACATGGACGAGCTGGCCTTCCACACCCGCGCCGCGCTCCGCAACGGCCTCACCCCGAACGAGATCAAGGAAGTCCTCCTCCAGGCGGCCGTCTACTGCGGTGTACCGGCCGCGAACAGCGCGTTCAAGGTGGCCCAGCAGGTCATCCGCGAGGAGACCACCCCCGAGGAGTGACGTCGGCGGGTGCGCGCGCCGCCGGTGGCCGGAGGCAGGATGGACTCATGAAGCTCACGAAGAAGTCGCACGCCTGCGTCCGTCTGGAGAAGGACGGACGGACGCTCGTCATCGACCCGGGCACGTTCAGCGAGGAGGACGCGGCGGTCGGCGCGGACGCCGTCCTGGTCACGCACGAGCACCCCGACCACTTCAACGAGGCCCGGCTGCGCGCCGCCCTGGAGGCGAACCCGGCCGCCGAGATCTGGACGCTGCGCTCGGTCGCCGAGAAGATCTCGGCCGCCTTCCCGGGCCGGGTGCACACCGTCGGCCACGGCGACACGTTCACGGCGGCCGGCTTCGACGTCCAGGTCCACGGCGAACTGCACGCCGTGATCCACCCGGACATCCCGCGCATCACCAACGTCGGCTACCTCGTCGACGACGGCCGCGTCTTCCACCCCGGCGACGCCCTCACCGTCCCCGACCACGCCGTGGAGACGCTGATGCTCCCCGTCATGGCCCCCTGGAGCAAGATCTCCGAAGTCATCGACTACGTCCGCGAGGTCAGGCCACAGCGCGCGTACGACATCCACGACGCCCTCCTCACCGACCTCGCCCGCCCGATCTACGACAACCAGATCGGCGCCCTGGGCGGCACGGAACACCTCCGGCTCGCCCCCGGGGCCTCGGCGGACGTCTGAGCCCTGACCTGGGCCGACAGCCGAGAGGCCACCGGGCGGGACGGCGTTGTCGGACCCGCCCGGTAAGTTGTGAGGCATGCGCATCGCGACCTGGAACGTGAACTCGATCACCGCCCGCCTCCCGAGGCTCCTGGCCTGGCTGGAGAGCAGTGGCACGGACGTGCTCTGCCTCCAGGAGGCCAAGATCGCCGAGGACGGCTTCCCGTTCGACGCGCTGCGCGACGCGGGCTACGAGGCGGCGGTGCACGCCACGGGCCGGTGGAACGGCGTGGCGGTGATCTCCCGGGTCGGTCTGGAGGACGTCGTCAAGGGCCTGCCCGGCGACCCCGGCTACGAGGGCGTCGAGGAGCCCCGCGCCCTCTCCGCGACCTGCGGCCCGGTCCGCGTCTGGTCGGTGTATGTGCCGAACGGCCGCGAGGTCGACCACCCGCACTACGCGTACAAGCTCCAGTGGTTCGAGGCCCTGAAGGCCGCCGTCGCAGGTGACGCGGCGGGCAGCCGCCCCTTCGCCATCATGGGCGACTACAACGTGGCGCCGACGGACGACGACGTGTACGACGTGACCGTCTTCGAGGGCCTCACACACGTCACCCCCGCCGAGCGCGCAGCCCTCGCCTCCCTCCGCGAGGCCGGCCTCTCCGACGTCGTCCCACGCCCCCTGAAGTACGAGCACCCCTACACGTACTGGGACTACCGCCAGCTCTGCTTCCCCAAGAACCGAGGCATGCGCATCGACCTCGTCTACGGCAACGAGCCGTTCGCGAAGTCCGTGAAGGACGCGTACGTGGACCGGGAGGAGAGAAAGGGCAAGGGAGCCTCCGACCACGCGCCGGTGGTCGTGGACCTCGACGTGTAGCTCGTCGAAGTCACCTGAGCGGGCCCAGATCCACCGTCCTCATCGGAGCGGGCCCAGGTCCACCTACCTCACCGGAGTGGGCCCGGGCCCACCGACGTGTCATCGGAGCAGGCTCAGATCCACCGACTCGGCCAGCGCCGCGAGGCCCGCGTCGCCCGGATGCAGATGGTCCCCGCTGTCGTACGCGGGAAGCATCCGGGCCGGCCGCTCCGGGTCCCTGAGCACGGCGTCGAAGTCGAGCACCCCGTCGAAATCCTCGGCGCCGCGGATCCACTCGTTCACCGCGACCCGCTGGGCGTCAGCGGCGGCCGTGCACCGGCTCTCGCCCTCGCAGGGCGCGATCGTCGCCACGAGCATCCGCAGGCCCCGCTCGTGCCCCCGGGCGGCGATCTCGCGCAGCCCGGCGACGACCTGGTCGGCGGTCGCGCCCCAGCGGACGTCGTTGACGCCCTGGAAGACGACGGCGGTCCGGGCGGAGGTCTGCGCGAGGACGTCACGGTCGAGGCGGTGCAGGGCGCTCACGCCGCCCGTGTCGGTGGAGACACCGTCGCCCGGATAGCGGTCGGTGACCACACGGTTCGCCGAGATCCCCCTGGTTGAGGACCCCGTAGCGCGGGACCTCGTTCTGGTCCCGCAGCCGGTCGGCGAGGATGTCCGGCCACCGGCGGTTCGCGTCCACCGTCGACTTCTCGCCGTCGGTGATCGAGTCGCCGAGCAGCACGACGGACCCCGGACCGCCGCCCACGTCGACACCGGTCAGCAGCGGCCAGGCCGAGATCGTGGACGTGTACGCCGCCGCCGAGCCGTCGCCCGCGTGATCGCCCGGCTCACTGACGTACGACGTCTGCTGGGCGAGCCGGTGCGTCGGCGCCGCCGTCACCGTGCCCGGCAGATGGAAGCTCACCAGCAGATCGGCGTCCGAGGGCACCTCGAAGCCGAGCGGATCGCTGAACACCTGTGCCCCCGCCGGGATTTCGGTGCCCGCCGCACCCCCGAAGGACAGCGGCACCGGCGTGCTCCGCGCCGCCGCGCCCTCCCCGCGCAGGGCCACCGTCGCGCTTCCGACCCGTACCGGCGTGGACGCGAAGGTGTTGTCGAGCCGGATCCGTACCCGGGGCCCGCCCGCCGAGGTGTGGACGACGAGCCGCACCGTCCGGTCGGTCCAGGGACCCACGGCCGGGTAGCCGGAGGTGGAAGCCGCCCAACTCCCCGTCCAGCCACGCGAGTCGGGCCGCACCGACAGGGCGAACACATGCAGGTCCCGATTGCGCGGCAGGGTCACCGAGGCGACCTCGCGTCCTCGGACGACCGGCACGGTCACGACGTACAGCCGTGCCTTCTCGGCGAGTTGGCCGCCGGGCGTGTTGATGTGGGGGAGTGCCACGGCCTTGGTGGCGAGGGGGCCGGTGCGCCAGTCCGGGGCGCTCAGTCGGTACGAGGAGCGGCTGCCGCCCGTGTAGCGGACCGTGCCCGTGCCGGTCGCGTCGGCGCCGCCCGTGCCGGCGACGAGGAAGGCGAGGGCGTCACCTCGGCCCCGTACGCGGACGGACTGCCCGGCGGCGCGTACGTTGTCCGGCTCGCCCGCCGTGCCGCGCGGCCAGGTCAGGCGCGTGCCCTGGACGGTGAGCGCACGGCCGGGTGTCCAGCCCGCGGTCGTGAGGTCCTGGGCGGAGAGGGAGCCGCCGGAGCCGTCGAAGTCGGCGTCGGCTGGTCTCGCGTCGTCACTGACGGCGGTGTTGTCGAAGAGCCGCTCCAGCGGGGCCGGTTCGGCCGCCGTGCCGGTGGCCGCCCGTGCGGAGGCGACAGGTGCGCCCGTCGCCAACAGACCCAGTACGACGGCCGTACCCCAGACGCGTCGACGCACGCGTGACCCCTCCCGTTCGCTGATGACGCCCATGGCCGTGTCCGCGGAGTCCAGCCTGCCCCGCTGCCCCCCCACGACGGCGCAGGGCCCGCCCTCAGGGCGTACGACGGGACTTTGGGGACACGGCCATGAAACTAAAGAGGCGCCAGGGAACCGTCAATGAGGCGGGCCCCAACCACGGGCGAACTCCCTGCGAACAGGCGGTGCCCGCGCGCCTGTGGTGCGAAGGGCGGTGCGAATGACACGCTGATCGCATGAAGCTCTCTTTCCTGGGCAACTGGCGCAAGAGGCATCGCCCCGCCTTCGGGGTCGGCGTGCTCTCCGTGGGCGGTGACGGGGATGACGGCGACGGTCATGAGGGCCTCGCCGAACTCCTCTCCGAATGCGAGCTGCTGCGTGAGCAGGCCCGGCGCACGGGGGTCGAACTCGACGATTCCGCCGCCTCGTTGGAGGCGCTCGACCAGCTCGTCCCGCGCTGGCGCGACGACGAGGAGACCCTCGCCTGGCTGGGGAACGACGCCGGGCTCTACCTCGGCACCGTCGTCGTCCGCACCGTGCCGGGCGCGCGCTGGGAGATCTGGCCGAACGGCCAGCCCGTGGTGAGGCTGGCCTCCGGCCGGGAGATCGACGTGGTCGAGGCCGGCCACGAGTGGGCTTCCAGCGGCGTACCGGAACTGTCGCAGCTGTACGCCGAGGTCACGGAGGGATGACGGGCGGAGCTCAGGAACGGTCGTCGTAAATATGCAAAATGCCCTGTAAGTGCGTGTCGCGTAATTGGTCGACTCCCGTCTGGATAGTTTGCGGCACCTGCGACATGACACGGCCGAGAGCGAAGCGAGTAGGGCGGGCAGGGCATGGCTGTCGATCCGCTGATCGAACTGCGTGACGTGAACAAGTTCTTCGGTGATCTGCATGTCCTCCAGGACATCGACCTCACCGTCGGCAAGGGAGAGGTGGTCGTGGTCATCGGCCCCTCGGGGTCGGGGAAGTCGACGCTGTGCCGGGCCATCAACCGGCTGGAGACCATCCGTTCGGGCGAGATCCTGCTCGACGGGCAGCCGCTGCCGGACGAGGGCAAGGCCCTCGCGGCACTCCGCGCGGACGTCGGCATGGTCTTCCAGTCCTTCAACCTCTTCGCCCACATGACGGTCCTGCAGAATGTCTCGCTCGGTCAGATCAAGGTGCGCGGACGGAAGAAGGAGGAGGCCGACAAGCGCTCCCGTGAACTCCTCGAGCGGGTCGGCCTCTCCGACCAGGCGTCCAAGTACCCGGCACAGCTCTCCGGCGGCCAGCAACAGCGTGTGGCCATCGCCCGCGCCCTCGCCATGGACCCCAAGGTGATGCTTTTCGACGAGCCCACCTCGGCCCTCGACCCGGAGATGATCAACGAAGTCCTCGAAGTCATGCTGCAGTTGGCGCGCGAGGGCATGACCATGGTCGTCGTCACCCATGAGATGGGCTTCGCCCGCTCGGCCGCCAACCGTGTCGTCTTCATGGACGACGGCCGGATCGTCGAGGACCGCAATCCCGACGAGTTCTTCACCACACCGAACAGCGACCGCGCCAAGGACTTCCTCTCCAAGATCCTCAAGCACTGACCGGTACGGGTGCCCAGGGAGTACGGGCCCTTGCGCGCCCGCCTGTTCGGCCGCCGCGGGCGCTTCGGCCTGCCCTGGCGGGGACCGGCACAGGACCCCCACCGGAGTGGCGTCGGACCTCGACTACGATGAGCGGTTCATCCACCTGGGGGTGAGCGAGGCCGTGGGCGCCACCCCGGCCGAAGCAGAAACGCCGCTGCCGCCGTGCAGGGGCCAGGGGGTTCGTGGAAGTGCCGGGCGCCGCGGGTGCTGTGCGGCACCTCGACAACACCCCCTAGGGGCCAGGCCCGCCCGGCGGCAGCCGGAGATCACTGCTCGCGCAGCGGGACCGACGCGTACGACGGGTCGTTCGGCGGCGAGGGGAAGGTCAGCTGCGCGCCGGACGGGTTGTGCTCGATGTGGAGCGGGTCGACCGTGTCGACGACCAGGGCGAGACGGTGGCCCGCCGGAACGTCGTAGGCCGTGGAGAACAGCTCCAGGTCCACGCCGAACGGCTTCCCGGGTCTCCGCCCGTGGAAGGTGTGCGGGCATGCGTGACCAGCTTGCCGAGGCCGAGCGGCCCCACGTCGCAGACGTACGCGACGAGGGTGCCGCTCTCCTCGGTCGGCGTGGCCGCGGTGTGCAGCCTCGCGGTACCACGCACGTACCGCGCCTTCGGGTACTTCTCCGCATTTCACACGACCACAGTCGCGAAGCGTGACCGTGGCCCAGCGCGCTACGCGCGGTGCGACGTCTCTGCCGGTGCCGGCGTCGCCGGGGTCTGCGCCGCGCGGGTGACGTCCGCGACGAGTTCGACGACGTCGGGACCGTACGCCTGGGAGTTGATGACCTTGAGGAGGAGGACGAAGTTGCCCGTGCCGTGTTTGCGCAGCAGCTTCTCGTGGTGGCGGGCCAGATACCGGGTCGCCGCCTGGTTGGTGATCGCGCGCTGGCCGCAGAAGAGGAAGACGGGGCGGGCCTGGTCCCGCTGGCCCGTGGTCAGCCGGGCCAGGATCACATGCTCGGTGACGCCGGGCTCCAGCCGGTAGCGGTCGCCGCCGATCTGGAAGGCGCCCCGGTCGGGGCCGGGCTCGGGGTCGGTGTTGAACCGTATGCCGGGCAGCATCGCGGCGAGGTGCGCGGCCATGCGGCGATTCGAGCCGGGTCCGCCCACGCAGAACTCGGTGCGTTCGCCGAAGCCCTGCTGGGCGACGTCCTGGGTGACGATCTGCGCGTGCGCACCGCAGTCCTTGATGAGCGCGGAGAGCTCCAGCAGCGCGAACACGTCGAAGCGGTGTACCGCCAGATCCGCGCTGGACGGGTCGCGGTTGACCACGAGCAGGGACTCGGAGTTCTCGGGCAGCCCGAAGAAGTTCTGCTTGCGGCGGAGCTTACGTTTCCACAGGTACGTCCGGACGAACCAGCCCAGCGAGGCACTGATGCCCGCCGCGATCACGCCGAGGACGATATTGCGCACGTCGTCATTCATGGCCGCGCATGGTAGCGGGCGATGCCGCGCACTGGCCGAACCCATGTCCGATTGCCTGTTCGGTTCCCGGCTCTCCGCTCCCGATCCACGTGCTGTTGCAGGTGTGTTGCGGGAACGCGCCGTGGCCGATTCGCACCTCACGAGCCCATGGCAACCGCGTTACTCTGCGCGGACGGTCATTGACTGGAGGTACGGATGCGTCTGCGTCGCCCTGTCGCGCGGAAACTGGCGGTTCTGGCGGCCACGGCCGCCGTCGTGTCGGTGGGGGCGGCACCGCCGACCTCCGCCCCGGCGGGCACGGCCGAGAAGACGCCTCTCGCCGTCGGCTACGGCGGTGCCGTGGCCAGCGTCGACGCGGACGCCTCGGCCGCCGGTATCGAGGTGCTCAGAAAGGGCGGCAACGCCGTCGACGCGGCGATCGCCACGGCCGCCGCGCTCGGCGTCACCGAGCCGTACTCGTCGGGCATCGGCGGAGGCGGCTACTTCGTCTACTACGACGCCAAGTCCCGTACGGTGCACACCGTCGACGGCCGTGAGACGGCGCCCCTGAGCGCCGACGAGAACCTGTTCGTGGAGAACGGCCAGGCGATCCCGTTCGCCGACGCCGTCACCAGCGGACTCGGCGTCGGCACCCCCGGCACCCCCGCCACCTGGCAGACGGCGCTGCGCAGCTGGGGCAGCAAGCCGCTGGCCAAGCTGCTCAAGCCCGCCGAGAAGCTGGCCCGTGACGGGTTCACCGTCGACGCCACCTTCCGCGCGCAGACCGCGTCCAACGAGACCCGGTTCAGATACTTCCCGGACACCGCCGAGTTGTTTCTGCCCGGCGGGCAGCTGCCGGTGGTCGGCTCGACCATCAAGAACCCCGACCTCGCCCGTACGTACGAGAAGCTCGGCCGCGAGGGTGTCGGCGTCCTCTACCGGGGCGACATCGCGCGGGACATCGTCGACACGGTCAACAAACCGCCCGTGGACCCGGGGTCCGGCTACAACGCCCGCCCCGGCGACCTGACCGCGGGCGACCTCGCCGCCTACCGCACCAAGCGCCAGGCGCCCTCGAAGGCCTCGTACCGCGGACTTGGCGTCTACTCCATGGCCCCGTCCTCCTCCGGCGGTACGACGGTCGGCGAGGCCCTCAACATCCTGGAGAGGACCGACCTCTCCAAGGCGAGCGAGGTCCAGTACCTGCACCGCTACATCGAGGCCAGCCGGATCGCCTTCGCGGACCGGGGCCGCTGGGTCGGCGACCCCGCCTTCGAGGACGTACCGACGAAGGAACTGCTGTCGCAGCGGTTCGCCGACTCGCGCGAGTGCCTGATCAAGGACGACGCGGTGCTCACCAGCCCCGTGGCGCCCGCCGACCCGCGAGACCCCGCCGCCTGCCCGACCGGCGGTACGGCCGCCCCGACGACGTACGAGGGCGAGAACACCACGCACCTCACGGTCGCCGACAAGTGGGGCAACGTCGTCTCGTACACCCTCACCATCGAGCAGACCGGTGGCAGCGGCATCACCGTGCCGGGCCGTGGCTTCCTGCTCAACAACGAGCTGACGGACTTCTCGTTCGTGCCGGCGAGCCCGGCCGTCCACGACCCGAACCTGCCCGGTCCCGGCAAGCGCCCGCGCTCGTCGATGTCGCCGACGATCGTGCTCGACAAGCACGGCAAGCCCGTCGTCGCGCTCGGCTCCCCGGGCGGCTCGACCATCATCACCACCGTGCTGCAGACGCTGACCGGCTTCGTCGACCGGGGCCTGCCCCTCGTCGACGCGATCGCGGCACCCCGCGCCAGCCAGCGCAACCAGACCACCACGGAACTCGAACCGGGCCTGTGGACCAGCCCCCTGAAGAGCCAACTCGAAGCCATCGGCCACGGCTTCCGCCAGAACCCCGAGATCGGCGCCGCGACAGGCGTCCAGCGCCTGCCGAACGGCAAGTGGCTGGCGGCGGCGGAGACGGTACGACGGGGTGGCGGTTCGGCGATGGTGGTGCATCCGGTGGGGTGACTCGCCACTTCCCCGCGCCCCTGGTCACCAAAGGGGCGCGGGGTCACCAAAGGGGCGCGGGGCCGCATCCACGTGCGGCTCCATCGCGTCGGCGCGAGCAGCCACCGGCCTACCTGGCGGTCAGAACCCGAGGCCCCGTCTCGGTAATGGCTACGGTGTGCTCCACATGCGCCGCCCGAGACCCGTCATCGGTCCGCAGCGTCCACCCGTCCGGCGCCGCGTGGAACCCGTCACCACCACCACCGATCAGCATCGGCTCGATCGCCAGCACCAGCCCGTGCCGCAAGGGCAAGCCCCGCCCCGGCCGCCCCTCGTTCGGCACCGCGGGGTCCTCGTGCATCCGGCGCCCGATACCGTGCCCGCCGAAACCGTCCGGGATCCCGTACCCGGCGGCGCGGCACACCGAGCCGATGGCGTGGGCGATGTCGCCCATGCGGTTGCCGACGACCGCGGCCTCGATTCCGGCGGCGAGCGCGCGCTCGGCGGTCTCGATCAGCCGCAGGTCCGCCACGCGCGGCTCGCCCACGACGAAGCTGATCGCCGAGTCCCCGGCCCAGCCGCCCAGTTCGGCGCCGAAGTCGATGGACACGAGGTCGCCGTCGCGCAGCCGGTACGAGGTCGGGATGCCGTGCACGATCGCGTCGTTCACGGAGGCGCAGATCACGGCCGGGAACGGGGTGGGGGCGAAGGAGGGCCGGTAGCCGAGGAACGGCGAGCCCGCGCCTGCCGCGCGCAGTACCGAGTGCGCCACCTCGTCCAGCTCCAGCAGGGAAACGCCTACGTCGGCGGCCTTGCGCACCGCGCTGAGCGCCTGTCCCACGACCTGCCCGGTCTCGTACATCGCGTCGATCGACGCGTCCGTCTTCAGTTCCACCATGCCAATTACTATACCGATTCTCTCCAATTATTATACCGGTCGAGTGAGAGGCCGGCGGTATTAGAATGGGGTCATGGTGCGCACCCCTCTCACCCCCGAAGAGCGCGAACGCGGCGAGCGGCTCGGCCGGTTGCTGCGCGACGCCCGCGGTGGCCGCAGCATGGCGGACGTCGCGGCGGACGCCGGCATCTCTCCCGAGACCCTCCGCAAGATCGAGACCGGCCGCGCCCCCACCCCGGCCTTCTTCACGATCGCCGCGCTGGCCCGCACGCTGGGCCTGTCCATGGACGACCTCGCCGGACAGTGCGCGCTGGTCGTCCTGTAGACGACCCCCGGCTGCCGACGCCCGCCGGTCGAGGCGTCACGCGCGGCCGTCGAATGGTCTCTCACAGCACATCGGGTCCGCTCCGAAAACTTCACGTAGCCCAGGCGTAACACAAATGGTGTTTTCTAGCGGACCGGAGCACTCCAGTCTGCCGGGGAGTCGTGCGATGGCTGTAGATCAACTCCCGGGTCAGGTATGGGAGTTCGCGGGATACCTGAACAAGCTCATGACCAAGCTCGACCAGCGCGGCGGTTGGTGCGCCGTGTTCTGGCAACGCGACCCCGACGGCATGCGCGCCTGCCTCGACGGCACGGAGGTCCCGCCCTGGGACGTCGTGCAGGCCCTCCTCCAGGACGTCGCCACCGCGTACGGTCCCGCCGCGGCGGCCCAGGAGACCGACCGGGCGCACCCGCTGCACCAGGCCTCGATCGCCGCGTACGACTCCCGGCCCGGCGGCCGGGACGCCCTCGGCGACCGGCTCGACATCATGCTCCGCGAACAGCGGTACGCCGCCGAACGCACCGCCGAGCTGACCCGCCGCCTGAGCTCCGCCGCCACCCAGGAGGAGGCCGAGGCTCTCAACCTCGACCTGGCCTGGGCCCACGACGACCACGACCGCGCCACCGCCCGCTGCGCCGAACTGCGCACCCGCATCGAGAACCTCGACCGCCGCGCCCCGCACCTCCCCGTGCGGGGCGCGACGAGCTTCCCGGCCGACGCGGCCGGAGAGGTCTTCCGGGTACCGGACCGGCGGGACACGTCCGACACCTCGGACCCGGCCACCCCGGAGCCCCTCGCCGCCCCCGAGGCCGAGGCCCCCGACCCCGCCCCCGAGACACCCGCCCCCGCCAAGCAGCGCCCCAAGCGCCGCCCCCGAGGCGGTGCCCGGTTCGCCGGTGCGACGGACGAGGACGACACCCCGGCGGCCCCGGCCCCGGAGACGGAACCCGCCCCGGCCCCCGCCGCGCCCAAGCGCCGTACACTCCGAGGCGCCCGCTTCGCCGGGGTCGCCGAGAAGCCCGAGCCCGCGGCGGCGCCGCAAGAACGGCAGCCGCGGCGGGAGGCGCTGGACGAGGAGGCCCGCCGCGAGGTCACCGCAACCGTGGAGGACCTGCTCCGGCTGCGCCGCGAGGGCCGCAGCGGCGAGGCGCACGCGCTGCTGGTGGAGATCGCCCACTGGCCCGCCGCCCGCTACCCGCTGCTCGCCGCCGCCCTGCACCGCGCGGGCCTCGGCGCCGACTGGGCCACCCTCCTGTGGGAGGCCGCCTCACTGCCCGCCGACAAGCTGGTCGCCGCCGCCGACGCGCTGACCGTGGCGGGCCGCACCACGGACGGCGAGCAGATGCTGCGCCAGGGCGTCGCCCGGCCCGCCGACGAGATCGGCGCGGCCGTTCTCGAGCTCGCCGCCGAGGGCCGCGACCGGCAGGCGCGCGCGCTGCTCGACGCCTACGTGCGCGTGCGTACGCCCGAGGAGGCGGCCCGCAGCGTCGAGGCCCGGCCCGGCCGCCTGGTACCGCTCCTGCTGGCGGCGGCCCGCGGGGTGTCGGACGACCGGTACCGGGACATGGTGCACGCCCTGCGGGTCGCCGGGTTCACGACCTGAGTCCGCGCCACGGGCGTCGGCGGGTTCGTCGCCCGAAACGCCGGGGTAATCACCCACTGGAGTGCGAAACGTGATCGACTCGACCGGTTAACGACGATGGTCTTGCCCAGCCCGTCGACGGGGCTTACTTTCGAGCCTCTACTGCCTTCGTCTACGGGCGTAGAGGCTCTCTGACGTCCCCGCCGAAGGAGCAGCTCACATGGCCGACGTCGTACGCGCCGCCCTCGTCCAGGCCACCTGGACCGGCGACACCGAATCCATGGTCGCCAAGCACATCGAGCACGCCCGCGAGGCGGCCCGGCAGGGTGCCAAGGTGATCGGCTTCCAGGAAGTCTTCAACGCCCCCTACTTCTGCCAGGTCCAGGACCCCGAGCACTACGCCTGGGCGGAGCCGGTGCCCGACGGGCCGACCGTCACCCGTATGCGGGAGTTGGCCCGCGAGACCGGCATGGTGATCGTCGTCCCGGTCTTCGAGGTCGAGCAGTCAGGCTTCTACTACAACACCGCGGCCGTGATCGACGCCGACGGCACCTACCTCGGCAAGTACCGCAAGCACCACATTCCGCAGGTCAAGGGTTTCTGGGAGAAGTACTACTTCAAGCCCGGCAACCTCGGCTGGCCGGTCTTCGACACGGCCGTCGGCAAGGTCGGCGTCTACATCTGCTACGACCGGCACTTCCCGGAGGGCTGGCGCCAGCTCGGCCTGAACGGCGCCCAGCTCGTCTACAACCCGTCCGCGACCCACCGCGGACTCTCCTCGCACCTCTGGCGCCTGGAGCAGCCGGCCGCCGCCGTCGCCAACGAGTACTTCGTCGCCGCGATCAACCGGGTCGGCATCGAGGAGTACGGCGACAACGACTTCTACGGCACCTCGTACTTCGTCGACCCCCGCGGCCAGTTCGTCGGCGAGACCGCGAGCGACCAGACCGAGGAACTCGTCGTACGGGACCTCGACTTCGACCTCATCGAGGAAGTACGCAAGCAGTGGGCGTTCTACCGGGACCGCAGGCCCGACGCGTACGAAGGACTCGTACAGCCCTGACGTGGGCACGTACAGCCGTGACATACGCAGTACCCGTACAGCCGTGAAAGGAGTGGTGCAGCCGTGACCGACGAACTGCTGGGGCGGCACAAGGCCGTGATGCCCGAATGGCTCGCGCTCTACTATGCCGACCCGCTGGAGATCACCCACGGCGAGGGCCGCCATGTGTGGGACGCCGGGGGCAACAAGTACCTCGACTTCTTCGGCGGCATCCTCACCACGATGACCGCGCACGCGCTGCCCGAGATCACCAAGGCGGTGAGCGAGCAGGCCGGGCGGATCCTCCACTCCTCCACGCTCTACCTCAACCGGCCGATGGTCGAACTCGCCGAGCGCGTCGCCAAGCTGTCCGGCATCCCGGACGCCCGGGTCTTCTTCACCACGTCCGGCACGGAGGCCAACGACACCGCACTGCTGCTGGCGACGACGTACCGGCAGAGCAACCAGATCCTGGCGATGCGCAACAGCTACCACGGCCGCTCGTTCAGCGCGGTCGGCATCACCGGCAACAAGGGCTGGTCACCGACCTCGCTGTCCCCGCTCCAGACGCTGTACGTGCACGGCGGCGTCCGCACCCGCGGCCCGTACGCCGACCTGAGCGACGCCGACTTCATCGCGGCCTGCGTCGCCGACCTGGAGGACCTGCTCGGCCATGTCCGCCCCCCGGCCGCGCTGATCGCCGAGCCCATCCAGGGCGTCGGCGGCTTCACCTCACCGCCGGACGGCCTGTACGCGGCCTTCCGCGAGGTGCTGCAACGGCACGGCGTGCTCTGGATCGCCGACGAGGTGCAGACCGGCTGGGGTCGTACCGGCGACAACTTCTGGGGCTGGCAGGCGCACGGGCAGAACGGGCCGCCGGACATCATGACCTTCGCCAAGGGCATCGGCAACGGCGCCTCCATCGGCGGTGTCGTCGCCCGCGCCGAGATCATGAACTGCCTGGACAGCAACTCGATCTCCACCTTCGGCGGCACCCAGATCACCATGGCCGCCGGGCTCGCCAACCTGAACTACCTGCTGGAGCACGACCTCCAGGGCAACGCCCGGCGCGTCGGCGGACTGCTCATCGAGCGGCTGCGGGCGATCACCGCGGGGCACCCCGCCGTGAAGGAGGTACGCGGCCGGGGCCTCATGCTCGGCATAGAACTGGTCAGGCCCGGCACCGACGAGGCGAACCCGGAGGCCGCCTCGGCCGTGCTCGAAGCCGCCCGCCGGGAGGGCCTGCTGCTCGGCAAGGGCGGCGGGCACAACACCAGCGCGCTGCGGATCGCACCCCCGCTCTCGCTGACCGTCGCCGAGGCCGAGGAGGGCGCCGAAGCCCTCGAACGTGCTCTGAGGAGCATTCAGTAACGGAAGAGAAGCTGAGCAAAGGCGAGTGAGCCGAAGGAGCACGCCTGTGCCGAGACGCCATGGGGGCGCCTCCCGCTCGAGCGAAGCCGAGAGTGGGGGAGGGCCGAGCACGATCGGCGTCTCGACACAGGCTGGAGTGCCCCGGAGGCGAACCGAGCCGGAGAAAAAGGGGCACGCCGCCATGACCACCGCCTCGGAAACCTTGGAACCCGCCCTCTCGGTGCGCCAGGTCCTCACCCTGGACCGGGTGCTCGCCGGAGAGCCCGAGGTGGTGGCCGGCGCGAGCCAGCTCGACCGGCCCGTGCGCTGGGTGCACGTCGCCGAGGCCCCTGACGTGGGTGTGATGCTCACCGGCGGGGAGATGGTCCTCACCACCGGGGTCCTGCTCGCCGGCGACGAGGAGGCCCAGGCCGAGTACATCCGGTCCCTGCATCGGGCGGAGGCCTCGGCGGTCGTCCTCGGTCTCGGCCGCGCCTTCCCGACGCCGCCCGACGTGATGCGCCGGGCGGCGGAGCGGTGCGGTCTGCCCATGGTGGTGCTGCACCGGCCGTTCCCCTTCGCCGAACTGACCGAGGAGGTCCAGTCCCGGCTCGTGCGCCGGAAGTTCGCGGCCGTGAGCCTCTCGGAGGCCGTACGCACGGCCCTGACCGGCCTCATCACGGCCGGGGCCCCGCTGCAGCGGCTCCTCGACGAGATCGCCAAGCACGCGGGCTGTCCCCTCGTCGTCACCAACCTCGCGCACCGCGTCCTCGCCACAGCGGGGGAGCGGTCCGCGGTCGACGACGTGCTGCGCGACTGGGAGCGCATCTCCCGGCAGGCGGGCGGCAGCGAGGGCGACGGCTGGGTGCGGGCCGAGCTGGGCGGGCGCGGCGAGCGCTGGGGCCGGATCGTGCTGTGCGGCTACCGCGGCGACACCGCCACCGGGCGGCTGCTCGCCGACCGCGCCGCCGAAGCGCTCGTCCTGCACCGCATGCTCGGCGGCTCGGCGCACTCCTGGGAGGAACAGTCCGCGCAGAGCCTGCTGACGGACCTGGTCTCCGGGGTGGTCCCCGCCCGGCAACTGCTGCCGAGGGCCCGGGCGGCCGGGCTCCCCGTCAACCGCCGTACGTTCGTGCCGCTCGTCGTACGGGACGGCGACGCCGCCCAACTCGACCGAGTGCTGAGGATGTTGGGGCTCTCCGGACTCGTCGCCGAACTGGCGGAAGGAGCCGTCGCCGTACTGCTCAGCCTCGCCCGGGACCAGGACGCCGCCGCGCTCACCGCGCACTTCGCGACCCGGCTGCGGTCGGAGTCGGGGGTGCGGAAGACGGTCGTGGCGGCCGCGGAGCCACGCACGACGTGGGAGGAGGTGCCCGCCGCGCTGCGCGAGGCCCAGCATGTGGCCGACGCCGTCGCCCAGTCCGCGACCGGTCTCGATCTGCCGGTCGTCGTACGGCTGCGGGACGTCCATCTGCGCGGCCTGATCCGGCTGCTGCGGGACGACCCACAGGTGCAGGCCTTCGCGGAGCGCGAGCTGGACGGGCTGCTGTGCGGCGACCGGCACGCCGAGCAGGACCTGCTGCCCGTGCTGCGGACCTATCTCGCCACCGGCCGCAACAAGTCGCACACCGCTCAGCTGCACCACGTCAGCCGGCCCGCGCTGTACCGCCGCCTGGAGGCCATAGAGGCCCGCCTCGGCGTGGACCTCGACGACTTCGAGCAGGCCGCGTCCGTCCACATCGCCCTCCTCGCACATGACGCGCAACAGGGCTGAAACATGCCGGGACCTGGGAAAACGGCGGTGAAACATGCGCCCACGAAGAGGTGACACGGTGGAACGCGAAACGGCTCCAGACGTGACACCGTGCAACTCAAACCCGACTTCCGGACTTCCTAGGCTCCTGGGGCGGGCGTTGGAAGTCCCGTCTGCCCCACGACGCCCGGCACGCTCCCCCAGAGGGGGCACCCCCACTCGCCGCACCGGGCACAAGCCCAAGTACATCCAGTACGAGGTCTTGCACCCGGCACGCCGAGAGCACGCACCGGACGCCGCAGGGCCCGCCCTGCGGGCGGACGACGGTACTTCCGACGCCCGCCCCAGCACACCGAGTGACCGGAGGTCCCGATGAGCAGAGTCATCCGCGCAGCCATCTTCCAGACGGCCTGGACCGGCGACAAGGAGTCGATGATCCAGGTCCACGAGCAGGCGGCCCGCGACGCGGCCGCCCAGGGTGCTCAGGTCCTGTGTTTCCAGGAGCTGTTCTACGGTCCCTACTTCTGCCAGGTCCAGGACAAGGCGTTCTACGAGTACGCCGAGCAGATCCCGGACGGCCCGATCGTCAAGCGCTTCCAGGCGCTCGCCAAGGAACTGGGCCTCGTCCTCGTGCTGCCGATGTACGAGGAGGAGCAGCCGGGCGTCCTCTACAACACCGCAGCCGTGATCGACGCGGACGGCAAGTACCTCGGCAAGTACCGCAAGCACCACATCCCGCAGGTGCCCGGCTTCTGGGAGAAGTTCTACTTCCGCCCGGGCAACGCCGGCTGGCCGATCTTCGACACCGCCGTCGGGAGGATCGGTGTGTACATCTGCTACGACCGGCACTTCCCGGAGGGCTGGCGCGCGCTGGGTCTCGGCGGCGCCGAGATCGTCTTCAACCCGTCGGCCACCTCGCGCGGTCTGTCCCGCTACCTGTGGCAGCTGGAGCAGCCGGCGGCGGCCGTCGCCAACGAGTACTTCATCGGCGCGATAAACCGGGTCGGCGTCGAGGACCTCGGCGACAACGACTTCTACGGCACCTCGTACTTCGTGGACCCGGAGGCCCAGTTCGTCGGCGAGGTGGCGAGCGACAAGGAGACCGAACTCGTCGTCCGCGACCTGGACCTGGCCAAGCTCCGCGAGGTCCGCGACCGCTGGCAGTTCTTCCGGGACCGCCGCCCGGACGCGTACGAGCCGCTGACAGCGCCGTGACCAGGCAGTTCCCCGCGCCCTGCCAGGGGCGCGGGGAACTGCGCGACCAGCCACCGACGACCGGTACTTCCCCAACAACCCGAGGGAGCGTGAACCAATGAGCGGCCGTACAGTCATTCGCGGCGGTCTCGTCATCACCGCGTCCGACGAGATCCACGCCGACGTCCTGATCGAGGACGGCCGCATCGCCGCCCTCGCCGCGAGCGGCACCCCGGTCGCCGAGACCTGGACCGCCGAGCGCACGATCGACGCCACCGGGAAGTACGTGATCCCGGGCGGCGTCGACGCCCACACCCACATGGAGCTGCCGTTCGGCGGCACCTTCGCCTCGGACACCTTCGAGACCGGCACCCGGGCCGCCGCCTGGGGCGGTACGACGACGATCGTCGACTTCGCCGTGCAGAGCGTGGGCCATAGCCTGCGCGAGGGCCTCGACGCCTGGCACGCGAAGGCGGAGGGCAACTGCGCGATCGACTACGCCTTCCACATGATCGTCTCCGATGTGAACCAGTCGACGCTCAAGGAGATGGACCACCTCGTCGAGGAAGGCGTCACCTCCTTCAAGCAGTTCATGGCCTACCCGGGCGTCTTCTACAGCGACGACGGCCAGATCCTGCGCGCCATGCAGCGCTCCGCCGAGAACGGCGGCCTGATCATGATGCACGCCGAGAACGGCATCGCGATCGACGTACTGGTCGAGCAGGCGCTGGCGCGCGGCGAGACCGACCCCCGTTACCACGGTGAAGTGCGCAAGGCCCTGCTGGAGGCCGAGGCCACCCATCGCGCCATCAAGCTCGCCCAGGTCGCCGGCGCCCCCCTGTACGTCGTGCACGTCTCGGCGATGGAGGCGGTCGCCGAGCTGGCCAGGGCACGCGACGAGGGGCTCAACGTCTTCGGCGAGACCTGCCCGCAGTACCTGTTCCTGTCCACCGACAACCTCGCGGAGCCGGACTTCGAGGGCTCCAAGTACGTTTGCAGCACGCCGTTGAGGCCCCGTGAGCATCAGGCGAAGCTGTGGCAGGGGCTGCGGACGAACGACTTGCAGGTCGTCTCCACCGACCACTGCCCCTTCTGCTTCGTCGGCCAGAAGGAACTGGGCCGCGGCGACTTCTCCAAGATCCCCAACGGCCTGCCGGGCGTCGAGAACCGGATGGACCTGCTGCACCAGGCGGTCGTCGACGGGCACATCTCGCGCCGCCGCTGGATCGAGATCGCCTGCGCGACCCCGGCCCGGATGTTCGGCATGTACCCGAAGAAGGGCACCATCGCGCCGGGCGCGGACGCCGACGTCGTCATCTACGACCCGCACGCCGAGCAGGTCGTGTCCGCCGAGACCCACCACATGAACGTCGACTACTCGGCGTACGAGGGCAAGCGCATCACCGGCCGGGTCGAGACGGTCCTCTCGCGCGGCGAACCGGTCATCACCGAGCGGGAGTACACCGGGCACGCCGGGCACGGCACGTACACCCCCCGCTCCACCTGTCAGTACCTCAACTAGGAGTGGCGCCCATGGACTTCGGACTCGTCCTGCAGACCGACCCCCCGGCCTCGCGTGTCATCGAGCTGATGAAACGCGCCGAGGACAACGGCTTCACATACGGCTGGACCTTCGACTCCGCCGTGCTGTGGCAGGAGCCGTTCGTGATTTACAGTCAGATCCTGTCGCAGACCACGAACCTGACGGTCGGCCCGATGGTCACCAACCCGGGCACCCGCACCTGGGAGGTCACCGCCTCGACCTTCGCCACGCTCAACGACATGTTCGGCAACCGCACGGTCTGCGGCATCGGCCGCGGCGACTCCGCGATGCGTGTCGCGGGCCGCAAGCCCAACACCCTGGCCCGCATCAGCGAGGCGATGAAGGTGATCCGGTCGCTGGGCAGCGGGGGAGAGGCCGACCTCGGCGGCACGATCATCAAGTTCCCGTGGATCAAGGAGGGCGCCGAACTCCCGGTCTGGATGGCCGCGTACGGCCCCAAGGCCCTGAAGATGACCGGCGAGGAGGCCGACGGCTTCATCCTCCAGCTGTCCGACCTCTATCTGACCGAGTACATGGTCAAGGCGGTCAAGGACGCGGCCGTGGCCGCCGGGCGCGACCCGTCCGAGGTGAAGGTCTGCGTGGCCGCTCCCGCGTACGTCACCGAGGACGACTCACCGGAGGCCCTGGCCCACGCGCGCGAGCAGTGCCGCTGGTTCGGCGGGATGGTCGGCAACCACGTCGCCGACCTGGTGTCCAAGTACGGCGAGCACTCCGCGGCCGTACCGGAGGAGCTGACGGACTACATCAAGGCCCGCGAGGGGTACGACTACTCCCACCACGGGCGCGCCGACAACCCCGACACCCAGTTCGTGCCGGACGAGATCGTCGACCGGTTCTGCGTCATCGGCACCCCCGAGGCGCACATCGCGAAGCTGAACAGGTTGCGTGAGCTGGGCGTGGACCAGTTCGCGGTGTACGACATGCATGACGCGCAGGAGGCCGTGATCGAGGCGTACGGCTCGACGGTCATCCCGGCGGTCAACGGCTGACCTGGGGGTTCCCACCCAGGTCAGCGGCTGCGACAATGCCGCCGGCAACAATCCGGAATGAACCGCTCCACTCTTCGACCCCCCACACCTTGTCTCCCCTCCCCGCCGTCCCGGGGAGGGGCTGGGCGGGTCCGGCGAGGGCACGCGCCCTCGCCGGACCCGCCGGGGCCACCGCACGGCCTTTCTTTCCCGTCCCGCCTCCTTGATTGGCCTGCCCATGACCGAAACAGTTCCCACGGGGTCGCAGATATCCCAGTCCGCCGACTCCTCCGGCCGGATCGAGCTCGCCCCCGGGGCCTTCCCCGCCGACAGTCCCTTCGCCAACGAGGACCTTCGTCCCGTACCCGCCTCCGAGCGCAAGTGGACGACGTACAACTTCGCGGCGCTGTGGATCTCCATGGCTCACTGCATCCCCAGCTGGACCCTGGCCTCGGGCCTGGTCGCCCTCGGCATGGACTGGAAGCAGGCCGTCTTCACCATCGCCCTGGCCAACATCATCGTGCTGCTGCCGATGCTGGCCACCGGGCACGCCGGACCCAAGTACGGCATCCCGTTCCCGGTGCTCGCCCGTGCCTCCTTCGGTCTGCGCGGCGCCAACATCCCGGCGCTGATCCGCGCGGCCGTGGCCTGTGGCTGGTTCGGCATCCAGACCTGGATCGGCGGCTCCGGCATCTTCGCCCTCGGCTCCAAGCTCACCGGCGGTGAGTGGGAGAAGGCCGGGCAGATCGCGGGCAACCCGTGGCCGCTGTGGCTCTGCTTCATCCTCTTCTGGGCGCTGCAGATCGCGATCATCTACCGCGGCATGGACTTCCTTCGGCACTTCGAGAACTGGGCCGCGCCCTTCGTGATCGTCGGCGCGCTCGTGCTGCTGATCTGGATCGCGGTCAAGGCCGACGGCTTCGGCGCGCTGCTCGACCAGCCCTCCAAGCTCGGTTGGGGCCCGGACTTCTGGCCGGTCTTCTTCCCGTCCCTCATGGGCATGATCGGCTTCTGGGCCACCCTCTCCCTGAACATCCCCGACTTCACCCGCTTCGGCGCCAGCCAGAAGGCGCAGACCTGGGGCCAGTCCCTGGGCCTGCCCACCACGATGACCCTCTTCGCGGTCCTCGCCGTGCTGGTCACCTCCGGCTCCGAGGTCGTCTACGGCGAGGCCATCTGGGACCCGGTCGCCCTGGCGGCGAAGACGGACAACGCCTTCGGTCTGCTCTTCGCGCTGATCGTCGTGCTGGTCGCCACGATCTCCGTGAACATCGCCGCGAACGTGGTCTCACCGGCGTACGACCTGGCGAACCTCGCCCCGAAGCTCATCAACTTCCGGACGGGCGCGCTCATCACGGGTGTCGTCGGCATCCTGATCTTCCCGTGGAAGCTGATCTCCACGCCCGAGTTCTACATCTTCACCTGGCTCGGCGTGGTCGGCGGTCTGCTCGGCACGGTCGCGGGCATCCTCATCGCCGACTACTGGATCATCCGCCGTACGGTCCTGCACCTGGCGGACCTGTACACGCCGGGCGGCCGTTACTGGTACTCCAACGGCTGGAACTGGCGGGCCATCGCGGCCTTCGTCGTCGGTGGCCTCCTCGCGGTCGGCGGCTCGTACTCGACGGTGTCCGCGGACGGCGTGTCGTCGGGTCCGTTCCCGGCCGACGGCATCATCCCGTTCCTCAAGCCGCTCGCCGACTACGGCTGGGCGGTGGGTCTCGGCGCGTCGATGCTGCTGTACGTGGCGCTGATGAGCGGGGCGATGAAGAAGGAGAGGGAGCTGAAGGCCGTCTGACGGCGGTCGTCGAACAGCGCGGGCGGTGGCCGTGCCGGAGAGACATCCCTATCGGGACTTCTCCAGCGCGGCCACCGCCTCTTTCGCCGCCTTGATGGCGCCCTTGTTGATCTCGTCCGTGCTCGGCGCCTTCTTCGACTCGAAGTCGCTGCCGTTGTACGTGACGATCACCAGGGCGTTGGACACGCGGGCGAACACCACGCCTTCACGTGTCTGCTGCTTGTCCTCGGTGGTGAGGTTCACGACGGAGTAGGCCGAGTCACCGAGACCGGGTACGGCACCGCCGCCGCTCTTCTCCTTGAGTCGCGCGGCATAAGAGGTTTCGGCCTTCTTGTCCGATTCCTGGACCTCGTACGAGACGTCGAGCCAGCGGTAGTCGAAGCCCTCGAGCGCGTTCCAGGAACAGGTGCGGCGCACGGACTCGTTGGTCGACCTTATTTCCTTGCCGGCCGTCTTCGTGCCCGGAACAAGGGATTTGACCGTTTTCTCCGTGACGCTCTGGCAGGGTGTGGGCGCCGACGTGAACGTCTTGGACGCGGCGGAGGTCGGCGGGGCGGAGTCCGAGGCGGAGATCGGCGCGGAAGCGGTGTCCTTGGCGGAGTCCTCCCCGGCCGGGGTCGCGGCAAGCGGGCCGGACGACAACGCCCAGCCCGCCGTGGCGAGTACGGCGACCGGCAGAAGTCGTGCGGTCAGGGCGAGCGGCAGAGGGAGATCACGCACAGGCGCACTTCTCGGTGTCGGGGCGGGGGGTCCCGCCGGGCGGAAGGGTACGTCAGTCTCACACGACTGCCTGTGGGGCGGAAGTGCGGGCTCGTTCTGTGTATACGTGGCGGCCGGGACTCGCGTTCGAATGCGTGCGCGGGTCGCTCCGGGGCGTTTGTGTCCCCTCCGCGGACTCCCGGCTTCCGCCCCGGGGCGCGTGTCATGATCGGCTCATGATTCCGATACGCGGCCGCAGGGGCCCTCGTGTGCTGCTGACGGCGGCGGCGCTCACTCTCCTCGTGAGCGGCTGCGGACTCTCCGCCGAACTCGACCGCGAGCGCGACCCCGGCCGGGCCGAGCCCTCGCCGAGCGCCTCGCCGGCAGGCACGGAAGCGGCCGGGACGTGGCCTTCGGAAATGCCGGACCTCTCCGTCTCGGAGCTGGACGTACAGCCGACCGAGGTGCCCACGCCCGACCCGTCGTCCCCCTGTCCGGGTTCGGGTGTGAGGATCCGGCCGGAACTCGTGGCGACGGCGATGGGGCTGCGCGCGATGGGTGTGACCCTCACCAACTGCGGCAAGAAGACGTACACCCTCAACGGCTACCCCGAGCTCGAAGTCCTCGACGCGGAGAGCGAGCCCGCCGCCGTACGCGTCCTCAAGGGCTCAGGGCCGATCACGACGGCTGTGCCCGACCTCGGACCGCACGCCGTGACCCTGAAGCCGGGCGAGTCGGCGAGAACGGAACTGGTGTGGCGCAACACGGTCACCGAGGCGGACACGCCCGCCGTCAACGCCCCCTATCTGCGGGTGACTCCGGCGAAGGGCAGGCCCGCCGAGATCGTGGCCCCCGACGGCGGCATCGACCTCGGCAACACCGGACGCCTCGGCAGGACGGCGTGGGCGAAGGTCGCCGAGGGTTCGTGACCCGTCGGCCGCCGCAGGCCGCTCAACCGGTTGGGGGTTCCTCTTAACCGGTTGCGGGTTCCTCGCGGTGATCAGGACCCTGGACGCATGACTCGATCACCGTCTGCGACCGATCCTCAACCTCCCTCCCTGCGCGGCGACATCCTCGCCTACTACGAGCAGGGCAAGGAGGACGCCCGCCTCAGACAGGGCACCGGACGACTGGAGTTCTGGCGCACCCAGGAGATCCTGCGGCGCCTCCTGCCCGAGGCCCCCGCGCGCGTGCTCGACGTCGGCGGCGGCACCGGGATCCACGCGGAGTGGCTGGCCCGGGACGGGTACGAGGTCGAAGTCGTCGATCCCGTACCGCTGCACGTCGAACAGTCCGGCCGGCTCCCCGGCGTCACCGCCCGGCTCGGGGACGCCCGCGCCCTGCCCGCCGAGGACGCGGCCTACGACGCCGTGCTCTTCCTCGGCCCCCTCTACCACCTGCCCGAACGCCCGGACCGGATACGCGCCCTGGCCGAGGCGCACCGGGCCGTCCGCCCCGGTGGTGTGGTGATCGGGGCCACGATCAACCGGTTCGCGGGCCTCAACGACACCCTCCTGCAGGGGAACTACTTCCTGCCGGAGCGCCGTGTACGCGTCGACGCCGTCTCCGTCGACGGCAGGCATGCGGCCTCGTCGGACGACCCGCACTTCACAACCGCCTACTTCGCCGACCCGGCCGAGGTACCGCCCGAGTTCACCGAGGCGGGGCTCGTCCACGAGGGCCAGTACGGCGTCGAGGGTGTCGCCTGGCTGATGGGCGGGGTCGAGGAGTGGCTGGACGACCCGGAGCGCCGCGAGGCCGTCCTGGCGGCCACCCGGCGCATCGAGTCGGAGCCGTCGCTGCTGGGGGCGAGCGGGCATGTGCTGACGGTGGGCAGGCGCCGGGGCTGATCCGGGGTGATCGTGGTGCGTACGATCGTGCGACGCCCGCCCCGTTGTGAGGAGTCCGCCCGTGTTCACCACCCGACCGACGCTCCAGGGCACCTTCGGGATGGTGTCCTCCACGCACTGGCTCGCCTCCCAGTCGGCGATGGCCGTGCTGGAGGACGGCGGCAACGCGTTCGACGCGGCCGTCGCGGCGGGCTTCGTCCTGCACGTCGTCGAGCCGCATCTCAACGGCCCGGCGGGCGAGGTCCCGATACTCCTCGCCCCGGCGGACGGCGAGGTCCGCGTCCTGTGCGGGCAGGGCGTCGCGCCCGCCGGGGCGACGATCGAGCACTACAGGGGACTCGGTTTGAATCTCGTACCCGGTACGGGGCCTCTCGCGGCCGCCGTACCGGGCGCGTTCGACGCCTGGATGCTCCTCCTGCGCGACCACGGCACCAAGGAACCGGCCGACGTCCTGAAGTACGCCATCGGGTACGCGGAGGACGGGCACGCGCCCGTGGAGAACGTCGGGGCGACCGTCGAGTCGGTGCGTGAACTCCTCGAGAAGGAGTGGCTCTCGTCGGCGGAGGTGTATCTGCCGGACGGGCGGGCGCCGCGCCCCGGCGAGCTGTTCCGCAACCCCGCGCTCGCCGCGACCTGGCGGCGGCTGCTCGCCGAGGTCGAGGGAGCGGGCGGCCGGGAGGCCCGGATCGACGCGGCCCGCGAGGTGTGGCGCTCCGGCTTCATCGCCGAGGCCCTCGTACGGCAGGCCGCGCGGCCCACCATGGACACCAGCGGCGAACGGCACACCGGGACACTCGTCCGAGCCGACCTGGCCTCCTGGTCCGCCTCCTACGAGGCCCCGGTGACGTACGACTGGAACGGCTGGACCCTCTGCAAGGCGGGCCCCTGGAGTCAGGGCCCGGCGCTCCTCCAGCAGCTCGCCCTGCTCCCGCCCGAGCTGCCGGAGTACGGGTCCGCCGCCTACGTGCACCTGCTCGTCGAGGGCTGCAAGCTCGCCATGGCCGACCGGGAGGCCTGGTACGGGGACGCGGGAGCGGAGGTGCCCGTCGCCGAGCTGCTGTCCGACGCGTACAACGCCGAGCGGCGCGCACTCGTCGGCGACGAGGCGTCGTACGAGCTGCGCCCGGGCAGCCCAGGAGGGCGCACCCCGCGGATGAGCGTGCACGCGCGCGTGGTGGCCGCCGACGAACCCGGCTTCGACCCGATGGGGGCAGGCGAGCCGACGGTCGCCAAGGGGCTGCCGGGTGCCGGTGGGCCGACAGCGGCCGGGGGCCCGCGCTGCCCGGTGCCGGGCGAGCCCGAGGTCGCGGCCGACGGGGGCACCCGGGGCGACACCTGCCACCTCGACATCGTCGACCGCTGGGGCAACATGGTCGCGGCCACGCCCAGCGGGGGCTGGCTGCAGTCCAACCCGGTCGTGCCCGAGCTTGGCTTCCCCCTCGGCACCCGGCTCCAGATGGCCTGGCTGGACGAAGGCCTGCCGAACTCGCTCACCCCCGGGCGCCGCCCGCGCACCACCCTCACCCCGTCACTCGCGCTGCGCGACGGGGTGCCGGTGATGGCGTTCGGCACACCCGGCGGCGACCAGCAGGACCAGTGGCAACTGCACTTCTTCCTCGCGGTCGCCCTGCGCCCGCCGGTCCGCGGCGGCCTCGACCTCCAAGGCGCGATCGACGCCCCGAACTGGCACAACGACGGCTTCCCCAGCTCCTTCTTCCCACGCGGTATGCGACCCGGCAGTGTCACCGTCGAGTCCCGGATGCCCCCGGAGGTCGTCGCGGAGCTGCGCCGGCGCGGCCACGACGTCACCGTCGGCGAGCCCTGGTCCGAGGGCCGGCTGTGCGCGGTCGCCCGCGACCCGCGAACCGGGCTGCTGTCGGCGGCCGCGAACGCACGGGGCATGCAGGGGTACGCGGTCGGCCGCTGACCCCGGCCGACAGACCTCAGGAGGCCCACGCACTACGGACGTTCATGGCGATTCCACCCGTAGTACACCGTAGGGGTGGGGATTGTCAGTGGCGCGTGCTGTGATGGAGGCATGATCGAAGACACCGAAACCATCGACGAGTTTCTCGCCCGCCACAGCTCCGACGTCGAGGAAGCCGTCCGCAAGGCCGCCGCCGCGGAGATCATGCCGCGCTTCCGGCAGCTCGCCGCGCACGAGATCGACCAGAAGAGCGGCCCGCACGACCTGGTGACCGACGCCGACCGCAGGGCCGAGCTCTCTCTCACGGACGCGCTGTCCGCGCTGCTGCCCGGCTCGCTCGTGGTCGGCGAGGAGGCGGTGCACGCCAATCCGAAGACGCACGAGGCGATCCAGGGCGACGCCCCGGTCTGGATCGTCGACCCGGTGGACGGCACCCGGCAGTTCGTGCACGGCGAGCCCGGCTTCTGCACCCTGGTCGCTGTCGCCCAGGGTGGCGTGATCCGGGGTTCGTGGACGTACGCGCCCGCCCTCGACCGGTTCGCCGTGGCGATACGGGGCCGGGGCGCCACGCTCGACGGCGAGCCGCTGCGCGCGGGGTCGCCCGAGCCCGGCCGTGACCTCGAAGTGGCCACCTCCCACCCGGACTACACCACGCCGGAGCAGAAGGCGGCGCTGCTCGGCCTGTGGACGGCAGGGGTCGCCCCGCGCGCGTGCGGCTCGGCCGGGCTGGAGTATCTGGCCATCGCCCGGGGCCGGTTGGACGCCACGGCGTTCTCCTGGGAGGCGGCCTGGGATCACGCGGCGGGCCTGCTCCTGGTCGAGGAGGCGGGCGGCGCCCATCTGACACTGACCGGGGAGCCGTTCCGGATCACCGGAGGCAACGCGCTGCCGTTCACCGCGGCCCGGGACGAGGCCACGGCTCGCCGGGTGGTGGAGTTGCTGTCGGGCGGAGTCTGATCTGGGCGCCGGGGCGCTCGCCCGGCTTCCAGTCGTAGAAGCGGATCGTGGTGACCTCGAACTCGGTCACGGTGTCGACCGGCGGCCAGTCCTCCGCCTCGTGAGGCAGGTGGAGCACGTCCACGAATGCCCCCACGGTCTGCCCGATGTCCACGACCAGGCCGGTCCGGCCTGCCCCCCAGGGCAGCGCGCGGACCGTGCCGGTGACCCGGGCGCCCTGGGGCAGCGGGCCGGTGTCGTAGCGGCTGAAGTGCCGGTCCATCATCGCCGTTCTCCAGGCCCGCTCGAACACGGCTTCGGTGACGGGCACGGCTCCCGGCGGCTCCTCGACGGGACCTTCGCCGAGGACGCCGTACACGGCCTCGTAGAGCTGTACACCGAACAGGCCGAACTGCTCGCGTACCGCCGAGAGTTGGGCCTGCGAGGCGGCGACCGACGCGCCGCCGTCGGTGTGATCGGCGCGTTCGGGTCGCCACTCGGGCAGGTACGGGATCTCGCGCGCGCGGTCGAAGCCGGCCTGCCGCAGTGCCCAGCCGTCGTCCCCGACCTCGAACCAGTGCCAGGTGTCTTCCTCGGGATCACTGAATCGGAACCGGCGCGTCACCCTGCGGAGCCTACCCGTACCAGGGCCTGTCGTCTGGATCACGCCGGCTTCGGGCCGCGGCGCCGTGCGACTGCCGGTGAGCCGGGCGTGGGGGAGTGGGCAACCGACGACGACGCGGCAGAGGCGAGTGCCACGCCCCCTGGCCCAGGGGTGATCCAAAGGTAGGTCCTGGCCTTGTCGGTGTCCGGGCATATCCTGACGGCGAGTGGCCAGTGGCTGACGAAGGGGTCCGAAGGTGCCGTCGATGCTCGACGCGGTGGTGGTGGGGGCGGGGCCGAACGGGCTGACGGCTGCCGTGGAGCTGGCCCGGCGCGGATTCTCCGTGGCGGTGTTCGAGGCGAAGGGCACCATCGGCGGGGGCGCCCGCACCGAGGAGCTGACGCTGCCCGGCTTCCGGCACGACCCGTGTTCGGCGGCGCACCCGCTGGGCGTCAACTCACCCGCGTTCAAGGCGATGCCGCTCGACCGCTACGGCCTTCAGTGGCTGCACGCCGAGCTGCCCATGGCGCACCCGTTCCTCGACGGCTCGGCGGCCGTGCTGTCCCGCTCGGTGGCGGAGACGGCCGCCTCGTTCGGGCCGCGTGACGCGGGCGCGTACCGACGGCTGGTCGAGCCCTTCCTGCCCAAGTGGGACACCCTGGCCCGGGACTTCATGTCGCTGCCGCTCAGCGCGCTGCCCCGCGACCCGGTCACCCTCGCCCGCTTCGGCCTCGCGGGACTGCCGCCCTCCACCTGGCTGATGCGCCGCTTCAAGGACGAGCGCGTGAAGGCGCTGTTCTCCGGCCTCGTCGCCCATGTCATCGCCCCGCTCGGCGGTATCGCCACCGGTGCCGTCGGCCTGGTCTTCGCGCTCGCCGCGCACGCCGCCGGCTGGCCGGTGGCCCGGGGCGGCTCCCAGGCCATCTCCGACGCGCTCGCCGCGTATCTGAAGGACCTCGGCGGCGCGATCCACACGGACTACGAGGTCAAACGCCTCGACGACCTGCCGCCCGCCCGCGCCTATGTCTTCGACACCTCGCCCACCGCGCTGGCCCGCATCGCCGGCTTCGGGCGGTTCTACGAGTCGTACCGCTACGGGGCGAGCGTCTTCAAGATCGACTACGCGCTGGACGGGCCCGTGCCCTGGACGGCCGAGGAGGCCCGCCGCGCGGGCACGGTCCAGGTGGGCGCGAGCAAGGCGGAGATCGGCGCCGCCCTCGACGCCGCCTCCCGGCACGGCCGGGCACCCGACGCGCCGTTCCTGATCACCGTGCAGCCCAGCCTCATGGACCCCACCCGCGCGCCCGAGGGCAAGCACGTGTTCTGGGCTTACGGGCATGTGCCCAATGGCTGGACGGGGGATCTGACGGACGCGATCGAGCGCCAACTGGAGCGGTTCGCACCCGGGTTCCGCGACCTCGTCCTCGCCCGCGCCACCGCGGGCCCGCCCGAATTCGCGGCGCGCAACGCGAACTACGTGGGCGGCGACATCGCCTGCGGCGCGGCCTCCGGCCTCCAACTGCTGCTGCGCCCCAAGCTCTCGCTCTTCCCGTACCACACCCCGCACCCGGCGGTCTTCATCTGCTCCTCGGCCACCCCGCCCGGCCCCGGTGTGCACGGCATGTCGGGCCACAACGCGGCCAAGGCCGTGTGGCGGCGGCTGCGACAGGAGCTGTGACGGGCCCTCAGGTGCGTAAACTTCCTTGCTGGTCAAGGCCGATCGAGTTCGCGCAAGAGGTTTTCCGTGACACGGAAAATCAAGTCACGGATTGACAAAGACCTTCACATTTTCTCCATGTGAATGTTCAAGTGACGCAGGTAAGTTGCCGCCATGAAAGATCGGAGAGCGGTACTCCGCTCCGGCTCCCGGCCTGCCGTGAGCCTGCACGACCTCGCTCAACTCGTCCGCGCACCCGCCGCCCTGAGCGTCCCCGGCGATGTGCTCGCGGGAGCGGCGGCCACCGGGCAGCCGCTGGGCGCACGGACATTCGGCGTCATGGGATCGTCCATCTGCCTCTACTGGGCCGGCATGGCACTCAACGACTACGCCGACGCCACGATCGACGCCGTGGAGCGACCCGAGCGACCCGTGCCGTCCGGCCGGGTGCCCCGCCGCACCGCCCTCGCCGTCGCCGGCGCCCTCACCGCCGGAGGCCTCGGACTCGCCGCCGTCTCGGCGGGCCGCCGGGGGCTGCTGGGAGCGCTTCCCCTCGCCGGTGCCGTCTGGGCGTACGACCTGAAGCTCAAGGCCACCCCGGCAGGCCCGGCCGCCATGGCGAGCGCACGTGTCCTGGACGTCCTCTCGGGCGCCCTCACCGCCGGGCGCGGCCGGAACCTCGGGGTCGGTACGGCCCTGCGCCGGGGTGCCGTCCCCGCCGCGCTGGTCGGCGCCCACACGTACACGCTGACCGCCCTCAGCCGCCACGAGATCTCCGGCGCCCCCGCGACGCTGCCGGTCCGGACGCTCGCCGCCTCCACGACCACGGCCCTCGCGACGGCACTCCCGGCCGTCCGCACCGCCCTCGCCTCGGCCAGGGCCGGACGCCACCCGGAGCGCCCCGCCGTCGCTCCGCGTGCGGCCGTGCCCCGGGCCGCCGTGGCCGCCGCCGGTGCCCTCGCCTACCTCGGCACCTACGGGACGGCCCAGGTACGCGCCGCACGGGAGCCCTCGGGCGAGAACGTACGACGGGCCGTCGGCGCCGGCATCCTCGGTCTGATGCCGCTGCAGGCGGCCCTCACCGCCCGCGGCGGAGCCCCGGCCACCGCGGCCGTCCTGGGTGTCGTGCACCCCCTCGCACGACGGCTCGCCCGGCGCATCTCCCCCACCTGAACCACCTGAACCACCTTCGACACCTGAACCACCCTCGGACCTCCGCAGGAGGAGCCCCCCGCATGACCCCGCCCCCCACACCCAGCGGCACACCGCTCAGATTCGGCTACGGCACCAACGGCTTCACCAACCACCGGCTGAGCGACGTCCTCACGGTCCTCGCCGACCTCGGCTACGACGGCGTCGCGCTCACCCTCGACCACGGGCACCTCGACCCGTACGCCGACGACCTCCCCCGCCGCGTGGCCGCCCTCGCGCGCGACCTCGACCGGCACGGTCTCGACGTCACGGTCGAGACCGGCGCGCCCTACCTCCTCGACCCCTGGGGCAAGCACCGGCCCACGCTGATGTCGGACGGCGCCGACCGCAGGATCGACCTGCTGCGGCGGGCCGTGCGCATCGCGGCCGACCTGGGCTCGCCCACCGTCCATCTGTGCAGCGGCCCGGCGCCGGGCGGACTGCCGGAGGAGGACGCGTGGAAGCGGCTCGCGGCGGGCATCGAGACCGTCCTGGAGACCGCGGCGGAGCACGGGGTGTCGCTGGCCTTCGAACCCGAGCCGTACATGTTCGTCGACACCGTCGAGCGCTGTCTGGACCTGGCCGAACTGGTCGGCGGACACGAACTGTTCGGGATCACCCTGGACATCGGGCACGCCCACTGTGTCGAGGAGCGGACCGTACTGGACTGTGTGCGCCTGTCCGCGCCGCGACTGCTGAACGTGCAGATCGAGGACATGCGGCGCGGTGTCCACCAGCATCTCGAATTCGGCGCCGGCGAGATCGACTTCCCGCCCGTGCTGGCCGCGCTCACCGCCATCGGCCATCGGGGGCTGGTCTCCGTCGAGATCCAGGGTGCCGCCCTCGACGCCCCTGACGTGGCCCGCCGCTCCCTGGAGTTCCTGCGCGCCGCGACGGCCTGACCAGTACCCCGTCCATCGCTCAAGCCCTTTCCTCCCACAGGAGGTTGTCCCGCCATGGCCTCACCCGGCCTGCTCACCGATCCCCGTACCACCCTCCTCTCCTGCGCGCTCGACGCGACGGCCCGCGCCTGGCTCGACGAGGCCACCGCGAAGGTCACCGGCCGGCCCGCCGCGATCCGGGCCCTGTTCCCGGCCGTCCGCAGGCGCTGCGGACACACCCGGCTGGACGAACACTGGACCGTCGACGAGGCCGCCCGCGCCGTCCTGCTCACCGCGCTGCCCCTCAGGGGCGAGGCGCTCGCCGAGGAACTGACCGGGCTCCACCGGCACGGCGACCCGGCCGAGCAGCGAGCCGTCCTGCGCGCCCTGCCCCTGCTGGACCCCGGCGCCCCCGAGGGCGCCGGCGACCTCGGCGACCTCGCCCTGCCCCTGGTCCGCGAGACCCTGCGCGGCAACGACAGCACCCTCATCGAGGCCGCCCTCGGCACGTACACGGCCGCCCGCCTCCCGGACGTCGAGTACCGCCAGGCCGTCCTGAAGTGCGTGTTCTACGAGATCCCGCTCGACCGCGTCACCGGGCTCGACACCCGCGCCGACCGCGAACTGGCCCGGATGCTCGCCGACTTCGCCCATGAGCGCGCCGTCGCCGGACGCGAGATACCCGCAGGCGTACAGCCTCTCGTCCGGGCCTTCCCGGACGTCGTCGGAGACGGACTCGCGGCCCTCGTCGACGAGTTCGCCGCCCTCCGGGCGGAGCCCGCCCCCACCCCGCACAAACCCGGTGCCGAACAGGGCTCCGACGCCAAGGAACAGGCCTGACCATGCGCATCTTCGACCCCCACATCCACATGTCCTCCCGCACCACCGACGACTACGAGGCGATGTACGCGGCCGGGGTTCGCGCCCTAGTCGAGCCCGCCTTCTGGCTCGGCCAGCCCCGCACCTCGCCCGAGAGCTTCTACGACTACTTCGACTCCCTGCTCGGCTGGGAGCCGTACCGGGCCGCGCAGCACGGCATCCAGCACTACTGCACGATCGCCCTCAACCCCAAGGAGGCGAACGACCCGCGCTGCACGCCGGTCCTCGACGAGCTGGACCGCTATCTCGCCAAGGACCGGGTCGTCGCGGTCGGCGAGATCGGCTACGACTCCATGACCCCCGAGGAGGACGAGGCACTCGCCCGCCAGCTCCAGCTCGCCATCGAGCACGAGCTGCCCGCCCTCGTGCACACCCCGCACCGCGACAAGGCCACGGGCACCCGCCGGACCCTGGACGTCGTACGCGAGTCGGGCATCGCCCCCGAACTCGTCGTCCTCGACCACCTCAATGAACTCACCGTCGGCATGGTCCTAGACAGCGGCTGCTGGGCGGGCTTCTCGATCTACCCGAAGACCAAGATGAGCGAGGACCGCATGGTGTCGATCCTCCAGGAGCACGGCACCGACCGCGTTCTCGTCAACTCGGCGGCCGACTGGGGCCGTTCGGACCCGCTCAAGACCCGCAAGACGGCCGACGCCATGCTCGCCGCCGGCTTCGACGACGACACCGTGGACAAGGTCCTGTGGCGCAACCCGGTCGCCTTCTACGGGCAGAGCGGCCGCCTCGACCTCGACGAACCCAAGCCGGACGAGGAGTCGAGCTTCGAGGGCAACTCCATCCGCCGCGGCGGAGCGTGAGGAACGGCCCATGCGATTCCGGCACCCGGACGGCACCACCGTCCACCTCGGCTACTGCAGCAACGTCCACCAGGCGGAGGACCTGGAGGGCGTCATCGCCCAACTCGCCGAATACGCCGAGCCCGTACGCGACCGCCTCGGCGTCGACCGGCTCGGCATCGGGCTCTGGCTCGCCCGCGGAGTCGTCACCCGACTCGTAGACGAACCAGGGGAGTTGCGGCGACTCAAGAACGAACTCGCCGCACGCGGCCTGGAGACCGTCACCCTCAACGCCTTCCCCTACGCCGGGTTCCACCGCGAGGTCGTCAAGAAGGACGTCTACCTGCCCGACTGGGCGGACGAGGCACGCCTCGCCCACACCCTGGACTGCGCCCGCGTGCTCGCCGAACTCCTCCCGGACGACGTCGAGCGCGGCAGCATCTCCACGCTCCCGCTGGCCTGGCGGACCCCCTGGCCCGCCGAGCGCGCCGAGACCGCCCGCCGCGCTCTGGACCGGCTGACCGCCGGGCTCGCCGGAATCGAGTCCGACACCGGCCGCCGTATCCGGGTCGCCTTCGAACCGGAGCCCGGCTGCGTGGTGGAGACCACCGCCCAGGCCGTACGGGAACTGCGCGGCCTCGACCCGGACCGGCTCGGCGTCTGCCTCGACGCCTGCCACCTCGCCGTCCAGTTCGAGGAACCCGGCGCCGCCCTGACCCGCCTCGCCGACGCCGGGCTGCCCGTGGTCAAACTCCAGGCGTCCTGCGCGATCGAGGCCGCCGACCCGGCCGACCCCGCCGCCCACGCGGCCCTGCGCCGCCTCGCGGAACCCCGGTTCCTGCACCAGACGCGTACGGCCCCGGCGGCCGAGGAGCAGGTGCGGGGAGCCGACGATCTGCCGGACGCCCTCGACGGTGAGCTGCCCACCGACACCGGGCCCTGGCGCGTCCACTTCCACGCCCCGCTGCACGCCGATCCCGAACCGCCGCTGCGCACGACCGCCGACCAGCTGAGCCAGGTCCTCACCGGACTGCTCGGCGGGGCCTCGGCCGCCTGCGACCACATCGAGGTCGAGACCTACACCTGGTCCGTCCTCCCCGAACCGCCCGCCGACCTCGCCGGTGGCATCGCCGCCGAACTCGCCTGGGCCCGCGACCGGTTGACCGGCCTCGGCCTCAAGGAGGACCACCTGTGAGCACCACCCCCGTGAACCGGCTCGTCGTCCTCGACATCGTCGGCCTCACCCCCAAGCTGCTGAAGCACATGCCCGCCGTGGCCGCCCTCGGCGACCGCGGCTTCCGGGCCCGGCTCGACCCCGTACTGCCCGCCGTCACCTGCACCGTCCAGTCCTCGATCCTCACCGGCGAGGCGCCCTCCGGGCACGGCGCCGTCGCCAACGGCTGGTACTTCCGCGACCTCGGCGAGATCATGCTGTGGCGCCAGCACAACGCGCTCGTCGGCGGCGAGAAGATCTGGGACACCGCCCGCAAGTCCGCCCCGGACTACAAGGTCGCGAACATCTGCTGGTGGTACGCGATGGGCGCCGACGTCGACCTCACCGTCACCCCACGGCCCATCTACTACTCGGACGGCCGCAAGGAACCCGACTGCTACACCTGGCCACCGTCCCTGCACGACGAACTGACCGACCGGCTCGGCCCGTTCCCCCTGTTCACCTACTGGGGCCCCAACGCGGGCCTGCCCTCCACCCAGTGGATCCTCGGCGCCGCCCGCCAGGTCTTCGACGAACACAACCCCGACCTCACCCTCGTCTACATCCCCCAACTCGACTACGAGCCCCAGCGCACCGGCCCCGACTCGCCCGGGACGATCGCCAACGCCCGCCAACTCGACGACGCCCTGCGCCCGTTGATCGACCACTTCCTGAACGAGGGCGCCACGGTCGTCGCGCTCAGCGAGTACGGCATCACCCCCGCCTCCCGTCCGGTCGACATCAACCGCGCCCTGCGCTCCGCCGGACTGCTCGACGTCTACACCCAGGACGGCATGGAGTACCTCGACCCGTGGACCTCACGGGCCTTCGCCGTCGCCGACCACCAGATCGCCCACGTCTACGTCCGAGACCCGGCCGACACCGCCGAGGTCGCCAAGATCCTCGACGGACTCGACGGCGTGGACCAGGTGCTGGACGCCGACGGCAAGGCCGCCCACGGCCTGGACCACGAACGCTCCGGCGAGCTGGTCGCGATCGCCGACCCCGACGCCTGGTTCACGTACTACTACTGGCTCGACGACGACCGCGCCCCCGACTTCGCCCGCCAGGTCGAGATCCACCGCAAGCCCGGCTACGACCCCGCCGAGCTGCTCTGGGACGAGACGGTCCCCGCCGTGAAGCTGCGCGCGGTGGGCCAGGTCGCCCGCAAGAAGCTGGGGCTGCGCTACCGCATGCAGACCGTCCCGCTCGACCCGGCCGGCGTCAGCGGCAGCCACGGCCGACTCCCCGACCACCCGGACGACGGCCCCGTACTGCTGTGCTCGGCGCCGGACGGGGCCCGCGAGGCGTACGCGGCGACCGAGGTGAAGTCCCTGCTGCTCGGACTGGCCGGCCTCGACTAGCCCCACCCAGCCCCCACCCACCCCCCGCACAGAACACAGAGCAAGGACCCCCCACATTGACGACCTACCCACCCCTGCCCACCACCCGGCCGCTGCTCGACCCGCCGCCGGAGTACGCCAAGTGGCAGGCCGAGGAGCCCGTCCGCAGGGTGGCGCTCTGGGGTGACAACAGCCCCTGGCTGGTCACCCGGCACGAGCACGCCCGGGCCGTCCTCTCCGACGCGCGCTTCAGCGCCGACGGCACGCGCGACGGCTATCCGGGCCTGCGCCCGCAGCCCACGCCGCGCGCTCCCGGCCAGATCTTCATGATGGACCCGCCCGACCACACCCGGCTGCGGCGCATGCTCATCCCCGACTTCACGTTCCGCCGCGTCGAGCAGCTGCGGCCCGCCGTCGCCCGGCTCTGCGACGGGCTGATCGACACGATGACGGCCGACGGGGCCACCGGCACCGACTTCGTCGAGTCGTTCGCCCTGCCGCTGCCGTCCCTCGTGATCTGCGAGCTGCTCGGCGTGCCGTACGAGGACCACGACTTCTTCCAGCGGCAGGCCCGCGCGTTCATCAGCATCGCCACGAAACCCCAGGAGGCGCTGGCCGCGCGTACGGCCCTGTACGGCTATCTCGGCGAGCTGCTGGCCCAGCGGATGAAGGAGCCCGCCGACGATCTGCTGTCACGGCTCGCGACGGAGCGGGTGGCGACCGGCGAGGCCACGGCGGAGGAGGCCGTCGGGATCTCGTTCGTCCTCCTCCTCGCGGGACACGAGACGACCGCGAACATGCTCGCCCTGTCGCTCGTCGCCCTGCTGCGAAACCCGGAGCAGCTCGCCGCCCTGCGCGCGGATCCGGGGCTGTGGCCGGGCGCGGTGGAGGAACTGCTGCGGTACCTGACCGTGGTGCACGCCGGTATACGCCGGGTCGCCACGGCCGACGTGGAGGTGGGCGGCGTCCTGATCCGCGCCGGCGAGGGCGTGATCGTGTCCCTCCAGGCGGCCAACCGGGATCCCGCCGCCTTCACCGACCCCGACCGGCTGGACGTGACCCGCGACGCGGACCGACACCTCGCCTTCGGCCACGGCCTGCACCAGTGTGTGGGTCAGTCCCTCGCCCGCGCCGAACTCCAGATCTGCCTGCCGGTGCTCTTCACACGTCTCCCGGAACTGCGCCTCGCCGCAGCACCGGAGGATTTCGCCCTCCAGGCGTCCGCCGTGCACGGAATGAGGTCCCTGCCCGTCGAGTGGTAGCGGCACCGGCCGGGCCGATATTCACCGCCTCGCAGGGCCCGACGGCTGATATAGAGGCGAGCATGACCACCATCACCCTCGTCCAGGGCGACATCACCCAGCAGTCCGTCGACGCCATCGTGAACGCCGCGAACTCCTCCCTCCTGGGCGGGGGAGGAGTGGACGGCGCCATCCACCGGCGCGGCGGCCCCGCCATCCTGGAGGACTGCCGCAGACTGCGCGCCTCCCGCTACGGCAAGGGCCTGCCCACCGGCCAGGCGGTGGCCACGACGGCGGGCGCACTGGACGCCCGCTGGGTCATCCACACCGTGGGCCCGGTCCACAGCCAGAGCCTGGACCGGTCCGCCCTGCTCGCCTCCTGCTACCGCGAATCCCTGCGCGTGGCCGACGAGCTGGGCGCCCGCACGGTCGCCTTCCCGGCCATCTCCGCTGGCATCTACGCCTGGCCGCTGGACGACGCCGCCCGGATCGCGGTGGAGACCGTACGGGCCACCGAGACCTCGGTCGAGGAGGTCAGGTTCGTCCTCTTCGACGAGCGGGCGTACGGGGCGTTCGCGGCCCAGGTCCGCTGAGGGAAGCCCTGCCGGTCAGCCGTCCGGGATCCCGGGCTCGCTCAACGCCCGCACCGTGACCTCGGGGCGAACCAACGACCGTGCCCCCAGCCGGAACTGGTCGAGCCTGTCGACGACGGTCTGGCCGACCGGCTTGTGGCCCCAGACGCTGATGCCCTGGTGGGTGGCGGGCTCCCAGGTCGTCTCGTCGACGACGATCGGGTTCCAGCCGATCTCCCACTCGGAGCCCGAGGTGGTGCGGGCGTAGTACGACAGCTGGAGGTGGTCTCCAAGGTGTTCATCGTCGGCCTGCCAGGAAGTCGGCGCACAGCCCGTCGAACAGCTTGGCGCGTTCCGCCGGGCCCCGAAGGAGGCGCGCCCGGCGCGGACCGACCTGTCCTCGAGACCCTGACGGCCCAACGGCGACACGGTGTCGAACAAGGGCGTACGCCAGGTGAAAAGCGGCTGTTCAGCACGGCCCTGTCGCGGAACTGCGGCCCGGGCCGCGGCGAGTGATCGGTTGCGGCGTACCGGGCCGCCTCTCACGGTGAGCGCATAGGACTGCAGCATCGAAAGGAACGTTCATGCGCGCCCTCGTCTCGCCCGGCCTCCTCGTGCCGCCCCTGGTCTGCGCCGCGCTGGTCCTCGGGCCGGTCGGCACCGCCGCCGCATCGGTCGACGCGGGCCCGCCGGCTTCGGGTCGGACGGCCCTGAGCCACCTCGACGACGTGGACGACGCCGAGTGGTCCGACGCCGAGTGGGACGCGCTGTGGTCCGACATCGACTCCGGCATGGAGTCCGACCTGTCGTGGTCGGACGCCACGTTCGACACGTCGTGGTCGGAAGCCCGGCTGGACGCCCTCCTGGCACAGCTCGACGCGCTGGACGAGCTGGACGAGCTGGACGACGAAGGCGCACTCACCCCGCTGCTGGACGTGATGACATCCCTCGTCGAACGCGGCGGCAGCCGTCTGGCACCGACCGAGGCGGCACGGTACGCGAAGGACCTGGAAGCGGCGAACACCAAGGTCCAGCAGCGGCTGCGCGACCTCGACAGCACGGCCCTGCGGCACACACGCCGCTCGCCCGCTCCGACCGCGGACCCGGTCACGGACGTCGTGGGCTCGCTCCAGACCGCCGTCCAAGACCTGACCGACGCGTTGACGACCACACTCGACCTCGGCGAGGTACTGGACGCGGTCACCGGCCTCCTGGACCCCATGATCGGCACGGTCACCGGCGTCCTCGGCGGCGTGCTGGGCGTTCTCCCCCCACTGCCCGCGGAGTAGGCGCTACAGGCCCGACCGGCCCGACCGGCCGACGCCCCCGAACCGCCGCAGCCCACCCGCGTCTTTCAGTCGGCCTCGGCCACGTCGCTGATCCCCAGCCGCAGATGCTCCACGTGGTACACGGCCTGGTCGAGGAGCTCGGCGACATGGTGGTCGTGCAGCGCGTACACCACGGAACGGCCGCGCCGCTCGCCCACCACCAGCCCCAGATTGCGCAGCAGCCGCAGCTGATGGGAACACGCCGACTGCTCCATGCCGACCTCGGCGGC